>DASQHF010000168.1:0-9216 GCA_035632215.1 Micropepsaceae bacterium | reverse complement strand
TTGACGCCGTTGCCCGTGACGGTCAGCGTCTTGCCGTCGGCCGACACCACCATCCGCGAACGTGATGTGATCTTTCCATCGCGCTTGATCACCTGATCGACCGACCGACCGTCGACGCGAGTAAGCGCGACAACGCGCGGATCGCCGCCATTGGTCGGATAATCCTTGCCATCGAACTTCGCCGAATAGTGTTCCTCGCGGCCCGATTTCGACGGGTCGCGTACGTCGATTTGAACCCGGGACCAGCCATTGTCTCCATAAGGCGCGATCAGCACGATCAGCGTCTGCCCGATCAGCGCCTTGTTGGTCATGTGCGACTTCGAAAGATCGGATTTCCAGGTGCCGTAGAACGGGTTGTCGGCGGCATAAGCGCCGGCCGAGGCTAGCAGCAAGCCGGCCAACGTGATTGTGCGCATGAGCATCTAAGTTCTCCCAAGGCGCGAGATGCGGGAGCAGTTTACGCCGTCGGGAGCTTGCACGCGATGTTTCTACCCGGGCACCGCACATGCGTGGTATCTCATCGGGACAAGCCGGCCGCGAGGGCGCGAGTAGGAGTAGGATCGATGGTTCGACATGGTTTCATTGCCTTGTTTTTGTTCTTGGCTTCGCCGCTTGCCGCTCATGCGCAAAGTGCCGCCGCCGCCAATATCACGGCCGATATTCGTTGCTTGATCGCTTCCTTGAGTAGCGGCAATTCGAACGATGAAACGGTCAAGACGGCGGGATTTCTTGCATCCCTTTACTATCTTGGCCGCCTCGACGGCGGTGCGCCCAATCTCGATCTCGAAAGCCGAATGATTGCCGAGATCGACAAAATGACGCCGGAAGACGTGCGTTCGGAAGCCGCGAGATGTGGCAGCACCATGCAAGCAAGAGGCGCCGCGTTTTCGGAAATCGGCAATCACCTGGTGGAGCGCGGCCAGAAGCTGTTCCAGCAGTCGCAGCCGCCTGCTAACCGGTGAGCCTTCGTCACGTCACGGCGAAGCCGCCGGCCGCGATGATCCGCTCTTCCGGGACTTCGGCAAACGCGATATTTTCCAATAACAGCTCGCGGGAGGAGCACATGAATAAGCTGTTCGTTCCGGCAGTTCTTATTTCGACGGCTATCGCTGCTGCGGCGTGGTCACAGACCGCAGCGCCGCCATTCCAAAACCATCGCTATTTCCTGATGCCGCTCGAGAAGGATCCGACGCGCGAAGTTGGCCTGCAAACCGTGACCATGCCGCCCGGCGCAGGCAACAACTTCCATCGCCATCCGGGCGATCAATGGACGGCCGTGCAGGAAGGCGAAGTCACTTTCACCATCAAGGGTAAGCCGCCGCAGATCCTGAAAGCAGGGGACTGGAATTACGTTCCGCGCGGCACCGTGCACCGCCAGCAGAACCTGTCGGGCAGGCCGGCGCGCTATATCGAGATGCGGATCTTCGACAAGGGCAAGCCCGCTTCCGAAGACGTGTCGGACTGAGGGCGTCATGAACAAGTTCTTGGTTGGCAGTGCTGTCTTGCTTTTGGGAGCCGGTGCGCCGGCGCATGCAGCGGACTGGGACGGATTCTATGCCGGCATTAATGCCGGGTACGCGGAGGGCCAGAGCGGCGCCAAGACGTCGACCGTGTACAGCGGAGGCGGCTACTTTACCGCGACAAGCGTGCCGGCGATCGCCACCACCGGCGCACAGAATTTGAACAACGGCGGTTTCACCGGCGGAGCGCAAGGGGGCTTCAATGCCCAATCCGGCAATCTCGTTTACGGTGCCGAGCTCGATATTGACGGCCTGGACTTGAGGGACAGCAAGAAGTCGACGACCACGTATCCCTGCTGCTCGCCCTCGACCTTCACGATCAGCCAGTCGCGGAAGACCGATTGGCTCGTCACGGCGCGGCCGCGCTTGGGTTGGCTGTCCGGCGATCTTCTGTTCTACGGAACGGCCGGGCTCGCGATCACGAAGCTCGGTTACAAGGAGAAGTTCACGGATACGTTCGGTCCCGCTCTCGAAACCGCGAACATGGACAAGACGAGGCTCGGATGGACGGCGGGCGGCGGTCTCGAGGCTCCGATAGCGGACCAGTGGACGGTGAAAGGC
Organism: Micropepsaceae bacterium; assembly: GCA_035632215.1. Lineage (GTDB taxonomy): Bacteria > Pseudomonadota > Alphaproteobacteria > Micropepsales > Micropepsaceae > CAIYRG01. The sequence goes on along the minus strand of DASQHF010000168.1, from coordinate 7,135 downwards.
GAATATCTGTTCGCGGATTTCGGCCACGTATCGACCACAAGCACCAACCTGATCGCTTACGTGCCGGCAGTCGCGTATCCGCAGAACGTCTTTACCCATCGCGTAGGCTTGGAGGCGCACATCTTCCGCGTCGGCGCGAATTACCACTTCTGAGGGACGGCCGCCGATCAGTGCCGGAAGTGCCGGACGCCGGTGAACACCATCGCGAGATGGAGCTCGTCGGCGCACTTGATCACCTCGTCGTCATTCACCGATCCGCCGGGCTGGATGATCGCGGTGGCCCCCGCTTCGGCAACCGCAATGAGGCCGTCGGGGAAGGGAAAGAACGCTTCCGATGCGGCCGCCGAGCCTTTGGTCCGCGGCTCGGGCCAACCCGCGGCCGCCGCTGCCTCGCGTGCTTTCGCGGCCGCGATGCGCGCCGAATCCACGCGGCTCATCTGACCTGCGCCGATACCGGCCGTGACGCCGTCCTTGGCGTAAACAATCGCGTTCGACTTGACGTGCTTCGCGACCGTGAATGCGAACAGCATGTCGGCGATTTCGGCGCTCGTCGGCTTGCGCTTGGTGACAAGCTTGAGGTCGTTCCGTCCGGTCTCGGCATTGTCGCGGGTCTGGACGAGGAACCCTCCCGCGATCGAACGGAAGCTCAATCCCGTCGCGCGCGGATCGGGGAGGCCGCCGGCGATGAGCAGCCGGAGGTTCTTCTTCGCCGACATGATCTTCCGCGCCTCCGTATCGGCGTCGGGTGCGATGATGACCTCGGTGAAGAGCTTTGCGATTTCCTCGGCCGCCCCAGCATCGAGCGGACGGTTGAAGGCGAGGACGCCGCCGAAGGCGCTCACGGGATCGCAGGCGAGCGCGTTCCTGTAAGCCTCGGCCAGTGATGCGCCGCGCGCGACCCCGCACGGGTTGGCGTGCTTGATGATCGCGCACACGGGAGTTTTCGGATCGAACTCCGCCACCAGCTCATAGGCGGCATCCGTGTCGGCGATGTTGTTGTAGGAGAGCTCTTTGCCCTGAAGCTGGGTTGCCGTCGAGACGCCGAAACGATTCTCGCCGGTGGCGTAGAACGCTGCCCTCTGATGCGGATTCTCGCCGTAGCGCAGGCCCTGGCGCAGCTTTCCCGCAAAGCTGCGCCGGCGCGGCGTGTCGGTCGAATTCTGCGCCGCGAACCAGCTCGACACGGCTGCGTCATAGGCCGCAGTGCGCGCGAACGCGATCTCGGCCAGCTCGTGCCTTAAGTTCGCGCCGAGTTTTCCGCCGCTTTCCTGAAGCGCGGCGGTAACGAGCGCGTAGTCCTCCGGATCGACCACGACCGTCACCCAGTCGTGGTTCTTGGCGGCGGCGCGGATCAAGGCCGGTCCGCCGATGTCGATGTTCTCGATCGTCTCCTCGAAGCCGGCGCCCTTCGCCACCGTTGCCTCGAACGGATAGAGATTGCAGACGAGGAGATCGATTCCCTCGATCCCATGCGCGCGCATCGCGTCGCCATGCTTGTCGCGCTGGGCCAAGAGGCCGCCATGGATCTTGGGATGCAGCGTCTTGACGCGCCCGTCCATGATCTCGGGGAATCCCGTCACTTCGGAAACATCCGTGACGGCGAGCCCGGCATCGCGGAGCGCCTTGGCGGTGCCGCCCGTCGACAGGAGTTCGGCGCCGTAGCCCGACAGCGTCTGCGCGAACGCGATGAGACCCGTCTTGTCCGAAACGGAGAGGAGGGCGCGGCGGATCGTGCGCTCGGTCATTGAATGACCATCTAGCGCCGGAACAGCCAAAAGAGAAGCGTGACGGCGGCGCTAACCACAAGAGACGTCACAAGCGGGAAGTAAAAGCGAAAATTGCCGCGCTCGATCGCGATGTCGCCGGGCAAGCGCCCGAGGCCGAGCCGCGTCAATAGGGGCCATAACAAGCCTGCGGCGACAAGCACCAACCCGGCGACGATGAGAATGCGTCGAATGTCCATGGCTATTCAGCCAGGGCAATCGCATACGACTCGTGGACACTGATCATGAGAGCGAGACTCGAATCCACCTCCCCCTCGTGGGGAGGTCAATCGCATATGCTTCGCGCACGGCCGCCAGGAACGTAAGCCTGCTACCCACCTCCCCCTTGTGGGGAGGTCGGCAAGCCTCTTGCGCGACAGCGCAAAGGCGAGCCGGGTGGGGGGAGCGGTCGAAACACAGTGCAAAATTCATCCGGCTGAGCAGAGGGAAAGACCTCACCCCCCACCCGGTCTTCTTCGCGCGTGCGCGCTCAGAAGGCCGACCTCCCCACCAGGGGGAGGTAGGTTTGAAGCCTGCGCTCATTCTCAAAGCCATATGCGATTACCCTGCCTATTCCGCAGCGAGCCGCTCCGCGCCCGCGTCCTCGTCCACCGCGCGCCAGAGCGAGCGGAATCGTGCGTCTTCGAACGAGCCGAATTCCTCAAGTCGGCGCAAGACGTCCGGATCCATTTCGCCCAAACGCGCGAGCATGGCATCCAGATGCAGGTTCTCTTCTGCAAGCACGCTCTTGAGCGAGAGCGAGGCCTGCTGCTCGTCGAGAGTCTCCTCGTACAGGCGATAGAACCACACCGCGCGCAGCTCGACGATCAGCGACATGTACAGGTACGGAAGCTCCGGCGCCGCGCGGCTTAAGCCCCGACTGATCGCGGCATCGAGCCGGCCCATATACGCGCGCGCTGGCGCCGGCGCGACGGTATCGGCGTCTGAAAACGAGAGCCGCCGGCGCGCGAGCTTCTCGGCCTGCCGCTTGAAGAAATAGGCGTGGCGCGTCTCTTCGGCCAAATGGCGCAAGGTCGTTTGCGCAAGCTCGGCCTTCTCCTGGCTCAGCATGATCTTTCGGCTGCCGATGTGCTCCATGAGCGAGAGCATGTTGAGAAACCGCGCGTGCTCGCCGGGTTGCGCGCAGAATCGCGTCAGCCGTGCGCGCACCGCGGGGACAAGATCGCGGCTCGTCTCTTCAACCGCCGATGAGGCCAAGCGATTCATCGATTGCTTCGTACACCTGCTTCAAAGCGTCCGCAGCGATACAATAGGGCGGCAGCACATAGACCACATTGCCCAATGGCCTTAAGAGCACGCTCTTCTCAAGATAGAAGCGATTGAGCTTTGGTCCAAGCGCCGCGAAATAGCCGGCATCGGAAGCTTTGAGCTCGAGTGCCGCGATCGTGCCCGTTTGCCGGATCTCGGCGATCTCGGGGCGATCTTGAAATTTCGCCAGATGCTGCACTTGGCGTTCGCCGAGCGTCGCAATCCGCGCGGCGACCGGCTCCATCTCGAAGATCTCGAGATTAGCCACGGCCGCTGCGCAGGCGATCGCGTTCCCGGTATAGGACGAGCTGTGGAAAAAGGTCTTCGCGCGATCCTGGGAATAGAACGCGTCGTAGATTTCCGTACTCGCCAACGTCGCACCCATGGGCAGGAACCCGCCGGTCAAGCCCTTGGATAGGCACATCAGATCGGGTGTCACCCTTGCCTGCTCGCAAGCGAACATCGTGCCGGTGCGGCCGAACCCGGTCATGACCTCGTCGGCGATGAAGAAGACATCGTGCCGCTGGCAGAGGGAGGCGATCTCCGCCAACACTTCGGCGGAATACATCCTCATGCCGCCGGCTCCGAGCACCAGCGGCTCGATGATCAGCGCCGCAAACGCATCCGGCTCGTTTGCGAGCAATGTCTTCAGGGCATCGACGGTCCTTTGCTCGCGCCCGCGTTCGGGAAACGGAAGATACGCGACCTCGAACAGCATCGTCTCGTAAGCGGCATTGAAGAGGCCGCGCTGGCCGACCGACATCGCGCCGAACATGTCACCATGATAGGCGTGCTCGAGCGCGATGATCTTATGCCGCGGGCGCTTTCGATTGTGCCAGCAGCCGACCGCCATCTTGATCGCGACCTCGACCGAGGTCGAACCGGAATCGGAGAAGAACGCGTACGAAAGTCCCGGCGGCGCGAGCTCGAGCAGCTTGCGCGCCAGCGTCTCGGCGGGCTCGTGCGTGAAGCCGGCGAAGATGACCTGCTCGAGCTTCCCCGCTTGGGCCGCAATCGCATCCGCGATGCGAGGGTGGCCATGGCCGTGCAGATTGACCCACCAGGAGGAGATCGCATCGATGATCACGCGTCCATCCTGTGCGTAGAGATACGCGCCCTCGGCCCTCGCGACGGCAACGGGCGCGACATTCAGCCCATGCTGGGTGAACGGATGCCAGATCGGTGCGCGCAAATTGAGGTCAGACACCATCCCACCTGGCGTCGACAATTCTGTCGCGCCGAGCAGGTGGTGTCTGACCCCATCTTGTTCCTGTTTCACGGCTGATATTCATCCTCGAAATCGCCGCGATGGAAATGCGTCTCGAAAGCGTGGTTGAGCGTCTTCGCATCAAGCACGGGCAACAGCGGCAAATGGCCGAGACGTTTTACCCGGCCGAACTCGACAATGGTGCGCTCGCTGTCGGGTGAGGATTCGCCCACGAAGATGACGCCCAGCACATCGACGTCGTGGCATTTCAGCGCCTCGAGTGACAGAAGCGTGTGATTGATCGTGCCCAGCGCCGTTCGTGCGACGAGCACGGCGGGCGCTCGCCAGCGCGAGAACAACTCGACAAGCAGCATGCCGCGGTTGATGGGCACCAGAAGACCGCCGACCCCTTCGACGATCAGCCAGCTTTCGTCGGGAATGTCGCCGGGAAGCCCGAGCGCATCGGGATCGATCTCGACACCGTCGAACTCGGCCGCGCGGTGCGGCGAAAGCGGCTGACGCAGACGGTACGCTTCGGGGCGAAAATGAGAGGCCGGCAATCCGGTAAGATCGGCGACGCGCTCGCGATCGCCTTTGTCGGCAAGGCCCGATTGGATCGGCTTCCAGTAGGTGCCGTTGAGCGCGAGCGTCAGCATCGCCGCGACCACCGTCTTGCCGACGCTAGTGTCGGTACCGGTGACGATCAGCGGCTTCATCGTTGAAGAACCCCAGTGAGCGCTGACGCTAGCGCCGCGATATCGTCCTTGCTGTGCAGTGCGTTCAAGGAGATGCGCAGGCGCGATGTGCCTTCAGGAACGGTCGGCGGCCGGATGGCGCGGATATCGAACCCTTGGCTTTGCAGGTCTTGAGCCGCAGCGAGCGCGCGCTCGTCCTCGCCCAAGATCACCGGCACGATCTGACTGCCTGCAAACGCTTTCCCCGGGTTGACCGCGCGGTGGAGGAGTAGCGCAAGCTCGCGCACGCGCACGCGCCGCCATGGCTCTTCCTGGACGAGTTTCAGCGCGCGCTCGACCGCGGCGGCAAGAAGCGGCGGCGGCGCCGTCGAATAGATGAACGGGCGTGCGCGGTTGATCAGATAATCGATCGTCTCCTTGGACGCGCAGACGAGCGCGCCGGCGATGCCGAGCGCCTTGCCGCAGGTGTGGAGCGATATCCAGTGAGGGCCGTGCAAGCCTTGCCCCAAGCCGCGTCCATCCGGTCCGAACACCCCGGTGGCATGGGCCTCATCGACAAAGAGTGTCGCCTCGTAGCGCTTTGCGATCGCGTCGAGCTCGGATAGGGGCGCAAGATCGCCGTCCATGCTGTAGACGCTCTCGACCGCGAGAAAGACGCGGCGGGCGCCGTTCTCGCGCGCACGGCGGATCTCGCTCTCGAACGAGTCCGCATCATTGTGCTTCGCCTTGTAGCGCTCGGCCGGCCCCGCGTGCACGCCTTCCTTGACGCTCGCATGGATGCGCTCGTCGAAGACGACTGCGTCGTGACGGTCGGGCAGCGTCGTGAACAAGGCGAAATTCGCGATGAAGCCGCTGCCGAAGAAGAGCGACTTCTCCACGCCGAAATAGAGGGAAGCGAAGTCCTCGAGCCGCGCATGCGCGGCATGATGGCCGCGCAAGAGCCGCGAGCCGCCGGCACCAACGATCTCCTCCTCATCAAGCGCGGCGATGATCGCTTCGCGCAAGGCGGGATGCCGCGACAGCCCGAGATAATCGTTCGAGGAGAAGTCCTTTCCAGCGGGCAAATTCAGGGAACGGTGCCGGTGCACGCGTTTTAAACGCTCCAATTCGGCTGCGTGCCCGTACATGAACTCACGTCGGGCGCGGCTGGGTGCCGGGCCCGAACTCCACGCTTTGCGTGGTGCGGATGGGCTGCGGGAACAGGGCGAGCAGCTCCAGGATTTCTTCCGGCATGTCGGTGTTCACGTTTAGCCCGAGCGCGCGCGCCTCGGTCGCGCTGATCGGATAATCATGCGTCCACTTGCCGCTCGTGAGCTGGATGCTGAGCGCGTCCGCCGCTTCCGCGCTCATCGGCGCGCGCAACAGCTCGCGCGCCTGGGATTTGAGCTGCTCGATTGCCTTGGCCCCGAGATCGGCGAAGATCAGCGTCTGATCGTCGATCTCGGACAAGGGCTTTTCGGCCGCGACGCGCAAGAAAGATGCAGCCGGAAGCCCGTTGATCTGCGGATCGATGGGCCCCAAGACCGCATGCGGGCTCATCACGATCTCGTCCGCGGCGAGCGCCAAGAGCGTTCCGCCCGACATCGCGAAATGCGGCACGAACACGGTCACGCGGCCTTGATGCGCGCGAAGCGCACGCGCGATCTGCACGGCGGCGATGACGAGGCCGCCCGGCGTGTGGAGGATGAGATCGATCGGCATTTCCTTGGGCGTCGTGCGGATCGCATAGAGCACCTTCTCCGCATCGTCCATGTCGATATAGCGCGCGAGCGGGAAGCCCAAGAACCGCATCGCTTCCTGGCGATGGATGACGGCGATGACGCGGGAATTGCGGCTTTTCTGGATGGCGGCGAATTTCTGCGCCCGCATCACCTTGAGCCAGCGGGCCGCGATCACCGGCTGGAGCGCGATGAAAATGAAGAACAGCCAGATGTAATTGCCGAAATCCATGACCGGTTCCGAAGGGGAGCCTTATCGCGAGCTTAGCGCAAACCGCGCGAGCCGAGACCATCGGTTCAGCTTTATTGACCCTCGTCAAGCGCTGGCTATGATCCCCCGCTTCCGTTCGACCTTGAACGTGCCCCCGTGGCGGAACGGTAGACGCGGCAGACTCAAAATCTGTTGCCTTCACGGGCGTGGGGGTTCAAGTCCCTCCGGGGGCACCAATCTTTTCAGGTGCTTGACGACTCCGGTTCTCCAGC
>DASQHF010000167.1:0-24889 GCA_035632215.1 Micropepsaceae bacterium | reverse complement strand
CCCCCTCCGGGGGCGAGGGGGATTAGGGCGTAAATTCCCCTCTCCCCCGCGAGGGGGAGAGGGCAAGGGAGAGGGGGTGGAAACACGTTCATCCGCATAAAGAACATCGCGCGAACGCTCGGGATATGGCTGATCAACTTGATTTACTCGCGCGCCGCATGCTTCACATAAAGCGCAGCTTTTCGGGGATTGGCATGCAGCTCGACAAGCCGGAGGGAACGCCCGACGAACGGATCGCCTGGGGCAGCGATGTCGCCGCCGAGATGCTGCGGCGTCTGAACATCCCCTATATCAGCCTCAATCCCGGCGCTTCCTATCGCGGGCTGCACGATTCCATCGTCAATCACTTGGGGAACGAGCGCCCGGGCATTCTTCTCTGCCTGCACGAGGATCATTCGGTCGCCATCGCGCAGGGCTATGCGCGGGCAAGCGGCGAGCCGATGGCCTGCGTGCTGCATGCCAATGTCGGGCTCCTGCACGGCATGATGGGGCTCTTCAACGCCTGGTGCGATCGCCAGCCGATGCTCGTCCTCGGTGCGACGGGGCCCGTCGACTCGGCCAAGCGCCGGCCGTGGATCGATTGGATCCACACCATGAGCGATCAGGGCGGACTCATCCGCTCTTTCGTCAAATGGGACAATCAGCCCGCGTCGGCGGAAGCGATGGTGGAAGCGCTTACGCGTGGCTACCAGCTCACGCGTGCCGCACCTTCGGCTCCCGTCTATGTCTGCCTCGACGCCGGTTTGCAGGAGATGAAGCTCGAGAAAGAGCCCGAATGGCCCGATCTCAAGCGCTTCGCCCCACCGTCGCCGCCGCGGCCGGCGAAGAGTGCGCTCACTGAAGCAGCGAAGATTCTCTTGGTCGCCGAGCGGCCCGTCATTCTCTTCGGGCGCGGCGCGCGCACGCAAGCTGCGTGGGACGCGCGTGTGCGGCTAGCCGAGAAACTCGGCGCCTGCGCGATGACGGATTTGAAATCGGGTGCGATGTTCCCGACCGATCATCCAGCGCACATCGTGCCGCCGTTCAATCAGCTCGGGAAATCCGCGCGCGAGACGCTCTGCGAAGCCGACGTGATTCTTGCGCTCGATTGGGTCGATCTGGGCGGCGCGCTGCGCCAGGCGGGGAGCATCGGAAAAGTCACCGCCAAGATCGTCAACGCCTCGCTCGATCACACGCTCCATAAGGGCGCCGGGATGGAATATCAGGCGCTGCCGCCGGCCGACGTGTTCATGGCGGCAACCTCCGACACGGTGGTGGAGGAGCTCGTGACCGCGCTCGGGGAGGGGCGCAAGGCGCCGTGGAAGGAACGCACGCCCGTGCGCCGCAAGGAGAGCGCGGGCGATGCGATCACGCTCGAGCTGATCGCGTCTTCGCTTCGCGCCGAGTTCAACGATCCCGACAAGGTGACGTTCTCGCTTTTGAATCGCGGCTGGCCTACCGAGATCTGGCCGTTCAAGGGCCCGCTTTCCTATCTCGGCAAGGATGGCGGCGGCGGGCTTGGCTCCGGGCCCGGACTGTCCGTCGGTTCGGCCGTCGCGCTCTCCGAGATGGGCCGTTACGCGGTCTCGGTTCTGGGCGACGGCGATTTCTGCATGGGCGCGACCGCGATCTGGACGGCCGCGCGCCACCGCATCCCGCTCCTCGTGCTGATCGACAACAATCGCTCCTATTTCAACGACGAGCTGCATCAGGACAACGTCGCGAAGCATCGCGGGCGCGAGGTGAAGAACCGCTGGATCGGCTTGCGCATGGAGGACCCGCTGCCCGACATCGCCAAGCTCGCTGAAGCCCAAGGCGCCGTCGGCATCGGCCCTATCACGAAGGCGTCCGAAGTCGCGGGCGCGTTGGAGAAAGGCGTCTCGGTCTTGAAGAGGGGCGGGGTCGCGGTCGTCGATTTCCACGTCGACCCGGGCGAAGAGCGCCTTTCCAGCACCAGCGCCAGCGGGCGGAAAACGGGGTGAGTTAGTCTTTATGCGATCGGGGGCGATCACAAATCAATGCGCTTAGGCTTCGAAGAGACTCAGACCCCGTACGAGAGTCCGTCACAAAGCGCGCGCGTGTGGACAGAGACTTGGGTTCGGTCGCAGGTCTTTTGCCCGAACTGCGGATTGGCGAACATAGAGAAGTACAAGAACAACCAGCCCGTCGCGGACTTTTACTGCTCATCGTGCAAGGAAGATTACGAGCTCAAGAGCCAAAAGAGTAAGTTCGGCGCGAAGGTCCTCGACGGCGCGTTTCGCTCGATGTGCGAGCGGCTAGACGCGAGCAACAACCCGAACTTGATGCTGCTGAACTATGATCTGAAGCAGTTCGGCGTCACGAACCTGTTTGTCGTTCCAAAACACTTTTTCGTTCGAGACATCATTGAGAAGCGCAAGCCGCTTGCCGCCACGGCACGCCGCGCTGGTTGGATCGGCTGCAACATACTGCTCAACCAAGTTCCCGCTGCCGGAAAAATCTTTCTCGTCGAGAACGGACAGCTTGTTCCGAAAGAGAGCGTCCTCTCCAAATGGCGCAAGACATTATTCTTGCGCGAGAAGGAAGCGGAGGCACGAGGCTGGCTAATCGACGTGATGAAGTGCGTTGACCAAATTGGAAAGCGCGAATTCGAGCTCGATGACGTTTACGCTTTCGAAAAGCCGCTAAGCTTACTTTATCCGAACAATCATCACGTCAAGGACAAGATTCGGCAGCAGCTTCAGTTCCTGCGCAATCGAGGCTACTTGGAATTTGTGACGCGCGGCTGTTATCGATTGCGCTCGGTCGACTGACCAACTCCGTCAGTCTTGTTCGGCCTCAAAGGGCGAGTCGGGTCCGCGGGGTTCCTCGGGGAGTGGGGACTTTCCGTCCCAAAGCTCGGGGTTCTCCGTGCCGCAGTTCATACAAATACAATGGTCATATGGCCCGCCGCAGAGTTCGCCGTTGCTGTCCACCCAGGCGTCATATCCGATCGGCGCGTGACAGCACGCTGACAAATCGATGTCTGGCGCGGTCGTATCGCTCATAATCCGACTGTTCCCTTTTTGTTCACTCTGGCAGAAAGCGTCTCCAAGCGCAATATCTCCCGCATGTTCATTCAGACCGAGACGACGCCCAATCCGGCGACTTTGAAGTTCCTCCCCGGCTGCGAGGTCATGAAGGAGGGCACCATCGACTTCCCCGATAGGGAAGCCGGCGAGCGCTCGCCCTTGGCGGCTCGCATTTTTTCCATTCCCGAAGTCGAGCGCGTGTTCTTCGGCGCGGACTTCATCACGGTCACCAAGCGCGACGGCGATTGGCGGCATTTGAAGCCCGCGATCCTCGGCGCCATCATGGAGCACTTCACGAGGCAGCTGCCGCTGTTCGAGAGCGAGGCTGACGCCGAAGCCGAGCCCGTTTACGAGGGCGAGGAGGGCGAGATCGTCGCCCAGATCAAGGAGCTGATCGACACGCGCGTGCGGCCCGCGGTCGCCAATGACGGCGGCGACATCATCTTCAAGGGCTTCAACGCAGGTTCGGGCACGGTGTTCCTGCATTTGCAGGGCTCATGCTCGGGCTGTCCGTCCTCGACCATCACGCTCAAGAACGGCATCGAGAACATGCTCCGCCATTACATTCCGGAAGTGTCCGCGGTCGAGGCGGTTTAGACCTTCTGATTTCCGGTTTCCGAACAGGAGTGCGCCGTGGCCCATGCCGTGAACGATGAGGCTCTGGACACCCTTTTCCGCAAAGCACACACGCATCGGAAATGGCGGCCCGAGCCCGTCACACCGCAGATGCTTATGGCGATCTTCGACCTGATGCGCTGGGCCCCGACCACCAACAACACTTCGCCCGCGCGCATCTGGTTCATCGTCTCGAAGGAAGCGAAAGAACGCCTGAGGCCGCACTTGAACAAGGGCAATGTCGAACAGACGATGCTCGCGCCCGCGACCGCCATCCTCGCCTATGATCTCAAATTCTACGAGATGATGGGAAAGCTCAGTCCCAATCCCGAGGCGCGCGATTCCTGGGCGAAGAGGGATCCGGCGGAAATTGAACTCGCCGCGTTCCGCAATGCGAGCCTCCAGGGCGGCTATTTCATTCTCGCCGCGCGGGCTCTCGGCCTCGACTGCGGGCCGATGTCGGGCTTCAACAATGACGGTGTGGACAAGGAATTTTTCTCCGGAACGTCGATCAAGTCGAATTTCCTCTGCAATCTCGGCTTTGGCGACGAGAGCGGAGTTAGGCCGCGCGCCGGACGTCTCACGTTCGACGAGGCATGCAAGATCTTGTAGGCGTGCTTAGTGAACATCCTCGGCATCGATACGGCCTTGGGCGCCTGTTCGGCGGCGCTCACTGCCGACGCGCGCGTCGTCGCGCATGCCTTCGAAGAGATGCAGCGCGGGCATGCGGAAGCATTGGCCCCGATGGTGGACGCGCTCATGCGCAACGCTGGCCTATCCTACGCGGCGCTTAATCGGATTGCGGTCACGACGGGCCCCGGCACGTTCACCGGACAGCGCGTCGGGCTTGCGTTCGCGCGCGCCATGGCGCTCGCTCTGAAAATTCCGGCGGTCGGCGTGACGACGCTCGATGTCATGGCCGAAGCCGCGCTCGAAAAGATCGCGGATGCCGATTGGGCGATCGTGGCCGCCGATGCCAAGCGCGGCGAGATTTATCTCGGCGCGCGCTCGCGGGCTGAAGCGCTCATCGCGCCCGAGCTGATCGTTCTTGCACACGCGCCCGAGCGGATAGGAACGGCCGCGAAAAAGGGCGCCGTTGCTGTCGCGGGCACCGGCGCCGAAGCGCTGATCCCGTTGCTCCGCGACGCAGGCTTTGCTCCCATCGACAGCGCTATTCGCCAGCCCGATGCGGTCTTCGTCGCGCGCCTTGGCGCGCACGCGCAGGAAGGGCCACCGCCGAAGCCGCTTTATTTGCGGCCACCGGACGCCAAACCGCCCGGAGCGATCCGTTGATACGCATCCGCCACGCGTCGCTCGAAGACGTGCGCGAGCTCGCGTCGTTGCATGGCGCTTGCTTCGACGATCGGTGGAGCGCTGAATCGTTTCGCCGTCTGCTCGACCGCCCTGGCGCTGTCGCGTTGTTGGCGGCGGACAAAACTGAGAGTGAGTCGCAGTCCTTCATCCTGGTCCAGGTGGCCTTGGACGAGTGTGAGATTCTCACCCTCGGAACCATCGACGGAGCGCGGCGCAAAGGGCTCGCGCTCACGCTTTTAAAAACGGCCGCCAAGGAGGCCCATGCTCTCGGCGCGCGCGAAATGTTCCTCGAGGTCGCAGAGGACAATCACGGCGCGATCACGCTCTATCGCCGCGCCGGATTCGAAATCGTCGGGCGGCGGCAAAAATATTATCGCCGTGCCGATGGGACCGTCTTGGACGCGGTCATGCTCCGTGCCACGCTCCCGTTGGATCGTGGTCCAATTTGATCTCGCCCGCCGGCCCAACGGTGGAATAGAATGACCCGAGGAGGTGGCCCGTGAACCGGACCGACGCCTTGAATCGCATCGAAAAGGCCTGCCTCGACAAGGGGCTGCGCATGACCGAGCAGCGCCGCATCATCGCGCGCGTCGTGGCCGAGGCATACGATCACCCCGATGCCGAGGAGCTTTATCGCCGCGCCATTGCCGTCGATCCGCACATCTCGATCGCAACCGTCTATCGCACCGTCAAATTGTTCGAGGACGCTGGCATCCTCGAACGCCACGACTTCCGCGATGCGAGCGGTGCGAGCCGCTCACGCTATGAAGAAATCGCCGAACATCATGACCATCTGATCGATCTTTCGACGGGTCGCGTCATCGAGTTTGTCAACGAGGAGATCGAAAAGCTCCAGCGCCGGGTGGCGGAAGAGCTCGGCTTCGAGCTCGTCGATCACCGGCTCGAGCTCTACGGTATTCCCAAGGGCGGCAAGAAGCCGAATCGTCCTTTAGGGTGAAAATGGCGACGCTTCGCGCCGCGTGGCTCATCTTCATTTTCCTGTTCGTGACGCTCTTGTTGGCGCCGGTGCAGGTGATCGCGGTGCGATTGGATTTGGGATTGGCGCGCCGTTTGCCCAAAGCCTATCACCGGGGTGTTTGCCGGCTCATAGGCCTGAAGGTCTCGCTCGTCGGCGCGCCGGCCTCGGGCGGTGTCTTGATGGCCGCCAATCACCTTGGCTGGATGGACATTCCGATCCTCTCGACGGTCGCGCCATTGAGTTTCGTCGCCAAGCAGGAAGTCGGCGCTTGGGCATTCTTCGGCACGCTGGCGCGCCTCCAGCGCACGATCTTCATCCGCCGTGAGCGCGCGAAGGCGGCCGAAGACCGCGACACGATCCGAAGGCGCTTGGCCGCCGGCGAAGCGCTTGTGATCTTCCCGGAAGGGACATCCAGCGACGGAAACCGCGTGTTTCCCTTCAAGAGCTCGCTCTTCTCGGCGGCCGAACTCGATTTGGGCGAAGATGCCGAGCACCACTTGCGCCATGTGCCGGTTCAGCCCGTCTCGATCGCCTATGTCGGCCTGCATGGCATGCCGATGGGCCGCGAGACCAGGCCGTTCTTCGCCTGGTACGGCGATATGGAGCTGGTGCCCCATTTCTGGGAAGCGTTCTGGATGGGGCCGATCGACGTTGTCGTCGAGCTTCACACGCCTTTGACCATCGCCGAGGCTGGCGACCGCAAGCGCCTTGCCGCAATCGTCGAGGCGACCGTTCGCGCCGGCGTCATCCGCGCGCTCCATGGGCCCAAAGCGGCCGCGGAAATCCGCAATGAGGAGCTCATCGGGGGGTTGCGCGAGGAAGAGCCCGAAGCCGAGGAAACGGCATGAACGGACGCTTTGCCGATCTTTCTCGCCGCCTCTATAAACCGCCACGGATAGACAGGCGGATATGAAGAAGCTCTACATCAAGACCTATGGCTGCCAGATGAACGTCTACGATTCCGTCCGCATGGGGGATCTGTTGACGCCGTTGGGCTATGACTTGAGCCAAGAGCCCGAGGACGCCGACATGGTCGTCCTCAACACCTGCCACATCCGCGAGAAGGCGGCCGAGAAGGTCTATTCCGAGCTTGGCAAGCTCAAGAAACTCAAAGAAGAGCGCAAAACCCAAGGCCGCTCGATGGTGATCGCGGTCGCGGGCTGCGTCGCGCAAGCCGAAGGCGCCGAGATCATCGCGCGCCAGCCCGCCGTAGACATCGTCGTGGGTCCGCAGTCCTATCATCGCTTGCCGGAGATGATCGCGAAGATCGCGCGCGGCTTGGGACATGCGCTCGAAACCGAATTCCCGGCCGAGGACAAGTTCGACCATTTGCCCGAGGAGAGCCGCGTCGACGGCTTCACCGCGTTCCTCACCGTTCAGGAAGGCTGCGACAAGTTCTGCACCTTCTGCGTCGTTCCCTATACGCGCGGCGCGGAATTCTCGCGCCCCGTCTTGGAGATCGAGGCCGAGGCGCAGCGCTTGACGGATAAGGGCGCGCGCGAAATCACGCTTCTAGGTCAAAACGTGAATGCCTATCGCGGCAAAGGTCCCGACGGCGAACGCTGGACTCTGGCGCAGCTCATCCGGCGTCTGTCGCGCATCGAGGGCTTGAAGCGGCTCCGCTACACCACGAGCCATCCGCGCGACATGAACGAGGATCTCATCGCTGCGCATGGCGAGATCGAGACGCTGATGCCTTATCTGCATCTCCCCGTTCAGTCGGGTTCGGATCGCATTCTGAGCGCGATGAATCGCGGGCACGGGCGCGACGACTATTTGCGGCTCGTAGAGCGCATTCGCGCTGCGCGCCGCGATATTGCGGTGTCGTCCGATTTCATCGTCGGCTTTCCGGGCGAGACGGAGAAAGACTTCGAGGCGACGCTTTCGCTCGTGCGCGAGGTCGATTACGCGGGATCTTTCTCCTTCAAATACAGCCCTCGTCCGGGGACTCCGGCAGCGGTCGCCCGACAAATTCCGGACGAAGTGAAAGCCGAGCGCCTCTCGCGGCTCCAGGCGTTACTGACCGAGCAGCAGCACCGCTTCAATCAGGGCTGCCGCGGCAAGGTGCTTCCCGTGCTCTTCGACAAGCCCGGACGCAAGAACGGCCAAGCGGTCGGGCGCAGCCCTTATCTTCAGCCCGTCCATGTCGCCGGCGCCGAAGACTTCATCGGCGAGATCAGGCAAGTGGAAATCGCGGCGGTATTGCCGAACAGCTTGCGCGGCGTTCTTGTGGATTCGGTTCCGGTCTCTCCGGCAATGGCGATCGCTTGACCCCGCGCCACGGCAAACACGAGGTGCCGGTCGCCGCCCGCGAACAGGTGACGCTC
The DNA here is from genome assembly GCA_035632215.1 of Micropepsaceae bacterium. Taxonomy (GTDB): domain Bacteria; phylum Pseudomonadota; class Alphaproteobacteria; order Micropepsales; family Micropepsaceae; genus CAIYRG01. Next base: position 16,625 of record DASQHF010000167.1, on the reverse strand, counting down.
GAATTCCGGCGCAATGGGCTTCTGCCCGCGCTTGCCGGGAACCACAGCCGCCATTTCGTCCGGCTGGAGCAGAAGCTCGGCGTCACCGTCGCCACGCGCGGCAATCTGGTCGCAATCGAGGGAGAACCAGGAGCACGCGAGCACGCAGCCTCCGTCTTGCGCGCGCTCTATACCCGTCTTGATTCGGGCGAAGAGATCGGGCTTGCCGACATCGACGCCGAGATCTCCTTTGCCGAGACCGCGCTTGTCGAAGCGCGGCAGCCCGCGGGCGCCACGCTTCGCACGGCCGCGGGCAAGATCACGCGCGCGCGTTCGGCCGCGCAGGCGGCTTATATCGAGCTGATGCGCAACAACGAGCTCGTGTTCGGGGTCGGCCCGGCGGGCACGGGAAAGACCTATCTCGCGGCGGCGTTCGGTGCGCATCTGTTGCACGAGCGACGCGTCGATCGCCTCGTCCTCGCGCGGCCCGCGCTCGAGGCAGGCGAACGGCTTGGATTTCTCCCCGGAGACTTGAAAGAGAAGATCGATCCTTATTTGCGCCCGCTCTATGACGCGCTGTTCGAGGTCATGGGCGAGAAATGCGTCAAGCTGATGGAAACGGGCGTCATCGAGGTGGCGCCCTTGGCCTTCATGCGCGGGCGCACGCTCGCGCATTCCTTCGTGATCCTGGACGAAGCGCAGAACTGCACGCCCGGCCAAATGAAGATGTGCCTGACGCGCTTGGGCGAAGACTCCCGCATGGTCGTGACGGGCGATCTCTCTCAAAGCGATCTTCCCGCCGGTCCGCAAGGGTTGGAGCAGGCGATCGAATATCTCGCCGGTATCGATTCCGTTGCAGTGGCGCGCTTCTCCGCCGCCGATGTCGTCCGCCATGCGCTGGTGACGAAGATCGTGTCGGCCTACAACACGCATGAAAGCGGCGACCGCAAGCGCCCGCGCCCAAAGGGAGAGTGATCGGCTGCAAACGATGATGCCGAAGCATGGCCCCCTCTCCCGCTCGGGATGTCGCGCCGCTCCATCCCTCGCGACCTCTCCCCCTACGGGGGCGAGGGGAATCACGCTCAATTCCCCCTCCCCCCCGCAGGGGGAGAGGGCTATGGAGAGGGGGAGAGCGCAAACCCCTCGCGCATTCTAATTGCCCGCACCCGCAAGAAAGAAAACGAAGTCACCACGACGGTCACGCGGGCGTATAGATTTAATCATCGAAGACCCACGCTGGAGGAAAGAAACGCAAGCGCTGCGGCTCATGCGTCGCGCGCTAAGGCTTGTGATCGAAGACGTGGCGGCGAAAGCGGGAGCACGCAACATCGTCGTGCTCCTCGCGAACGATGCGAGACTGCGCTCCTTGAATTTCGATTTCCGCGGCAAGAACACGCCGACGAATGTCCTTTCCTTTCCCGCTGAAGATTCCGGGAGTGCGCATGTCGGCGACATCGCGCTCGCCTTCGGCGTGGTGAAAAAAGAGGCGCGCGCGCAGCAGAAGAGTTTCGCCGCCCACGCGGCCCATCTCGCGGCGCATGGCGGGCTCCATCTCCTTGGTTACGATCACAAAAAGAAGAGCGAAGCCAAAGAAATGGAGAGCCTCGAAATCCGACTGCTTGGCCGCTTGGGCGTTGCCGACCCCTATGCGCCGCGACTCTATACGAGGGCCGGACGCCCGGCCTAAACTTCCCCTATGTCGACCTCTGATTCTGATACGAGGCGGGTCTCCGCCATTTCCACCGGCATTGAGACTGCAGACGAACGGGTGGGCGCCGAGCCCGCCCCGCGGCCGCTGTTGAGCGAGCTTGCCGCGCGGCTCGCTCAGGCGGTGAAGGGTTTGCGTCGCGATTCCGCTATCACCGAGAGTCTGGAGGAGGTGATCGAGGAAAGCGAACGCGAGGCCAAAGAGCTGAGCTCGCAAGAGCGGCTGATGCTCGCCAATCTCTTGAAGTTCGGCGAGCTCGCGGTATCGGACGTCATGGTGCCGCGCGCCGACATCGTCGCGGTCGAGGCCGAGACTTCGCTTCCCGAGCTGATTGCGCTTTTCCGCGAAGCGCAGCATTCGCGTTTGCCCATCTATCGCGAGACTCTCGACGATCCCTTAGGGATGATCCACATCAAGGATGTGCTCGCGGCAGCGGAGGTGGGCGCGGACGGACAGCTCCGATGGCCTCATATGTCGATCACGAAAATGAAGCGCGACGTGCTGTTCGTGCCGGGCGCGATGCCCGCACTCGATCTGCTGCTGAAGATGCAGGCGACGCACAAGCACTTGGCGCTTGTGGTTGACGAATATGGCGGCACGGACGGTCTTGTCTCGATCGAGGACTTGGTCGAGGTCATCGTCGGCGAGATCGACGACGAACACGACGTCGAGGAGAAGCCGCTCATCGCGGCGCGCGCCGACGGCGGCTATGACGCGGATGCGCGAACGAGTCTGGAGGAGTTCAACGACCGCACAGGATTGGATCTCGCGGCGGCGGAATCCGATGAAGAGGTGAACACGCTAGGCGGCCTCGTCGTGGCGGCCTTGGGTCGCGTGCCCGCGCGCGGCGAGATCGTTACGGTTAGCGGCGTCGAAATCGAAGTTTTGGAAGCTGATCCCAGACGCGTGAAACGGCTGCGCATCCGTTCGCGTTCTCCTATCCCCGCCACGGCAGCACCTTGAGCCAACGCCCTCGCGCAATGCTCGAACGTCTGCTTGCGCTCCTCGACTCCGTCGCTATGGGGCTCGTGCGCGCGCGAGGGTTGAGGAGGCTCGCGATCGCATTTGGATTGGGGGCCACGGGCGCGCTTGCCTTCGAGCCGTTCGAGGCGTTTCCGCTCTTGCTCTTGAGCTATACCGGCGTGGTGCTCCTGTTCGACGGCGCGGCGATGAGCCCCGATCGCTTCCGGCGCGCGGCCGCCATCGGTTGGGCCTATGGCTTCGGTTTCTTCCTCGTCGGTCTCTACTGGATCGGCTACGCCTTTCTCGTCGATGCGCAAGAGCACGCCTGGGAGCTTCCCTTCGTTGCCGTGCTTCTGCCCTCCGGGTTTGCGATCTTTTTCGCGGCGGCGGCTCTCCTCTGCATGCTGAAATGGGGACCGGGGGTGCAGCGCATCTTCGTGTTCGCCTTTGCCTTCAGCTTCGTCGAATGGCTGCGCGGGCACATTCTGACGGGGTTCCCATGGAACCTTCCCGCCTATGGCTGGGGTGTCTCGACGGCCCTCTTGCAGAGCGCCTCCGTTTTCGGAGCGTACGGGCTTTCGATCCTCACCATCCTCTTGGGCGCCTCGCTCGCGGGGCTAGCACCCGATACGAAGGATGCGCGCTCGCGCTGGTTGCCGGGCGTGCTGGCGCTCTTTTTCGTCGCACTCTGGGTGGATGGAGCGGCGCGGCTTTACACCGCCGGAGATACAACGGTTGCAGGCGTACGCTTGCGTATCGTCCAGCCTGACACGCCACAACCGGAAAAATATGCGGCGGCTCTTCGCGAGCGGAACTGGCAGCGCTTGATCGATCTCTCCAATGCGCCGGCCGCCACCCAGCCGACACACATCATTTGGCCGGAGGCCGCACCGCCCTTTCCCTTGCAGACGTCGCAAGAGGCGCTCGATCAAATCGCCAAAGTCACGGGCGACTCACGCGTAATCCTGACTGGGGACGTTCGCATCGAGGATGTCGGAGAGCCAGGGAGCCGTGTCCGGCACTACTTTAATTCCTTCCGGATTTTTGGCCCTCACGGAAAGTTGTTAGCAACTTCCGACAAGTTTCACTTGGTCCCGTTTGGAGAATACCTGCCGTTTGAAGAACGTTTGCGGGCCATCGGGCTTACCGAAATAGCCGCCAATACCGGCTTCTCGTCAGGTCCTGGACCACAAACTTTCGACGTCCCCGACGCTCCCGCCGTCGGTCCGCTGATCTGCTACGAGGTCATCTTCCCCCAAGCCGTGACGGGCAGTCCGCGGCCGCAATGGCTGGTGAACATGACCGATGACTCGTGGTTTGGGCCGAATTCGGGCCCAATGCAGCACTTTTTGATTGCCCGGGTCCGGGCGATCGAGGAGGGGCTGCCGATTGCGCGAGCCGCGAACAGCGGCATCTCGGCGGTGATCGACGGCAATGGCAGGGTGCGGGCGCGGCTCGACCTAGGGTTGAGGGGCGTGCTGGATGCGGACTTGCCGGCCGCCCTCCCCATCACGCCCTACGCCCGATATGGCAGCGCCATAACGCTTGCCTTATTCCTGGTTTTGGCTGGCGCCGCGCTGTGGCCCATGAAAGCTACGGAGACTTGACGGCTTAGCTGGCGAAGGCTTTTCTTCGCGCCATTCATAATTTCCATGTGACTGAAGAAAGGTGTGACGGGCAGTGCCAAAGAAACAGGCTAACCCGGTCGACGCGCATGTCGGCCATCGGGTCCGGCTGCGACGCATGTTGATCGGAATGAGTCAAGAGCGCTTGGGGGAAATGCTAGGCCTGACGTTCCAGCAGGTCCAAAAATACGAGAAGGGCATTAACCGCATCGGAGCAGGTCGTCTTTTCGAAGTCGCCGGAATTCTCGGCGTTCCCGTGAGCTTCTTCTACGAAGACGTCGACGGGAAGACGGCTTCGACCGGTTTCGCCGAGGGCGAGGAACCACCACCGGTGATGGAGTTCCTCTCCAGCGGCGAAGGTCTCCAGCTCAGCCTCGCGTTCATGCGCATCAAGGACGTCAAGGTGCGACGCCGGATTCTCGACCTTGTCCGCTCGCTTGCGGACGAGGAGGGAAGCGGGAACGTCAACGGGAACTGAGTCCTAAAGGAGCGGCTCAGGGTTTACGCGAGGCCTTTTCCTCAAGGCCCGACCGGCCTTGTCGTGTCTCGAGCGCCGCGTAGACGTCTGCCGGGGCCACCCCACAGACGGCCCAGAGCACGAGCAGGTGGTACAGGAGGTCTGCGGACTCGCCGACGAGCGCAACCTTGTCCTCCGCCACTGCGGCGAGAGAGGTTTCCACGGCCTCTTCGCCAAGCTTCTTGGCGCATTTGAGCCGGCCTTGTTCAAACAGTTTCGCGGTGTAGGACGTCGAGGGATCGGCGCCTTTGCGGGATGCAATGAGCTCAAACAGGCGGTCAATCGGGTGAGTCGTCATGGGCCGAACGTAGCACCTTCGCCCCTAACTTTCCTTCTGGCCCTCGATCCAGCGCTCGACTTTGGCGCGCAGAATGGCGAGCGGCATGGCCCCATCGCGGAGGATCGCGTCGTGAAATCGCTTGAGGTCGAACTTGTCGCCTAAAGTGGCCTTCGCCTCGTCGCGCAAATTCAAGATTTCTTTCTCCCCGATCTTATAGCCCAAGGCCTGTGCCGGGATGGCGATATAGCGGTCGACTTCCTCCTCACTTTCAGCGCGCGAAAGCGTCGTGTGGGAGAGAAGGAAATCCACCGACTGTTCGCGGCTCCAGCCGAGCCAGTGGATTCCCGTATCCACGACAAGCCGGCTCGCGCGCCAAGCATCGAAAGTGAGCGCGCCGAACTTCTGATACGGATCGCTGTAGAGGCCGAGCTCGGGCCCGAGCGTTTCGGCATAAAGCCCCCAGCCCTCGACATAGGCGGTCGGCGACTCGAAGCGCCGGAAGCGCGAGAGCACGCGGTTCGAGCGCGCGAAATCGATCTGCAAGTGATGGCCGGGAATGCCCTCGTGCATCTCCAAGGCCTCGCTGGTGTAGGTCGGACGCGAGGGCAGATCCGAGCTGTTCAAATACACGGTGCCGGGACGCTTCCCGTCTTGGGATCCGGGCGTGTATTCGGCCGCGGGCTTGTTCGGCGCGAGATAGGATTCGTAGAAGCGGAAGACGAGTCCGGCCTGGGGCCGACTGCTGAACACGTCCGAAAGATGGCTCTCGACCGCGGTCTTGACGCGGTTGAATTCCGTCGTCATCGCCGCCTCGTCCTTGAACTTGAACCGCGCGTCGGAGCGCAAAAAGTCCCGGAACTGGGCAAGCGTCCCGGGGAAATGAGCCGCGACTTTCGCTTCCTCCATTTCGCGTTCGATGCGGGTGAGTTCGGATAGACCGAGCGCGTGGATTTCTTCGGGCTTGAGATTTTCCGTCGTCTCACTCTTGACGAGATGGAGATACATCTCCTTGCCGCCCGGCATCGCCGAAAGCCCGATCGAGGCGCGCGCTTTGGGCAGGTATTCGTCTTTCAAGAAATCCGCGAGCGTGCGATAGGCGGGAATCACTTCGCCTGCCACGGCCTCGCGGTAAGCTGCAATGATCCGCGAGCGCTCCGTTCCTGAGATAGCCGCCGGGATGTGCTTTGCCGGCTCGAAGAACAGGCTTTTGTCGACGTCGGGATCGGCGAACATCTCCGTCTGCGCGATCATGGTTTCCACGATCGCGCGCGGCTGGACCACGCCTTCCCGGATTCCTTCGCGCATGTTCGCGATCGCGCGGTCGACGCGGCGGGTGAAATCCAGCATGCGGCGGATGGCGCCGTCGTAATCCTGCGACCGTGTGTAACCGCCGCCCGGGCGCCACTGCATCTCGCGCGGGAAAGTGATCTGCAGTCCATCGAACTGGTTCAAGGGGAGTAGCTGGAACCGCTCCGCCACGCCCGGTGCGAGCTCATCGGCTTCGTCGTCGAGCTCCCAGCGGAAGATGTCGTAGGTGATCTGATCCTGGGGCTTCAGCATCTCGCGATCGAGCGCAAGGAGGCGCGTCCGTGTGCCCTCGTTCAGTTTGCGGCGGTCCGCCATGTAGGCCGCCGTCGCATTCTCGTCATAGCGCTGCAGATTCTGGCCGACGCGCGCATCGGTCGTCGGACGCAAACGTTGCTCGGCCGCGACATAGCCGCCGATCAATCCGTTCAAATCGGAGCCGACATCGCTGCTTGCCGGTCCGACGGCGAAGACGGCGGCCACGCCGACCGCGAGTGAGAGCCTCCGCAAAGCCGTGCCACCGCATCTCTGAGCACCCGAGCGCATGACTTCAGGATGCATGAGAACCGCGGCGCGCGCCATGCGCGCGGGTGAATTCTTCGTTATCGAAAGGCGAGCCGGCCTGCCGTGGCCCCGAGAGACGCGCGCCTCGCTGGCTTATTGGGCGCCGAGCGCCGATGGCCGCGGCCCCTTGCCCATGATGTTGTTGCAGGTCGCTTCGATGAGCTCCTTCGCGCCCGCGCGATACATGGCCTGCATGAAGGACACTGTGGTCGAGGCAGGGCCGATGAAGCTCCACTGGCAGTCGACAAAGCGGGGATTTTCAAGCGTGATCGGCAGGACGCCGGAAATGATGATGGTGCAGCGCTCAAAGCGGCAGTCGGTATAGGTGCCGCCGTCAAGGCAGATGGTGATACCGGTGTAAGTCTGACCTTTCGCAATCACGAATGCCTCCCTGTGAGCGCCCATTGGGCTGAACGGCCGATCCTTATGCGACAAAAGCCGGCGTTTCCGCAACGATCCTGTTCGAGCTCGCTTATTCGGTTAATGCCCATCGAACTCGAGCATGGCGCGAAGCTCCGAAGGGCTGCGCCCGGATTGGCGCCAGTCGTGCAGCGTTGCCGCTTTGTCGCGCTTGGAGAATTTCTTGCCGCTTGAGTCCAGAATCAGCCGATGGTGCGCATAGGCGGGGGGCTTGAGGCCTAGCAAGGCCTGCAGCAGTCGCTGGACGTGGGTCGCGGCAAAGAGGTCCTGCCCGCGGGTCACGAGGTTGACGCCTTGCAGCGCGTCGTCGAGCACGACCGCCAGATGATAGCTCGCCGGCATCTCTTTGCGCGCGAGCACGATGTCGCCCAGGAGCTCCGGCCGCGCGGCCTGCCGGCCGGTTTCACCGTCGGGGCCGCGCCCACGCTCCTCGAAAAAGAGAGAGCTGTGAAGCGCACGCGCTTTCGCGACGTCCAGCCTCAACGCGTAAGGCGCGCCTTCGCGCACGCGCTGCTCGCGTTCGGCAAGCGAAAGCGTTCGGCAGAGGCCGGGGTATAGCGCGCCTTCGGGTCCGTGCGGCGCTGATGCGGCGCGCGCGATTTCGTCGGCAATCTCTTTGCGCGTACAGAAGCAAGGATACAGGAGTCCTTGGGCCCCGAGTTTCTTCAGGGCCAGCTCATAGTCAGCGAAATGTTCCGACTGACGGCGAACCGGTTCCTCCCAGCGGATGCCGAGCCAGGCAAGATCGCTTTTGATCGCGTCCTCGTAGTCCGGTCTCGATCGTGCGCGGTCGATGTCTTCGATGCGCAGCAGAAAGCGTCCACCCGCATTTGTCGCGGTGTCGAATGCGGTGAGCGCCGCGAAGGCGTGCCCAAGGTGGAGAAATCCGGTTGGACTCGGCGCGAAGCGGGTGACAATCATGGAGAGAATCTAGCCTAAGGAGCAGGCATGAGCACATTGGATGGACCGCGGCTTCCGCCTTCGCGCTCGCCCGCGGGCCAGCTCGTCGTGCTTCTGCACGGCTATGGTTCCGACGGCAACGATCTCATTTCCTTGGCGCCTCATTGGCAGCCGGTGCTCCCCGGCGCCGCTTTCGTTTCGCCGAATGCGCCCGAGCGCTGCGCAGGCGCTCCGATGGGCTATCAGTGGTTTCCATTATCGCGCATCGATCCTTTCGAGTCGCTCAAAGGCGCTCAAGCCGCAGCGCCGAAGCTGGATATGTTTCTCGATGCGGAGCTTAAGCGCCTCAATCTCACCGGCGACAAGCTCGCGCTCGTCGGCTTCAGCCAGGGAACGATGATGGCGCTTTATGTGGGTTTAAGGCGCAACCCGCCGCCGGCCGCGATCATCGGTTTTTCCGGCATGCTGGTCGGCGCCGAGAACATGCCCAGGTTGGACAAGCCGCCGCCGGTGCTGTTGACGCATGGCGATGCCGATACCGTCGTGCCAGCCCAAGCGCTGTTCATGTCGGCCAATGCGCTCGCTGCGGCCGGCGTGCCCGTCCAGTGGCACCTATCGCACGGGCTTGGTCATGGCATCGACGCCGCCGGAATGGCGCTTGCCGCACGCTTCCTGATGGATGCGTTCTCAGGCAGAGCGCCGCGCACCGGCCCTGTTACGGCGCCGCTTCAGGTGCGGTAGGAGCGCGTGAAAGCTTCGAGCTCGCCGCGTACGCGCGGCATCAGCTTTGCCCAGTCGGCGAATTTCTCCGGCGCAAAGACGCGGCTCTTGCGATACCAAGGATAATGATCGGTTCCGAGCTGCGGCCAGACGCGGCTCGCGACGATGAACCAGGTCTCTGTCCCGACGGCGCCCGCAAGTGCCGCGGCCGCGGTCGGTGCGGAAATCACGAGATCGCAAGCGGCGGAGAGTGCGACCGCGGACTCGATGTCGTTCTTGAGATCGACGTCGTCGAAACTGTTGATCGAGAGCGAGAGTTTTGCGCGAGCGAGGTCGAGCTCGGCCGCGACATCGCCGTATTGGAGATTGACGAATGTCGCGCCGGGAAGAGAGAGGATTGGCTTCCAGGCTTCGATGGCGGAAAAATATTTGCCTCGGAGCGCGCCCAAGACCATGGAGCGCCAGCAGATGCCGACATAGGGACCGGGCCCGAGCGCGTTTAAGCGCTCGCGAAACGCCGCGGTCTTGCCTTCGTCGGCCTTGAGATAAGCCTCGCGCGGGAAATCGGAGAGCCGCTTGCGGAAATATTGCAGCGGCGTGCCCATGGGCAGATAGAAGTCGGGGTCGCCGTCTTTTCGCGCCCAATGGAAGATTCGCGTGACTTTCTGGTCGAGCTTGCCGTCATCGTAAATGCCGACTTCGGCGGACGGGAAGGAGCGCTCGAAGAGCGACACGAGTCTCGGATCGACGGCGATCTGGAGCTTGCCCTTATCGCCGACCGCGCGGACGAGATCGGGAATGATGTTGGCGAACATGAACTCGTCGCCTAAGCCCTGCTCGCCGACCACGAGGACGCGCTTGCCTTTCAAGTCCTCCCCGCGCCAGAGCGGCGCCTTGGTGTAATGCAGCACATGAGCGCGGAATTCCGGCGCGTGCCGGATTTCATATGCCTTGAAGCCTTCTTCGATCTCGCCAAGGCCGATGAGGCAGATGCTGCGCGAGTGCAGCGTCTCGATCCGCTCATAGGCACCATCGACATGCTCTAGCGCGGAATCATAAGCCGCGCGCGCGTCCTTCAGCCTCCCGAGATGCGCGTAGGCGTAGCCGAGATTGTGCCAGACGCGGGCGAATTTGGGATCCAAGCGAGCGGCCTCCTGGTAGAACACGAGGCTCTCCTCGGCGCGGCCTTCCTCGGCCAACAGCGTAGCAAGCGTGTTCCACAGCATCGGCTCGTGCGGCATGCGGTAGATCGCGCCGCGAAGCGTCTCGATCGCGCTGCCGAGATCGCCGCGGTCGCGCAGGACGCTCCCGAAATTGTTGTATCCGGCCGGGTGATCGGGGCGCTTCTCGATAAAGATCCGGAAGAAGCGTTCTGCGACATCAAGGAGCTTTAGGTTCCAGGCCGTCAATCCGAGATTGAGGAGGACGTCGGTGTCCTCGGGATCAAGTGCCAACGCGTGCTCGTAGGTGACCAGCGCCTTGTGTACATGGCCCAGCTTTTCGAGCGCCATCGCGAGGAGATGATAGGCTTGCGGATTGTCGGGGTCGGCTTTGGTCGCATCGAGCGCGAATTTCGCAGTGCGTGCGGCGTCAGCTTCCTTCCACGCCTTGAGCGCCTTCTTCAAGAGCTTGTTCGATCTCATGCGCGTGCCGAGATCGCTTAAGACTTCGCTCGCCAGCGCCACGCGATTGAGGGCCTCGCTCTTCGCGTCGATCGCGGTGTCGAATATCCTGTCTTTTGTGCGCTCGCCCGCTGGGTTCAAGCTCGATCCGGCCAATGCCATGATTCCGTTCCGCTCCCCTCGATCAAGAGGAAGGAAGAAAACGGCAAACATGACTAAGACCGCGTAAACGAGCGCGCGTTACTCTCGAATCGAACTCTCAGGCAATTCTTAACCATTGGCCCCTAAGGTCTTGATCGAAATCAGGCCGCTTCGGCTGTCGGGGGTTCCATGCCGCTGAAACTGTCTTTGAAACCAGGTGAGAAATTCGTCCTCAATGGCGCGGTTCTTGCGAACGGCGACAAGCGCACAAGCCTCGTGATTCAGAACAAGGCCTGCGTGCTGCGCGAGAAGGACATCATGCAGCCGGAGGACGCCGACACGCCCGCAAGGCGCATCTATTTCCCGATCATGATGATGTATCTCGATCCCGATTCCGCCGATGTCTATTACAGCCAGTTCGCGCTGCGGATGACCGAATTCATGGAGGCGATCCGCGACCGCAAGGTGCTCGCGGAATGCGTCGAGATATCGAAGGACGTGATGACGGGCGGCTATTACAAGGCACTTGTGAAATGCCGGAATCTTTTCGACTTCGAACAGGAGCGGTTGGCCTATGACACTAAGAGCGTATCAAAAGGCGCAAGCGGCCGGTGAAACGCCGCGCAATGCGGAGTACCGTCTGTTCGGGCAGGTCACGGGCGCGCTGATCGAGGCGCAAAGCGCGGGCGTCAAAGGCAAGCCGCTGGTCGAAGCCATCGACTGGAACAGGCGGCTATGGAGCACGCTGGCGGTCGACTGCATGGACGAGGGCAACCGGCTGCCCAAAGAGCTCCGCGCGCAGATCGTTTCGCTCTCTCTTTGGGTTAGCAAATATTCGAGCGAAGTGATGCGTGATGGAGCAACCTTGGAGCCACTGATCGACATCAACCGCACCATCATGCAGGGCCTTCAACCCGCGGCTTAAAAACGTTTCAGCGGTTGGGATCAGGCTAAGGCCGGACGGGCGACCGTCCGGCCTTATGCTTTCTCCCCCAAGCCTGGAAAGGGCGGCTCGGCGGCTTTGACCGCGCGGCAGGTCTTGCCTCCCTTATGGCCGCGTGACGTCAGAAAAATATTCAATGATATCAGTGCCTTAAATCTAATATGAGAGCTGGGTTCCTGGCCCGGCGGTTGCAGTGCGGGCTCAGGCATTACGCCTCGGCGCATGAAGCCTCATCGGCCAGTACGGCAAAGGAGAACCCACCAATGTTAAGCGTCAATACCAACACCGGCGCGATGCTCGCGCTGCAGTATTTGAACAAGACAGAAACCGATCTCCAAACCACTCAGACCCACATCAATTCGGGTTTGAAAGTCGCGACCGCGAAGGATGACGGCGCCACGTTTGCCATTGCCCAGAACATGCGCGGCGACGTGTCCGGCTATCAGGCGGTGTCCGACAGTCTCAATCGGGGCGTTTCCACCATCGACGTGGCGCTCTCCGCCGGCGGTTCCATTTCCGACTTGCTCAACGAGTTGAAGTCGAAGGCGCTTGCCGCCGCCGACACCTCGCTCGACACGGCGAGCCGGAACGCGCTCAACGCGGATTTCGTCGCGTTACGCGATCAGATCACGACCATCGTCGCCAATGCGCAGTTCAATGGCACGAATCTGGTGGACGGATCGGTGAACGCCATAACGGCTCTCGCTTCCGCCGACGGCAGCAAGCGGATCACGGTGTCGGGGCAGAACTTAAAGCTCTCGGGTTCGATCGTCACCATCACCACGACGGCGACGATTTCGACCCAGAGCAAGGCCTCGGCCATGATCTCGACGATCGGAACCTCGCTCCAGAACGTCAACGCCTCGCTCGCCAAACTCGCTTCGGGCGCGAAGAAGTTCTCGGTTCAGAACGACTTCGTTTCCAAGCTGATGGATACGTTGAAGGCGGGCATCGGCAACTTGGTCGATGCGGATCTGGCTCAGGAAAGCGCCAAGTTGCAGAGCTTGCAGGTCAAGCAGCAATTGGGCGTTCAGGCCTTGTCGATCGCCAACTCGCAACCGCAGATCATTCTCTCGCTCTTCAAGTAACAAGAGCTATCGTGAGATCACAGCGGGGCCGGACATTCGGCCCCGCTTTTTCTTTGTTCAAGGCAGAATCTGCCGCCCGGCCCCGGCAAAACTTGCCGCCGCGCGGCAATAAGTTCCCGGTCATTCCGTCCCCGAATGGTTTCTGCCCGGCGGAATTTTCCTAAGCAGCCCCTCAGTGAAACTGGTTAACGGCGCGCGAGCGCCTTCCGGCACGCCGATTGCCTATGGCCCCCAGGGACAAAAAGTCCCGGAAGCACAACGCTTCCCGATCGAAACCAGAATGGAGGGTCAGAATGCTTAGCGTTAATACAAACGTCGGCGCCATGGTAGCGCTGCAGTACTTGAACCAGACCGAAACCCAGTTGCAACAGACTCAGGCCCACGTCAATTCGGGCTTGAAGGTTGCCGGCCCGACCGACAACGGCGCCGTCTTCGCCATCGCGCAGAACATGCGCGCCGACGTTGGCGGCTATCAGGCGGTGTCCGACAGCTTGAACCGCGGCGTGTCGACGGTCGACGTCGCCATTTCCGCGGGTCAGTCGATTTCCGACCTGTTGAATCAAATGAAGGCCAAGGCCCTTGCCGCTTCCGACTCGTCTCTCGACACGGCAAGCCGCCAGGCGCTGAACCAGGACTTCATCGCGTTGCGCGATCAGATCAGCACGATCGTCAACAACGCGTCGTTCAACGGCACCAACCTGGTTGACGGCTCGACCGCCAACATCCAGGCGCTGGCGTCCGCGGACGGCACCAAGAAGATCACGGCTGCCGGCCAGACGCTGAGCCTGGGCGGCTCGATCGTCGGCGTCGCTTCGACGTCGACGGTCTCCACCCAGACCAGGGCCTCGACGATGGTTGCGACGGTCGGTGCATCGATCACCGCCGTGAACGCTTCTCTCGCGAAGCTCGCGTCGAGCGTGAAGAAGTTCACGATTCAGAACGACTTCGTGTCCAAGCTGGTCGACACGCTGAACCAAGGCATCGGCAACCTCGTGGATGCCAACATGGCGGTCGAAAGCGCGCAATTGCAGTCCTTGCAGGTCAAGCAGCAGCTCGGCGTGCAGGCGCTGTCGATTGCAAATTCGGCGCCGTCCATCGTTCTGTCGTTGTTCCACTAATCGCTTGCCGGTGGGGCCGGGTAAAACCGGTCCCACCATTTTCTCCCAAGGTATGGGTTGAAACGAAAAGATTTCTGGTGGGTGTCCCGATCACGATCGGGGAGTGGCGCAAGGTGAGGGGACCCGCGAGGCAGCCATGGTCGATCCCATTTCGAACGCACCGAATCCGCGTGAGATCGGACAGACCCAAGCTCGCCCGCAGCCCTCGCCTACGTCGCCGGCCGCGCCCGATCCCTCGACCAATCTCGGTCCCGATCAGCGCGTTGTCGTGCTTCAGGCGGTGATCGAGAAGCTGCTCAGGAAGAGCATGCCATCGAATTCGAAGCTTCAGATCGTCCAGGACAAGACGACGGGGACCTACATCTATCGCGCCGTTGACCCGCAGACCGGCGAAGTCATCAGCCAATATCCGTCCGAGGAACTCGTGAAGCTACACGACTACCTCGCCGAAATGTCGGGCATGCTGGTCGACAAGAAAGTCTGACGGAAGTCAGAGGTCCGAAGTGGGAAATCAGATTCCCAAATGGCGTTTGAGCGCAGCAACGACTCGCGCAACATCGCTCTCGGTCATGCCGGCATGCAAAGGCAGCGTCAGGGTCGAGGCGTAATAGCTCTCGGCGCCCGGAAGCATCATCGCGCCATAACGCTGCGTATAATAAGGCTGCCGATGCACCGGAATGTAATGCACTTGCGTGCCGATGCCTTCGGCGCTGAGCGCGCGCATAAGGTCACCGCGGTCGCGCTTGAGCTCCCCAAAATCGATCCTGACCACGTAGATGTGCCAGCTGGTTGCTGAGCGCGGATCACGCTTCAACGGCCGGATTGCGTCACTTAGGGGAGCGAGCAGTGCGTCGTAGCATTTGGCGAGCTGCTGCCGTTTGGCGACGAAGCGCGGCAGTTTCTTGAGCTGCGACAGACCCAGCGCGCAGTTAATGTCGGAGATCCGGAAATTGAATCCGGGCGCGGTGAGCTCGTAGTACCAGGGATTTGTGGCGCCGCTGGTAGACAGCGCAGCATCGGTGCGCGTGAATTCGGAAACCTCGCGCGTGATCCCGTGATTGCGCGCGAGCTTCACCTGGCGCATCAGATCGGGATCATTACCGGTGACCGCGCCCCCTTCGCCCACCGCGATGGTCTTCACTGGATGAAACGAGAAGATGGTGAGATCGCTCGTCTCGCAGGCGCCTATGGGAACGAGCGCGTCCTTATCGCCTTGCCAGGCGGTGCCGAGCGCGTGCGCGGCATCTTCCACAACTTTCAGCCCACGCACCCGCGCGAGTTTAGCGATCGCTGCCACGTCGCAGCTCTGCCCGGCGAAGTGCACCGGGAAGACCGCTGCGGCTTTTCCGTCAGGCATGCGCGCAAGCGCCGCCTCGAGATCGCAAGGTCGCATCAAGCCCGTCTCGGGGTCGACGTCGGAAAAGACGATCTCCGCGCCCGCAAGATGCGGTGCGCTCGCGGTCGCGACAAAGGTGATCGCAGGCACAATAACCGTGTCGCCCCGCTTCAGATTGAGCGCACGCGCGGCCATGTAGAGGGCCGATGTGCCGCTCGAGCATGCGACCGCCTCACGCGTGCCGACGATCGAGGCGAGCGTGCTCTCGAATCGGCTGACAGTCGGACCCGTGGTGAGAAAATCGCCTTTCAGCGCCGCAACCACGGCCTCGATGTCATCGTCTTCGATGAGCTGCCGGCCATAGGGAAGGTTCGGCGTGCCGCTTTCGCGGGCACGCTCGGGGTAGGATGAAAGCTTGGCAGAAGCGCCGCGCATGCGCGCCTCAAGCGAAGGCGTAATTTAAGAGGCCTTGCAGTCCGCGCGCATCCAGGAGCTCGGGATTCGAGTCGCTCGAATATTGGAACCCCTCCGCGACCGGCTTCGCGCCGCGATTGATGTAGGCGTCGCGCGCCGCGGCCGCGAAGCTTGCGAGGATGACGTAGCGGTCGTCGATCTCGACCGTCCAACGCGAATCGTCGGCCGGGATCATGGTCTCGTGCAGCTTCTCGCCAGGCCTCACGCCCACCTTGTGCTGGCGCAGATTGGGGCCCAAAAGCGAGGCGACGTCGACGATCGTGGTAGAAGGGATTTTCGGCACGAAGATTTCTCCGCCCCGCATCAATTCCATGCTCGAGAGAACGAAATTCACGCCCTGGGTCAGCGTGATCCAGAACCGCGTCATGCGCTCGTCCGTGATGGGGAGCGACTCGGCACCTTCCGCCGCGAGCTTGCGGAAGAAGGGCACGACGGAGCCGCGCGAACCCACGACATTGCCGTAGCGCACGACCGAGAACCGCGTGCCGTCGGCACCCGCGAGATTGTTTGCCGCGACGAAGATCTTGTCGGATGCGAGCTTCGAGGCGCCGTAGAGATTGACCGGGTTGGCGGCCTTATCGGTCGAGAGCGCGATCACGCGCTTCACGTTTCGACGCAACGCCGCATAAACGAGATTCTCGGCACCGAAGACGTTGGTGCGGATGCATTCAAAGGGATTGTATTCGGCCGTCGGTACCTGCTTCAACGCAGCCGCATGAACGACGTAATCGACGTCGCGCAGCGCAAGCTCGAGCCGGTCGCGGTCGCGCACGTCGCCGATGAAATAGCGGATGAAGGGGTACTGCTCGACGCCGAAGCTCTGCGCCATCTCGAACTGCTTGAGCTCGTCGCGCGAGAAGATGATGAGGCGCTTGGGCCTATAACGCTCGCACACCGTCTTCAGGAAATGTTTGCCGAAGGA
>DASQHF010000166.1:0-10003 GCA_035632215.1 Micropepsaceae bacterium | reverse complement strand
ATAAGCGCGCCAGGTGAGCGTCCGATCCCCGGTTGCGTTGCGCGCGAGATCGGTGCAATGCGCATCGGCGCCCGAAAGCCCGTGCAGATTGGCGCCGCCTGGGAGGCCGACGCTGGTGACGAAGAACGTCATCGCGTGTTTGTCCCGGGCCTGCCCTTGTTTAGGCGCGGGCGGTGTTTGCGCCGCAGCGAGACAAGAGCCGGCGACGAGGGCGAGCGCGCCGAGGGCGATCCGAGATGCCGTCATCCTTCGTTCCTCGCGCTAGTCTTAGTCGTACAGCTTCCCTTGCGTGCGCAGCTGGCGCGCTTCATTCACGCCCTTCACGGCCGACAAATCCCGATGCGACGCATCGTTGCAGGAATAATCCTCCATGCGGATGTCGTTGCGTTGGCTGTAGACGAAGCGCGCCTGCCAATCGCGCGTGTACATCTTGGGATCGTGGATCGTCACCACGTCCTCGAGCTGGGTGCCGGTTTTGCGGATGCGCTCGGTCGTCACCATCTCGTCGCTGTGGGGGAGGCCCGTGGAATCGAGAAAGGTCTCGTCGTTGTAGCCGTTCCCTTGCACGATGAGCGTGTCGCCTTCCCAATGACCGACAGGGTAGCCGTTGTAATTCGCGAAGAGATAGACCTCCTCGTATTTGCGCAGCGGCTTGTCCAAGGTGATCACCCGGAGCTGATGGTTCAGCTCATGGATCATGGTGATCTGGCCTCTTGGCACCTGGAAGATCTCGAACGGATAAGGCGTCTCCAGCACGCGCGGGATACCGTCGGGGATGCAGACCTTGCGCGCTTTGTCCACGAGCTGGCCGCTCTTCAAGCCGGCCTTGTTCTTCGCATATTGCGCCTTGCCTTCCGCGTTCAGGGGCGGATCGCCGCCGCCCATGACGAGGATTTTGGGGCTATAGGTTGTCGTCCACCAGATGCCCGAGATGTCGGCTTCGGCGCGCGCGCCCGAAACCGAGACAAGTGTTAGTGCCGCGAGGCCGGCACCCGCGCAGGCAAGCTTCCTAAAACCGTTCATAAATCCTCCCGACGACCGTCTCGCGCGGTTTACGTCCCGGCGTTTTTAGCACAGTCGATCGGGCTGCAAGGGCAGCATTTTCGGCATGCTTCCGGAAATGCTAGGCTCGGCCCGGGCGCTTCGCGGCTCAGAGGTTCGTATGCTCAAGGGTTCTGGCAAGCAAAGGGCGATCCAAGGCGCGCTCTTGGGTGGCGCCGCAGTCGCCGCATTGTGCGCATTCATCGCTTTCCTCCCCGCACGCGCCGCAACACCGGTTTCGAACAACGGAATCCCGGCGCTGATGCAGGAGCCGAACATAGCCTGGCGGGCATACCAGTTCGGCGGCCGCCGAGGGCCGCCCAGCCGCGCGGATATTCCCTACGATAAGACCGCGAACGAATGGCAGGCGCCCGAGACGGGTATCGGCCCGATCACGGCGGACCCCGCGCACCCCTTCTACAACAATGCCGTCGCCGCGGACTTGGGCATTTCCTCCACCTATCGCTACGCGGACTTGAACAACGAAGCGGCGAAGAACCTGATGCCGTGGGCGATCGATGCCTTGAAGAAACAGAATGCGCTCGTGTTGGCGAACAAGAACGGCGAAACGCGCCAGGCGCGCTGCTGGGAAGTCGGCGTTCCCGACATCCACGAAGCGCCATGGGAGTGGTACTTCATCCAGACGCCCAAGGAGGTCGTGATCGTCCAGGCCGGCGCGATGCAGACCGTGCGCCGCATCTACTTGAATGTGCCCCATTCGAAGAACGTCAAGCCGTCCTGGTACGGCGAATCCGTCGGCCATTACGAGAACGGAGACACGCTCGTGGTCGATACGATCGGACTCTCCGACCGCACCTTCGTGGACGGCTATCGCACGCCGCACACGACCGGGCTCCACGTGGTGGAGCGCTTCAAGATCACCAATGGCGGCAAGACGCTCGAAGCTTCATTCACCGCGGATGATCCCGGCACCTTCTATAAGTCCTGGGGCGCGCGCAGGCCGCGTGACCGCGTGGACTCTCCGTGGGAAGAACAAGCCTGTTCAGCCAACAATGACGACATCCTCAATCAGGGCTTCGACCCGGTACCGACGGCCGACCATCCGGATTTTTAGAGAAACAAATAACTTGTCATCCTCGGCGAACCGCGCCCCCGGGTCCGCGCATAGCGCGGCCCGAGGGTAAACTCGCGCGGCGAGGGAAGCGACCCAGGCGCTCCTGGGTTCCCTTCCCCTCGCGGCTTTCAGCCGCTCGGCCGGGAATGACAACATTTGTTTGGTCCTGCGCATTCGTTCCACCACGCGCTCGCAGATGATAGATTGCGTCCTTCCATGCAGTCAGGGAGGACATGATGGGTGCGCAGAATTTGAAGGTCTGGTTCTTGGCGGGCACGACGGTTGCGCTCGTGGGCGCGGGCGCCTTTGCGGCTCAAAACAACGGCCCGAAGCCGCCGTCGCTGACCTTCTCCGGCCCAGTGCCGGGGAAATTCCTCATCGCGCCCGAGCAGGGCTCGAAGTTCGGCGTGCACGATCACATGACGATCTCCGCCGACATCGCCGAACAGCTCTCGCACTCCTGCGAAGCCTTCGCCAAGGCCCACAATGCAACGGCGACCGTCGTGATTCTGGATACGACCGGCCAGATCATCCATGAGCACCGCATGGACGGGCAGAGCTATCTGAACCAGAAGGCGGCCGAGCAGAAGGCGCGCACGGCGCTTCTCACCCGCGAAGCTTCGCATGTGATCACGAACCGCGTTTACAACGACGACGGGACGCTGATCCGCATGCAGCAATTCGGTCTGTCACCCCAGCAGGGCGGCCTTCCGATCATCGTCAACGATCAGATCATCGGCGCCATCGGGGTCGGTGGCGGCGCTGGCGGCGAAGAGCTCTGCGCGCAGGACGCTTTGACCAAGGTGTTTGGTCCGCAACCGGCACTCTTGGGTGCGCCTCGCGGCGCGCGTCCGACCGCGAACGGCGTCTTCGCGCCGGCGAACGGACCCGATCAGGGCGGCCAATAGAAACGTAAGATCGGGAGGAGAGGTCATGCCGCGTAACAGGACATTTGCGCTGGCAAGTATAGCGGTCCTCGCCTCGTGGTGCGTGGGAGGGTTCGCGAGCGGAGCCGAGGACTACGGTCCATCTTTCGTGCTCTCCTCCACGACCTTCGAGGACGGCGGATTCGTACCGGTCCGCATGGCGTTCACCAAAAGCGCGGACAATCCCGACTGCTTCGGACAGAATACCTCGCCGCAGTTGTCTTGGACCGGGGTGCGGCCCGGGGTGAAAAGCTTCGCCATCACCATGTTCGAGATGGAGGATCCGCCGCACACGGATTTGGTCGTCTACGGCATTCCCGCAAACGTGACCTCGTTCGCCGAAGGCGAGCTCAGCAAAGCTTCCGACAAGTTCGTTGGCGGCAAGAATTATCGCAATCTGGCGACTTGGCGCGGAATGTGCCCGCCGCCGCACGAAGGGCCCTATAAGACCGCAATCCATCACTATCAGTTCACGATTTGGGGCACAGATCTCGAGCCCAAGGAGTTGCCCGCGGGTCTGACGGCGGACGAGTTGGACGCAAGACTCAAGGGACACGTCAAAGGCAAGTCGCTTCTGATAGCGAAGTTCAAACGGCCGGAGTAGAAGCGCTGCGTTCCTCCTTGGGCAAAAGGCATAAAATGCGTTCGAGCCTACAGGGCTCGAGAGAGATCGGAGAGCACGTCATGGTCATGAACCGCGTCATGCGAGTGGTTGGAATACCCGTGCTGCTGTGGGGAGCCGCGATGGGCTCTGCCTCCGCGCATCATTCCTTCGCGATGTTCGACAGCTCCAAGAGCATCACCGTCGTGGGCACGGTTAAGAACGTCGCCTATGCCAATCCGCATGTCTGGGTCGACATGGTCGCCATCAACGACAAGAACGAGACCGTGACCTGGGGAATGGAGGGCGGGAATCTCGGCGGCCTCTACCGCATGGGATGGACGAAAGACACACTCAAGGTCGGCGACAAGATCACGATGGAAGTCCATCCCTTAAAGGACGGATCGCCCGGCGGGCAGATCATGCGCGTGACGCTGGCGGACGGACGTGTCCTCGGCCGAGGCGGCCCAGCGCAACAACAGTAGTCCGCGGCACGGCGGTGAGGCGTTCTCTTGGTGACAAGAGAACGACGCTCGCAAGGGAGGAGCTAAGGTGCGTCTACGGGACTTCGCATTTGGCGGCGTCGCATGCGCGGCCTGGGTATGGGTGGTGTTCGCGAACAGTGCCGATGCGCAACCGAGGATGGGCGGGCATCCGGACTTCAGCGGCCTCTGGCAATGCCGGACGAATTGCGGCAATGGCGTGCTCTTGCCGCGCGACAAGATGGACATGACGCCGGAAGGACAGCGGCTCTACGCCATCAAGAAAGCGGGCGTGGACAAGGGCGATCCCACCATCGACACCGGGCTGATGTGCCATCCTTTGGGCATCCCGAGGCTCGCCATGTTCGGCACCTTCGACATCCTGCAAAAGGACGATCACATCGCGATCGTCGGCGAATGGCTTGGACCGGCGCGCGAGATCTATTTCCAGGCCCAGCATCGCAAGGATTACTTCCCGACCTTCATGGGCGATTCGATCGCCCATTGGGAGAGCGATGCGCTCGTCATCGACACCAACAATATCGACGAAGAGACGCTCGTCGACAGCAGCGGTTTCCCGCACTCCGACGAGTTGCACTTCATTGAGCGCTGGACGATGTCGCCTGACGGGAAGACGATCAGCTCCGATTGGACGCTCACCGATCCCAAGATCTTCCGCGCGACGTTCAAGCGGACCGTGACCTACACGCGCAAGGATGCAACCGACGAAAAGCAACGGATCGTCGAGAACGTCTGCCAGAACGTCGAAGTCGGCGGCAAGCTGAGGTGATGGCGCTAGAACGTTCTGACGCCGTGCTTCAGCAAGCCATTCATCTGCATGAAAAGGGTCAGCTTGCCGAGGCTGCCGTTCTCTATCGCAAGGTCCTCGCCCAGGATCCCAAGAACGCGGATGCCTTAAGCCTGCTCGGTGTAATAGAGCAGCAACGGGGTAATGCTCCGGCAGCGATCGATCTCATCGGCCGCGCGATCAAGATCGATCCGAGCCACGCGGCCTATCATGCGAACTACGGCACCGCGCTGCGCGAGCTCAAGCGCTTCGAAGCGGCGCTGGAAAGCTACGACCGGGCGCTCGCGCTCAGACCCCGCTTCGCGGAAGCGTTCAACAATCGCGGTAATGTGCTGCGCGACATGAAGCGCTTCGACGAAGCGCTCTCGAGCTACGATCGCGCGCTCGAAGTGGAGCCCGCTTACGGGGATGCGCTAGGCAATCGCGGCGGTGTGCTGGGCGCGCTTGGGCGGCACGACGAGGCGCTCAGCTGCTTCGACCGATGGACCGTTTTGAATCCGGGCAACTCCTGTGCGCACTATAATCGCGGAGTCTTGCTTCAGACTCTGAAACGGCGTGGCGAGGCGATCGCGGCTTATGAAAGAGCGATCGCGCTCAAACCCGACTTCGCCCAAGCCCACAACAATCTCGGCAACGTCCTCGCGGAGGAGGGGAAGTTCGGGGAAGCCGCCGCGTCCCACGAGCGCGCGCTTCAAGCAAGCCCTGGCTACATCGAAGCGCGCATGAACCTCGCCGCCATCTTGCGCAAGCAGGGTAAGCTCGACGATGCGATTGCGCAGTACGGCCAGGTGACCGCGAATGTTCCCCAATATCCGGATGCATATATCGCCCTGGGCGAAATCCTTTTCGACCGGGGAAAGCAGGAAGACGCCTTGCGGGCCGCGAAAGTTGCAGCGCGCCTCAAGGAGCGGCCGTCGTTCCCCCATTTCTCGCTCGGCCTGCTGCTCGCGCGCTGCGGGCGCAGGGAAGACGCACGCGAGTTTCTGCTCGCCTATCTCGAACGGGACCCCGACGACGCCGAAGGCGCCCGCCTGATCTTGGCGGGACTGGGGTTTGCTTCCATCCCGGAGCGAGCCTCCGAGTCGCTTCTGCGCAAGCTCTATTCCGGCCGCGCCGAGCGCTGGGGCGGAGCAAAGAGCACGTATCGTGGTCATGAGCTCGTTGCTGCCGCCGTCGAGAAGCTGCGGCCGGGCGCCAAAGGCCTCGATGTGCTCGATGCCGGCTGCGGCACGGGACTCGTGGGCGACGAGCTCCGCGCCATCGCCCGCCGGCTCGACGGAGTGGACTTGATGCCGGAGATGCTGGAACGCGCGAAGGAAAGCCGCGTCTACGACGCGCTGCACCGAGGCGATCTGATCGATTTTCTCGCCGCGCATCCGCGCGCCTACGATCTCGTCTCGAGCGCGGCTACGCTTATCCATTTCGGCGACTTGCAGCCCGTCTTTCGCGCCGCGCACGCGAGTCTCAAGCCCGGAGGACTGTTCGTGTTTACGCTGTTCCCGAGTGATGAAAGTGCTGACGTCTCGGTCGCGCCTTTGGGCGGTTTGGCCGAAGGCGGCTGTTACCTGCACGGTCGCGGTTACGTCGCGCGTATCGCCGCGGAATTGGGCTTCTCCGTCGCGCTGATGGAGACGGGCGTACACGAGCGCCACGGCGATCGCGAGATCGTCGGACTCGTCGTCGCGCTCGAGACCCGCTAATTCGCCTTCGCGAGCGCCGGGGTCGTCTTCGGCGGCACGCGATGATGCGTCGCCTGCTCGTAACCATAGGCGAGCTTGATCAATGTCGCCTCGCTATAGGCCGGCCCGAAGAAGGTGATACCGACGGGAAGATTGTCGGTCGTGAAGCCCGAGGGCACGGTGATCACCGAGCAATAGAGCAGGAAGGTGTTGAAACTCGGGATGCCCTTTTGGCTGACGAAAGGCGGGTTGATGCCGTCCTTGATCAAGGTCGGCTGATGCTCGACCGTCTTGTGCACGATCGCATCGAGCCGATTGTCGGCCATCACTTTCTGGATATTGATCATCAACTGCTCGCGCGCCTTCTGATAAGCGCCGTATTTCGCGAAATCGGTCCGCTCGGGACCTTTCCTTAACGCCTCGGCGCGGGCGCGGAAAAAGCTTTGGTCCACGAGAGGGGATTTGCCGATGTCCTCGGGCGTCTTGAAAGGCGAGTTCGGATTGCGGGCGAAATAGAGCTTCATCGCTTCCACCGAGGCGTCCGCGTCCGCGTAACGTTTCGCGAGCAACGCCTTGAAGTCCGGGATCACGACAGGATCGACGACGATGGCGCCCGCGGCTTTCAGCTCTGCTATGTCCTTCTCGAACACGGCATCGACTTTCTTGAAATCCTCCGATCCCGGCTCGGAATTGGAGCCGACCGATTCGCGCAAGATGCCGATGCGCGCACCTTTGAGCCCGTTCCTGTCGAGGGCCTTGGTGTAGCTCCCTTGGACTTTGCCCACGCCCATGGCGGTTAAAGGATCTTCCGGATCGTAACCGACCATGACGTCCAAGAGCTGCGCGAGGTCGCTGACACTCCGCGCCATCGGGCCCATTTGCGCCGCGATCGTCGGATAGCCGTCCCACATGCCGCTGCGGCTGACGAGGCCCGGCGTCGGACGCAAGCTGACGAGGCCGTTCCAGCCGCCCGGCCGGCGGATGGAGGCGAGCGTCTCTTCGCCGAGCGCGAGCGTGGAGAAATTCGCCGCAAGCGCAGCCCCCGATCCTCCCGACGATCCGCCGACCGTGCGCTCGGGGTCATACGGATTGCGCGTGACGCCGAACATCGAGCCGTAGGTATCGCCCGCGGCGAACTCGCTCAACGTCGTTTTTCCCAAGATGATCGCGCCGGCTTTGCGCAGCTTGTCGACGACGAAGGCGTCCCGCGTCGGCCGGTAATCCTTGAAGATGACCGTGCCCAAAGTCGTCGGCATACCCGCCGCGTCGATCTCGTCCTTGACCAGAATGGGGATCCCGTGCAGGGGGCCGACAAAGCCGGATCTCCTGTAGGTCGCGTCCAGCCTGTCGGCATCCGCGAGAGCCTGCGGATTCAACGTGATGACCGCGTTGATCATCGGGCCCTTTTTGTCATAGGCCGCGATGCGGTCGAGATAGGCTTGCGTCAATTGGTGCGCGGTGAGCTTCCCCGCTTTCATCGCCGCATGGATATTGTCGATCGACGTCTCGACGACCTGAAACGGTGTGTCGCTCTTCGGCTGCGCCATGCTCGTGGATGCGAACGCGATCAGAGCTGCGGCAAACACCCATTTCGCGGAAAGCATCGCGTCCTCCCCCATTGTTTCCATGCACAATCTATCGCGCCTTAGGGCGCATGGCGAATGGCGGCATAGGGCCTGTCGCGCGGCTGGATGCGGAACCGCGTGACGCTGGCTCGGGCGAGCGGTAAATTCGGGCGCTTCTGCCGGGAGGTTGGCTATGTCAACGCAATGGCGCTTACACTTATCCGCTCTCACGCGAGCTCTGGTTTCCTTGCTGGTATTGTTTGCGCTACCTGCGCGAGCAGCCGAAGGGACCGACACGCTCGAGCAGATCATCCCAGGCCATTACACCTACAATTCCAACGCCTATGTCAGCGGCATCATCGAAACCAGCGAAGGCCTCGTGGTCGTCGATGCGCTGTACAACGAGGCGGTGGCCAGGCGCGAGCGGCAGGCGATTGCCGCCACCCTCAAAGGGCCAGTCCGCTATCTGATCTCATCGACGTTCCACGACAACTTCACCAAGGGCAATGTCGCTTATCAGGACGCGATCAAAATCGGGCACGAGAACTACCGAGCCGATCTCAGCGATCTGATGAAGAACGTGCCGGCTGCCGAGCGGAACGCGCGACTGCCTCAAGTGACCTATCGCGATCGCATGACGCTGAACTTGGGCGGCAAGGAGATCCAGATCCTCCACATCGGCCGGGCGCATACGCGGGGCGACAGCATCGTCTTCGTGCCGCAAGACCGCATCGTCTATATGAGCGAGCTGTTCTTCTACGACCGCTTCCCCTGGATGGAGTCGGGCTACGCCGATTGGATCACCGCCATCGACACTGCCTTGAAGCTCGATGCTGACATCTTCGTGCCGGCGCACGGCAAGATGGAGAAGGATCCCAAGGCGTCCCGTCAGGCGCTCATTCGCTTCCGGCAGATTCTCGTCGACGCACGCGATGCCGTGGCTCAAGAGATCGCGCGCGGCGCGACGGAAGCCGAGGCGGTGGCGCGCGTGCAGCTGGCACAGTACAAGGACTTGTCCGGCTATCAGCAGCAGAGGGAAGTCGTCGTGCGGCGGACCTATCGCAGCCTCAAAGGCGTCCTCGATTGAGACCTGAGAGCGCCCAATCGTGCGAATAACGCGAAGGGATTTCTCGCGCTTGATTCCGGCGGCCCTCGCGGCATGGCCACTGAAGGCTGCCGCACAAGGCACAACGGCGGTCGAGGCGATCGCGAATTATTCGGGCGGCGACCGCCAGGCGATGCTCGAGAAGGGCGCCAGGGCCGAGCGCGGGCTTCTGCTTTACACAACGGGCACGCAGATCGAGCCGCTGATCCAGGGCTTCACGCGGAAATATCCGTTCCTGAAGGTGGCCCTGCAGCGCGGACCGCAGACCGACATCACCCGCCGGGCGCTCGCGGAGTATCGGGTGGGCGGGAGCAAGATCGACATGTTCGAGCTCTCCTCCGAAGGCCTGATCCTCATCCGCGACGCGAAGATCCTACAGCCCTTCTCTTCGCCCGAAGCGGCAGCCTTCGATGATGCCGCGATCGAGAAAGACCGCCATTGGGTGGTCGCACGCGAGTCCTATACCGGCATCGGCTTCAACACGAAGCTGATCAGCGAAGCGCCGAAGAGCTACGACGATCTCTTGAAGCCCGAATGGCGCGGCCGCATGGCGATGTCGGGCTCGGTTTCCACCGCGGCGAATTTTGTGGCAGCGCTCGTGCTCACCAAAGGCGAGGATTTCGTGCGCAAACTGGCCGAGCAGAACATCCGGATTTATCCGATCACGGCACGGGCGCTCGCAAACCTCGTCATCTCGGGCGAAGTGGCGATATCGCCGACG
>DASQHF010000165.1:0-3536 GCA_035632215.1 Micropepsaceae bacterium | reverse complement strand
CCGCCTCAAGCCGCGGACCAGCAATATCTGAATCCGGGCAGGTTCTTCCTTGAATCGATCTTGCGCGTACAGACCCCCGATTGAATCAAAGTTGCGTTTGCTTGGTGCCGAAATAGTTTTTCCACAGCATCGGCGAGATTCAGACCTTCCCCATTATTGGTAGGAACGTCTTCTATGCGCTGCATTGCGGACTCCGGCCAGAGGGGCTCTCAAGCCGGAGGAAAAGAGCACCGTCAGAAACCGTTCGCAGTTCCATGCCTTCCGGCTCAGTCTGCGTAAACCCATTCGCAGCAAGGGCAATTTGGCCTCTCGGCGGTTCTCCCCTCGCCTTGTAGCGGCGCGTCCCATTCTTGAAGCAGACGAGGCCGCGGGCTAAACATGCGACGTGCCCTTGGTGGCATATGGCTGGCTCGATTGGCCTCAAGCCCGCGAGCCGCACGGAACTCAAGGAGGAATGCTCTCATGTTTGACAAGTTTCATTCGAAATATGTGCTCGCGGCCGGGGGCGCGCTGCTGGCGACGTGGTGCTTGAGCGGAATCGCAATGGGCGCCGCGGCTCCCTTCGCGCTCAGCTCGACGACCTTCAAGGACGGCACGATGATGCCGCAGAAGGTCGCCAACATGAATCAGCCGGGCGCCAATCCGAACCCGAATTGCGTCGGACAGAACGTCTCGCCGCAATTGTCCTGGAGCGGCACGCCCGACGGGACGAAGAGCTTTGCGTTCACCATGGTCGATCCGGAAGGGCGCGGCGGTCTCGGCGTGTTCCATTGGGTGGCCTATGGCATCCCGCCGAACGTGACCTCTTTCGCCGAAGGCGAGATCAGCAAGGCATCCGACAAATATGTCGGCGGCAAGAGCACGCAAGGCGTCGGCAATTACTCCGGCCCGTGCACGCCTCCGGGCAGCCCGCATCACTACACCTTCAAGGTGATCGCGACGGATCTCGATCCCAAAGAGCTGCAGCCCGGCATGACGTTGCCTGAGCTCGAAGCCAAGCTGAACGGCCATGTCAAAGGCGCGGCCGGTCTTGTCGGTCTGTTCGTGAAGCCGAACTCGTAAAGTCCGTTTCGTCCGGTGCGCTTCTCTTGGAGAAGAGAGGCGCACCGGGCCGCCTCAAAAATTCGACTTTGCAATTTGAAAATATCGCTTGACACCCTTTCGAAAGAAGGGTATCCGTTTCGATAGTTCTTGTTTTTGCGCCCGGAGCAAACCCGCTCGCGGGCGTTTTTATTTGGAGTCATCCCAAACATGAATCCCGAAAATCCAACCGGCTCGTTGCCGGTCGCGCTGCCGCGCGCCGGCAGTACCGCGAAACAATCGAGAAAGCCGTCGCGGCGTGCGCTCGAAGCTGCGTTCACGACCGCGCTCTACGAGAATTTCGACAAGTGGGGTACGGACTTTCTCGACAACCTGCGCGAAAAGCGCCCCGACTGCTATCTGAGAGCGGTCCTGTTGCTGTTGCCCAAAGAAACGGAGAAGCCCGCAAGTGCAACCGATGCCCTGGGGGGAGAAGACCTTGAAGCCCTCGTCGCAGGAGCTAGAGCAAGACTCGTGCTTTATGGAGGTGTACGGGCCGCAACTGCCGAGCTGGCTCGCGAGCAATCGGCTGAGGAAATACCGGCCTTACCCGAAACAAGCTGAATTCCATGCCGCCGGCGCCCGCCATGACGAGCGCCTGTTCATGGCCGGCAATCAGCTCGGTAAGACATGCGCGGGCGCTTTCGAATGGGCCATGCATCTCACCGGCCGCTATCCCGATTGGTGGAAGGGCCGCGTGTTCGACGGCCCCGTCAGACTATGGGCCGCGGGCATCACGGCCGAATCGACCCGCGACAATCCGCAGCGCGTTCTCATTGGCCCGCCGCAACAGAAGGAGCGATGGGGCACGGGTGCGATTCCGAAGGAGTGCCTGAAAGACTCTGCTCCGGCGCGGGGCGTTGCCGACGCGCTCGACAGCGTCGTCGTGCGCTGGGGCGGCGGCGGCGACGTGCAGCAGGGACAATCCGTGCTCGCCTTCAAGTCCTACGAGAAGGGGCGCGAGAAGTGGCAGGGCGAGACGCTCGACGGCGTCTGGTTCGACGAGGAGCCTCCGCTCGACATCTATTCGGAAGGGAAGACGCGGACCAATGCGCTCGCGGGCATCGTCATCGTCACCTTCACGCCGCTATTGGGAATGTCCGACGTCGTGAAATTATTTTTATCCGACTCCGATTTGAAAGAGTTGCGCGCGCTGGCCGATCGCTGAAATTCCGTTGCCGCGAAAGAAGCGCGATCTTCGCGCAAGAAGGCGACGCTCAAGACAGCGAAGACTGCGCCTTTGCAGCACGCGCGCGCGATCAGGAACGCGTGGAATGGGAGGGCGTTATGGCTGGCACTGGGAGGCCATAACCAAGGAGTACGTCTATGAAGATCCAACTTGCGAGCGCGATTGCCCTCGTGTCGCTGGCCCTTGCCGCCGGCCCCGTGGTCGCCGCGACCGCCACGAAAGAGAACAATCCGCCGGCCGCGGCTGCGAAATCGGCGCCGCCAGCCGCCGGCATGATCTCGGCTCGCGATGTTCCCAATGCGAAGACCACGCTTTCCAGCGCCAAGATCGTCGATCTGACCGGCGCGAATGTCGGTTCCGTCGATACGGTGAACCTCGACCCGGCGGGCAAGCCGATTTCGTTCAAAGTCGACGTCGGCGGCTTCCTCGGCGTCGGCGCCCATGACATCGCGCTCGACGCGAATTCCCTCAAATGGGATCCGGCCAAGAAGGTGCTGATCACCAGCATGACCAAGGATCAGATGAAGGCGCTCCCGGAAATTAAGGGCTGACGCGTTCGGTTCTGAGTCGAAGCGGGGCCGTTGCCATACAGCGGCCCCGTTTTCGCGTGCGCATGCAGGCTAAGAAAACTGCCTCCCCCTGGTGGGGAGGCCGGCGTTCTGAGCGCGAACGCGCGAAGGATGCCGGGTGGGGGGAGCGGTCTATGGGCGCGACTGCTCATGCAATTGCACTGGCTTTTCACGCGCGGAAGCACCAATGACCCGCCACGTCACCTTCATGACCATCGACGAGGCGGAGCATTACACGCCGGAGCAGCGTCAGAAGATCGTCGCCGCCTACCTGCCGCACGAACGCGAAGCGCGGGCGAAGGGGATTCCCGTCCTCGGCTCGGGCCGCGTCTTTGCGGTCGAAGAGGAGAAGCTTCGGATCGCTCCGTTTCCCATTCCGGTGCACTGGCCGCAGCTCAACGGCATCGATTTCGGCTGGGATCATCCTTTCGCCGCCGTCAATTGCGCTTGGGATCGCGATGCCGATTGCTTTTATCTTTGCAAGGAATACCGCGAGCGCGAAGCGACGCCGCATACCCACGCCGCGTCGATCAAGCCTTGGGGCGAATGGATCCCCTGCGCTTGGCCGCATGACGGCCTGCAGCACGACAAGCGCTCCGGCGAGGAGCTCGCGCGCGCTTATGCGGCGCACGGACTTTCGATGCTCCCGGAGCACGCCACGTTCGAGGACGGCGGGGCAGGGGTGGAAGCCGGCATTC
>DASQHF010000164.1:0-44504 GCA_035632215.1 Micropepsaceae bacterium | reverse complement strand
AGTCACTGGACCCAAATCGTGCATCGCTTCTCGCGACTGGTTACCGTCGCGCCGGGCGATATCGTGCCGGTTCTTTTCCGCCACGACCGCACGCAGATCGCGATCGACCTTCTCGAATAGCTTTCAAGGCACCGCGAAGTGCGCCGGCGGCTCGCCGTTTTGCTGCCGCTGATACATCCACTCGAGCGCCGTCTCGAATTTCCGCGTAAAGCGCGCGGTGTCGAAGAGCGGAAAGGTCTTGGCGTTGCGCTCGAGCTTTGCCTTGACGGCGGCCAGAGCTTGCCGGTCGCGCGCGAGACTCAAGGCGAGCGCGAAATGTTCCTCGAGCGAGCTCGAAACGAGCTCCGGAAGCCCAATGGCGTTCAAGAGGCTCGCGGCAACGCGCCCTGCAAAAGTCTGGCCTAAGACGGTGAGGACAGGCGTCCCCGAGAAGAGCGCGTCGCTTGCCGTCGTGTGCGCGCAATAGGGCAGGGTGTCGAGGAAAATATCGGCCAAGCGTTGGCGCGCAAGATGTTCGGCGTGGGCCAACAGAGGCGCAAACACGAGGCGCGAGGAGTCGATGCCGTGCTCGCGCGCTTCGCGCTTCAAATTCCGGGTCGCGTCTATATTGTCTTCAAACAGCCACAGCACGCTTCCGTCGATTTCGCGGAGCAGCCGCATCCAGAGGTCGAAATGCTCCGGCGCGACCTTCTGGCTGTTGTTGAAGCAGCAGAAGACGAAGCCATGAGGCGGCAATCCCGCTTCGGCGCGGCTCAAGCTTGTCGCGACCGGCTGATGCGGGTTGTTGCACTGATAGGTGTCGGGGAGGGTGACGATCTTCTCGATATAGAAGCGGCTGTGTTCCTCAGGGATGGTGATGCCGTCCGCGACGATGTAATCGAAATGGGGCGCGCCCATCGTCCCTGGGTAACCCAGATAATTCACCTGCACCGGCGCGGGCCGCAGCGCAAAGATGCCAGGCCGGTGCCTGGAAGCAAATCCCATCAGATCGACCGCGATGTCGATTTCCATGCGTCGCAACAGGGCGGCGGTGTCGGCGTCCGTCTTTCGATCCACGTCGATGAACTCGTCGAACGCGTTCATCATGCGCGCTCTCATTGGGCACGAGGTATCGTTAAGCAGCGAAACGCCGACGGTCCTGAACCTCGAGCGGTCATGCTGTTTGAAGAAGGCCGCCGCGAGCCAGCTTGTCGCATGGTCGCGGAAGTCGGCCGAGATGTAGGCAACGCGGATCTTTTCGTGGCGATAGTGCTCGCCTTGCCAGAGCGGGTTGGAAGAAGCGGGCCAGGCTTGGGCGGCGATACGCGCGCATTGGAGCTGGTCTTCCATCGAGTCCGACAGGAGGGCATGAGTGAGCGGCTGGATCGCCCGCTTGCCCTCCGCGATGGCTCGCTTGATGTCGGCCCGGTCCTTGGCGAGGTGACGCCAATCGCAAGCCGCCAAGCGGTAATAGACAAGATCGCCGCGTGCAAAGGGGTGGTCGGGGCGAAGAGCCAAGAGCCTCTCGCAGCCGCGCGCCGCCTCATCGAAGCGCTTTAAGGCGGCAAGCGCCGCGGTTCGGTTGACGTGCGCCTCGAGAAGATCGGGGGCAAGCGAGAGCGCCTTGTCGAAGCAGCGGAGCGCCTCCTCAGGCCGGTTCAGCTTCTGAAGGATGGCCCCGCAATTGCTCCAGGCGCCGGCGAAAGCCGGATTGATGGCGATCACGCGTTCGAAGTCTTTCAGCGCCTCGCTCTCGCGCCCGAGCGCCATCAAGGCCGCGCCGTGATTGAACAGAGCCTCGATGGATTGGGGGGCGTACTTCAACGCCTGCTCGAATGCCGCCAGAGCGTCCTCGGTCTGACCTTTTCGCTGGAGCATGCAGCCGAGCGTGAAATGCGCCTCGGCAAAGCGCGGGTTAAGCCGCAAGGCTTGGACGATTAGCCGCTCGGCTTCGTCATATCGGCCGGCCTGATAGTTTAGATGACCGAGGCCGAAAATCGCTTCTGTCTCGCGCGGGTTGCTCCGCAACACCTCGAGATAGAGCTGCCCCGCCTCATTCAGCTTGCCTGCATCATGCAGGCGTTTGGCTTGGTCGAGTGGGGATTGGCTCATTGCCGTCAGGTAACGAAGACCCGGCCGTTCAGAACGTGGCATTCCGTTCCTAGGGCTGCGGATACATTGTCGGGCAGGCTAATCTCGAGTTCCGAGTTTCCGGGGTGAACGTATAGGTAGTCGTCAGGTCCATCTCCAGTCACCTCGAAATACGTGAAGTGATCACTGCCGGAGGGATCGCGATATTCATATGCGATCACTGGTTTCGTTTCGCGATAATGTCGAGTGGGATAAAGCTCAACGCTCTTTGTCTGCGGCAAGCGTTGGAGCACATCCCTCACGCATACCGCTGCCTTTAATTTTCCCGGTTCGACGTCCGCGAAGGACGCACAGCCGCCGAGCGTTGCGAGTAAACACAAAAGACGAGCTCGGCAACCGCGTGCCATCACAAGTCCTCGAAGCTCCCCTTGCGGCCTTTCCCTTCCGCAAACCGAGCGGCGCCGGCGAAGGTCTCGTTCGCCTCGAGCGCCTTCATGCCCAGCGCGAATTCATTGGCGAATGCGGCCTCTTCGTCCAAGCCCCATTGCTCGTAAGCCGAGCGCCGGTCGCTCTTCAGGCAAACTTCCGGAAAGCGCGCGAGCTCGGCCGCCCAAGCTTCCGCGGCCGCGCGGCTCTCGCCTTGGCCAACCACGCGATTGACGAGCCCGATCTCGAACGCCTCGGCCGCATCGACCGGCCGCCCGGTCAGGATTATGTCCATCGCCCGGCCATGTCCTATTGTTCGCGGCAGCCTAATCGTGCCGCCGTCGATCAGGGGAACGCCCCAGCGGCGCGAGAAAACCCCAAAGACGGTATCGTCTTCGGCCACGCGCAAGTCGCACCAGAGCGCGAGCTCGAGACCGCCAGCGACCGCATGTCCCGCAATGGCTGCGATCACTGGTTTCGACAGCCGCATCCGCGTCGGTCCCATCGGCGCGTCGACGGCGAGCCTGTTTCCTGGCGTGGGCGCGACGACTAGGTTGCGCACCTCGCCGCCTTTGGCGATCGCCTTCAAGTCCGCGCCGGCACAGAAGTTTCCTCCCGCACCCCAGAGCACCGCGACCTTCGCCGAAGCATCGTTTTCGAAGGCGAAGAATGCGGCAGCGAGCGCCGCGGCGGTGGGCCGGTCCACCGCGTTGCGGACTTCGCCACGGTCGAGAATGACGGTCGAAACCGGGCCCAATTTCTCCACGCGCACGGCCGTCCCGCCTTCGCTTTCCGCCATGGTGTTCTCCGTAGCATTGCGGACTAAATCGAACTAATGTCCGCGCCGCTTTCAACATACCTTAAAGCCAGGAAGGGGATGAGGTCGTGCCAAGCCTCGACAGTTTCAAAGCCCGCCGCACGCTCAATGTCGGCAACAAGAGCTACGTCTATTTCAGCCTCAAAGCCGCCGAGAAGAACGGCCTCAAGGGCATTTCGCGCCTCCCCAACTCGCTGAAGATTCTCTTGGAGAATCTGCTTCGTTACGAAGACGGGCGCACCGTCACCGCAGGCGATATCAAGGCGGTCGCGGCTTGGCTCAAGAACCGTACCTCCGATCGCGAGATCGCCTATCGTCCCGCGCGGGTGCTGATGCAGGATTTCACCGGCGTGCCTGCGGTCGTCGATCTCGCCGCCATGCGCGAGGCGATGTCGGCGTTGAAAGGAGATCCGCAGAAGATCAATCCGTTGGCACCGGTCGATCTCATCATTGACCATTCGGTGCAGGTCGACTTCTTCGCCGGCCGCGACGCCTTCAAGAAAAACGTGGCGCAGGAATATGCCCGCAACGGCGAACGCTACTCGTTCCTGCGCTGGGGGCAGCAGGGCTTCGACCGCTTCCGCGTCGTGCCGCCTGGGACCGGCATCTGCCATCAGGTGAATCTCGAATATCTCGCCCAGACCGTGTGGAGCGATAAGGTCAAGGAAGGGAAGAAGAAGACGGTCGAATACGCCTACCCGGACACCCTCGTAGGGACCGATTCCCACACCACCATGATCAACGGCCTCTCCGTGCTCGGCTGGGGCGTGGGTGGTATCGAGGCGGAGGCGGCCATGCTCGGCCAGCCGATCTCGATGCTGATCCCGGAGGTCATCGGCATGCGATTCACGGGAAAGCTCAGGCCCGGCGTGACTGCGACCGACCTCGTACTTACGGTTACGCAGATGCTGCGCAAGAAAGGCGTGGTCGGGAAATTCGTCGAGTTTTACGGCGAAGGCCTTGCCGATATGCCTCTCGAAGACCGCGCCACCATCGGCAACATGTCGCCCGAATATGGCGCCACTTGCGGCTTCTTCCCCATCGACAAGGAGACGCTGCGCTTTTTGAAAGCGACAGGCCGCAGCCCGGCGCGCGTGGCTCTCGTCGAGAAATACGCCAAAGCCCAGGGTCTCTTCCACGATTCGAAATCCGAAGAGCCGGTCTTTACCGATACACTGCACCTCGAGCTTTCCAAGGTGGAACCGAGCCTCGCCGGGCCGCGCCGACCGCAGGATCGCGTCGAGGTTTCAAAGGTCGGCGAGGAATTCGCCCGGGCGCTCATCGATGTCTTCAAGAAGGAAAACGAAGCCAACAAGCGGGTGAAGATCGAGGGCACGGATGTCACGATCGGTCATGGCGACGTCGTGATCGCGGCCATCACGTCCTGCACCAACACCTCCAATCCTTACGTCATGCTGGGCGCCGGGCTCCTCGCTCGCAACGCGAACAAGAGGGGACTGAAGGTTCGTCCCTGGGTGAAAACCTCTCTCGCACCGGGCAGCCAGGTCGTGACCGACTATTTGAAGCGCGCGGGCCTCGACAAGGACCTCGACAAGCTCGGCTTCAATCTCGTCGGCTATGGCTGCACCACCTGCATCGGCAATTCGGGTCCGTTACCCGACAACGTGTCCAAGGCCGTCAACGAGGGTGATCTCGTGGTCGCGGCAGTCTTGTCGGGCAATCGCAATTTCGAGGGCCGTGTGCATCAGCAGGTGCGGGCGAATTATCTCGCCTCACCGATGCTCGTTGTCGCTTACGCTCTCGCCGGCAATATCAATGGCGATCTCGCGAAGGAGCCGCTTGGTTTCGACAAGAAGGAGCGGCCCATCTATTTGAGCGACATCTGGCCGAGCCCCAAGGAAATCGCCGAGACGGTGCGCAAGTCCGTTACGCCGGCGATGTTCCGCAAGCGTTACGCCGACGTATTCTCCGGCGATAAGGACTGGAAGAAGATCAAGGTCAATCCGGGGAAGACCTATCGCTGGGACGACAAGTCGACCTACGTCAAGAATCCGCCGTTCTTCGAAGGCATGACCGCCGCGCCGAAACCGATCGCCGATATTTCGGGCGGACGCATCTTAGGGATTTTCGGCGACTCGATCACGACCGACCACATCAGTCCCGCGGGCTCGATCAAGAAGGATTCCCCGGCCGGCAAATACTTGATCGAGCACGGGGTTCAGCCCGCAGACTTCAACTCTTACGGCGCCCGGCGCGGCAACCACGAAGTGATGATGCGCGGTACCTTCGCCAATATCCGCATCAAGAACGAAATGATGGGCGGCAGGGAAGGCGGCAACACCGTCTATTATTCCGATACGGTACCCTCGGGCGAGGAGATGTCGATCTACGACGCGGCCATGAAATATCAGGCGGCGAACATTCCCACTGTCGTCGTGGCCGGGAAGGAATACGGGGCGGGCTCGTCGCGCGACTGGGCGGCCAAGGGGCCCAGGCTCTTGGGTGTGAGTGCCGTGGTAGCCGAGAGCTACGAACGGATTCACCGCTCCAATCTCGTCGGGATG
Organism: Micropepsaceae bacterium; assembly: GCA_035632215.1. GTDB lineage: Bacteria > Pseudomonadota > Alphaproteobacteria > Micropepsales > Micropepsaceae > CAIYRG01. The sequence goes on along the minus strand of DASQHF010000164.1, from coordinate 38,666 downwards.
GGCATACTTCCGCTCGAGTTTGCCGACGGCAAATCGCGCCGCGACTATGCCCTCACCGGCCGCGAAACCATCGATATACCCGTTGCCGAGGGCGCAAGCGGTACGCGAAAAAAGGTGACCGCTAGAGTCACTTACCCCGACGGGCGGAAAGTCGACATGCCTCTTGTCGCCCGTATCGATACCGTGGACGAAATCGCCTACTTCAAGAACGGCGGGATCCTTCACCATGTCTTGAGGCACTTGGCTGCGGCTTGAGGCTGAGTCCGGGGTTCCCCAGGGCACGCGTCTTGGCCCTGGGGGAAACTCAACGCGATTTGATGCTCCCACCCCTTGGGGCGTTAACTGGCTTCGGCCTATGGTCGCGTATGCACGACCGCCGCTTCTCTCTGGGGGGTTCCTTTGTCGTTGCGCTGTTGCTTGCCGGACCGGCTATGGCCGGTCAGCTCGCAGCGCCGCGGCCCGTCGTGATCGAGCTTTTCACCAGTCAAGGCTGTAGCGATTGCCCAGCCGCGGACAAGATCCTGACGGATCTCTCCAAGCGCAAGGATGTCATCGCGCTGTCCTTTCCCGTGACCTATTGGGACATGCTCGGCTGGCGTGACACGTTTGCAACCGAAGCGAATACGCAGCGGCAAAAATCTTATGCGAGGGTGATGAATCGCTCCGGCATCTACACGCCGCAGATGATTGTTGATGGCGTCCTCGATGTTGTCGGCAATCAGAACGATCGGGTTATGGAGGCGCTTGCCGCGCGCAGCGCAGAAGCGGCCAATCAAGCGAACGTGCCGATCGCGATCAACGTTGCCTCCGGCCGCGTCGAGATCGCGATCCCCGCCGTGCGCGGCAAGACGAAGCCCTTGGCCGCGATCTGGGTGATGCGCACGCTGTCGCAGGCAACCGTCAATGTCGAGCAAGGCGAGAACCGCAATCACCGTCTTGGTTATTCCAACGTCGTGCGCGATTTGCAGCGCGCGGGAGAATGGAATGGCGGCGCAATGAAGATCAACTTGCCTTTGAACGTCGGCAAGGCGAAGCAAGACGGTGTCGCTGTTATCTTGCAGGAAGCCGATTATGGGCGAGTGATCGGCGCGGCCGTTCTTCCCGTGCCAGACCAGTCAGCGGCTCTGACGAAAGCGAATGGCCAATAGCCAATAGCAATCGAAAAATTGTTTGCCGTTCTGAGTCCGATCAGACAACCGCGGAGTAGTGAGAAGCGAATTCGCCATTCGCCATTCGCCACTGACCATTCGCCGTGAACGCGCGCATCGCTGAAGCAATGTCGTAGCGGTTGGTTTCCAGAACCTGACCGATGATCTGCGCGATGAAAGGTGCCGGTATGGCATCGTTGAAGTCGCGCACGCGCGATGCCGTGCCAAAACGGGACGCTTTACGTTCCTCATCAACCTCGGGATTCAGCATGACGGCGCGCTGTTCCGGACGCGCCTCTCGGCCTAACCCGCTCGGCTCATTCGGCTTTTCCACCCGCCGCTTCGCGTGCAGGCGAGGTGCGCCGTAAACTTCCGTGATCGGACCAACCACTCTCATAACCACGGCTTAAGCAAGCCGCGGACCGATACCACGGATTGGCATTCCTGTGGGGAAAGTTTCGAGATTTTTAAGCGCTTCCCCGTAACTTTCCGGAATACGTCGCGGCAAAAGATCGCGAGCAACCAAGGGTGTTTCGTGCGGGGTCAAGTCGTCCAGCAATCGCTCAAGAATCGGCTTGAGGAGCTCGGTGCCTCCGAGCACGTCGAGCGGCTGCGCCTTGGGCTGATGGCCGCCAGACAGGCGATGTTCGACTGGACGATCGCCGACGACCGCATCCGCTGGGACGGCATGGATGCCGTTCTCAAGGGCAAATCGGAACCGGAGCGGCTTGCGACCGGGCAGGCCTTCCGGGCTTGGCTTGGTCCTCATGCGCGCGCGAAACTGCTCGCTTTCCTCGAGGACTCCAATGCGTTGGAGTCCGCGATCACCGTGGAATTCGAGGCCTTGTCGCTCTCGCAGCGGGAATGGTTCGAGCTTTCCGCGCTTCGGATGATGGGTCCCGACGGCCATCCGGAGCGAGTGACCGGCGTTCTGCGGCGGGTCACCGAACAGAAGCACACGCTGACTCGGCTGTCCTATCTGGCGACTTGCGACGAGCTAACGGGTCACCTCAATCGTACGCGGCTGCGCGAGGAGCTGACGAGCGTCATCGCCAAAGCAGCAGCACAAAATCGCTCCTGCGCCTATCTCGTTGCTGCGATCGACAAGCTCGCCGTGATCAACGAGAGCTATGGCTTCGACATCGCCGACGAGGTGATCGTGCAGGTGGGCCAGCGGCTCGCCCAGTCCTTGCGGCAAAGCGACGTGATCGGGCGCACGGCGGGAAATAAGTTCGGCGTGATCTTGGGCTCTTGCGGAGAGCGCGAGATGGCGCTTGTGGCCGAACGGCTTCATGCTGCCGTCCGCAGCGAGGTCATAGAGACACGCGCGGGCGGAGTTTCCGCGACCGTCTCGATCGGTGCCGTCTGGCTGCCTGAAAGCGCGACCACGAGTCAGGAAGCGATGCTCCGAGCGGAGGATGCGCTCGAGCGCGCCAAGCGCATGGGCCGCAACGGCTTCGCCGTCTTCACCAAGTCCGCCCAGCGTGAATCCGCTCGCCGCCGCCTTATCGCGGTCGGCGACGAGATCACGGCGGCCTTGAACGAGCACCGCTTGATCTTCGCCTATCAACCGATTGTCGGCGCCAAATCGCGGCGGCCCGAGCACCACGAGTGCCTGCTCCGGCTTGCGCGCAAGGACGGCACGATCGCGGCGGCTGGCGAGTTCATTCCGGCCGCTGAGACGCTTGGTCTCGTGCGGCTCGTCGACCGGCGTGCGCTCGAGATGGCGGTCGCCCAACTCTACGCGCATGAAGACGTCAAGCTCTCGATCAACGTCTCTGGCACGACGGCGGGCGATCAATCCTGGCTTCAGAGCTTCATCAACTATGTACGCGAGAATCGCGAGGTCGCGCAGCGCATGACGGTTGAACTGACGGAAACCGCGGCTCTGCATGGGTTCGAAGAAAACTCACGCTTCGTGACGCGTTTGCGCGACATGGGATGCCGCGTCGCGATTGACGATTTCGGCGCCGGATACACCTCGTTCCGCAATCTGCACAATTTGCGCGTCGACACGGTCAAGATCGACGGCGATTACGTAAAGAATTTGAGCCAGTCGTCGGACAACCAGCTTTTCGTGCGCACGCTTGTCGACCTTGCCAAGAACTTCAAGCTCGAGACCGTCGCCGAATGGGTCGGTTCGGAGGAAGACGCGAAGCTCTTGGAGGAATTCGGCGTCGACTATTTCCAAGGTTTCTACTTCGGCGAGCCGGAGATCTCGCCGGGGTGGATGAAAGCCGCACCCGCTCCGAAATAATCTCTTCGCTATTTCCGCTGGGCGAGATCGGCAATCTGCTGCCGCATCGCCGCGATTTGATCCTTCAAGTCCCGGATTTCTTCATCCCGCTGCGGCGCGCTTGATCCTGACGCCGAGCCGCCCGAAGGCGGAGCTTCCGGCGCGCCATTCGGCTTCGCTCCGAAAGCCGAGGCGAACGGATTGTTCGTCTCGTTTCCCCATCCCATGCCACCGCCGAAAGGCGAGAACATACGCATGGCGCGTTCAAACATCTGCACGTTTTGCCGCGTCATCTGTTCGAAATCCTTGAACGTGAGCTTGCCGGCCAATGCCTCGGCGAACTTCTCCCGCATCTCCTGCTGGTTCTTGGTGAAGTTCTCCATCGACATTTCGAGATAGGAGGGCACGAAGGCCTGGAGCGAATCGCCATAGAAACGGATGAGCTGCCTTAAGAATTGAATCGGCAGCAGATGCTGCCCCTTGTTCTCCTCCTCGAAGATGATCTGAGCGAGCACTTGGCGCGTAATGTCCTCGCCCGTGCGGGCATCGCGCACCTCGAATTCGACCCCTTCCTTCACCATCTCACAGAGGTGATCGAGAGTGACGTAAGTGGAAGTCTGGGTGTTGTAGAGGCGGCGGTTCGCGTACTTCTTGATGATGATCGGACCCGACGCCCCGCTACTTGTTTCGCTCAAGCGGCTCCTCAAGACGTGCTTAAGGACGCGGCAAAGCACGTCCTGATGTTCCATTGACCGCTAGCCAAGCACCGATGGCCCGGCCCTGTCCAGACTCTTTCTGCAATGCAGCATTTTTCGGTTTACGGGGTCGCCCGACAGGGGCATGAATCCCCTCAAACGCAAGAGAAAGGCTTTGTGTCATGATGGATGTAGTGATTGCCTCGGCCGCGCGAACCCCAGTGGGATCCTTCGCCGGCGCCTTTGCCAACGTACCGGCGCATGATTTGGGGACGGTCGCAATCAAAGCTGCACTTGAGCGCGCAAATGTTGCGCCCAATGAGGTCTCCGAGGTGATCCTTGGCCAGATCCTCACCGCCGCGCAGGGCCAGAACCCGGGCCGCCAGGCTGCGATGAAGGCTGGTGTCCCCGCGGAAACACCAGCCTGGCTCGTCAATCAACTTTGCGGCTCCGGTTTGAGGGCGGTCGCGATCGGCTATCAATCGATCAAGAACGGCGATGCTTCGATCATTGTCGCTGGCGGACAGGAGTCGATGAGTATGTCGCCCCATGCCGCGCACCTGCGCAACGGCCAGAAGATGGGCGGTCTCGAATTCGTCGATACGATGATTAAGGACGGGCTCACCGACGCATTCCATAACATCCACATGGGGATCACGGCCGAGAACGTAGCTCGGGAGTACCAGATAACCCGCGAGGAACAGGATCGTTTCGCGGTCGCGTCCCAGAACAAAGCCGAGGCAGCTCGTAGGGAGGGCAAATTCAAAGACGAGATCGCGCCGGTGACCGTCACCGAACGCAAGGGCGTCAAAGTGGTGAACCAGGATGAATATATCCGCGAGGGCGTCACCTATGATTCTGTCGCGTCCCTCCGTCCTGCCTTCGCCAAGGACGGTACGGTCACTGCCGGGAATGCCTCGGGGTTGAACGATGGTGCGGCAGCTCTCGTGCTTATGAGCGCAGATGAGGCGAAGAAACGGGGTTTGAACCCCCTTGCGCGGATCACCTCCTGGGCAAGTGCCGGCGTCGATCCCAAGATCATGGGTATCGGGCCCATCCCGGCGTCCCGCGCTGCTTTGAAGAAGGCCGGCTGGCGAACCGATGATCTCGATCTCGTCGAAGCCAATGAGGCTTTCGCCGCTCAAGCCTGTGCGGTCAACAAGGGCTTGGCTTGGGATCCCTCGAAGGTGAACGTGAACGGGGGCGCAATCGCCATCGGCCACCCGATCGGCGCCTCGGGCGGACGAATCTTGACCACGCTTCTCTACGAAATGGTGCGCCGTAAGGCGAAAAAGGGTATCGCGACAATGTGTATCGGCGGCGGGATGGGGATCGCCGTTTGCGTCGAACGTTGAGTCCCACGGGCGAGGGGTAGGGCAGGAAGGAACGAGGAGGAGTCATGTCACGCGTTGCCGTCGTCACGGGAGGCACCCGCGGTATCGGGCGGGCGATCTCGATCGCGTTGAAAAATCAGGGGCGGACCGTCATTGCGAGTTATGCGAGCGATTCCGCCAAAGCAGAGACCTTCGCCAAGGAAACGGGGATCGTGACCAGGAAATGGAATGTCGCCGATTTCGAGGCTTGCGTGGCGGCGGTCAACGCCATTGCTGCCGACTTTGGGCCGGTCGAGGTGCTGGTCAATAACGCCGGTATCGCCCGTGACGCGACCATGCGAAAGATGACGCGGGCGGCCTGGGATGACGTCCTCGATACCAATCTTGGGGGCTGCTTCAACATGTGCCGGGCAGTCTGGGAGGGCATGCTGGCCAAGGGCTTTGGCCGGATCGTCAATGTCGGCTCGATCAATGGCCAGGCCGGTCAGTATGGGCAAGTGAACTACGCCGCCTCGAAATCGGGAATCCACGGCTTTACCAAGGCGCTTGCCCACGAGGGTGCCGCCAAAGGGATTACGGTCAATGCGATTGCCCCAGGCTATATCGACACCGATATGGTCTCGGTTGTGCCGCCCAACGTGATGGAAAAGATTCTTGCCCGCATCCCGGTCGGGCGCCTTGGCCATGCCGAGGAAATTGCCCGGGGAGTAGCTTTTCTTGTTGCCGAAGAGGCGGGATTCATTACGGGATCGCCCCTCTCCATCAACGGCGGACAGCATATGTATTGAGTCGTCCGATTGGGTGCGCCCCTCCCCGCAGGGGTTTGCCTAGCTCCCCGTGTACCATTATCTCTTGAGCCTGCGGCTTGAGCCGTGATTCTGCTTTCCAAGCCGTTTGTGCCTGCGTATCGAACAAATTCCGCCCATCCGGCCTTTTAGGGACCCGTGTCCTTGGAGGTCGGACTGGCCTTCCGCATGTGGGGCGGATCGAAAGGCGCGTCACTGAGGAGTGGATGGCTGTTGTTTCTCTCGTCGAAGTTCAAGACCTCGCCTGCGAGCGCGGTGGTAGACGCGTCTTTCGCAATGTGAACTTTGCCGCCGCTACCGGTCAGGCGCTGACCCTCGAAGGCCCAAATGGCGCCGGCAAGACTTCGGCGTTGCGGATGCTTGCAGGGTTCATTCCGCCGGCCGCCGGTGAAATCCGGGTCCATATGAGCGCGGGCTATGTCATCGCCGATGATGAGGAGCGCGGCCGTCTGATCGGGTGGATGGGTCACCATGACGGCATCAAAGCCCAGCTCTCCGTGCTCGAGAACGCCCGGTTCTTCGCCGCGCTCTATGGCGCGCGCATGGATCTTGAAGGGGTCCTCGACCGGGTCGGATTGACCCGGCTGATGGAATTATCCGCACAATATCTTTCCGCGGGTCAGAGGCGGCGTTTGAGTCTTGCGCGTCTCATCCTCTCGGCCCGGCCGCTATGGCTCTTGGATGAGCCGCTCTCATCTCTCGATGCGGCGGGGAGGCGTCTCGTTGCGGAACTGATCGGCGAGCACTGCGACGATGGCGGGATTGCGATCATAGCGACCCACGAGACGCTCGGCCTCGATGCGACGCGCTATTTCTTGGGAACCGCATGAGCCCGTTCGTCGCCCTCATTCTGCGCGACATACGGCTGGCCTTCAGGGCCGGGGGCGGCGCGACGCTTGCGGCTGCATTCTTCGCGCTCGTTGCCGCGCTCGTGCCCTTTGGCGTGGGAAGCGCGCAGCTTGGAGTTCTCGGTCAGATCGCCGGCGGAATTCTCTGGGTTGCTGCGGCGCTCGCGGCACTTCTCTCGCTCGATCGCCTGTTTCAAGCCGATTACGAGGACGGGAGCCTGGATGTGCTCGCGCTCTCGCCGCTGTCTTTGGAAAAGGCCGCGGCAGCCAAGATCCTGGCCCATTGGCTGACCACTGGGATGCCGCTCGTGGTCCTTTCGCCCGTGCTCGGAATTCTGCTCAATCTTCCCCTCCCCGATTTCGGCGCGCTTGTGGCCTCGCTCATGATCGGAACGCCGGCCCTTTCCGCCGTGGGCGCTATCGGCGCGGCGCTCACGCTTTCCATCCGCCGAGGCGGACTGATCCTGGCCTTGATTGTGCTCCCCTTGATCACGCCCGCGCTCATTTTTGGAGCCGGTGCCGTGAACGGGACGGGCGGTGGTGCTTTCCTGTTCCTGACCGCTTTCTCGCTCGCGGCTGTGGCCCTGTCCCCCTTTGCGGCGGCCGCATCGGCGCGCTTGAACCTCGGCAGCTAGGCATGGTTTCGACAATCTTCCAGCGAAGGCTTATGTAAAGACCATGAGGATCACCGTTCTCGCTAACCCCAAGCGCTTTCTCGATTTGTCGAGAGCGCTCATTCCCTGGATCGCGGCGCTTGCGTTCTTGCTGCTTGCCGTCGGCATTTATTGGGCTCTGTTCCAGACGCCCCCCGACTACCAGCAGGGCCAGACCGTCAAGATCATGTTTGTCCATGTGCCTGCCGCTTACATGGGGTTGATGATTTATGGGGTGATGGCGGGCTCGTCTCTTGTCGGTCTCGTGTTTCGCCATCCTCTCGCCGACGTGGCGGCGAAATCGGCAGCGCCTTTGGGTGCGGCCTTTACCGCTCTTGCCCTCCTCACAGGTTCGCTGTGGGGCCGGCCGATGTGGGGCACTTATTGGCAATGGGGCGATGCGCGGCTTGTTTCCGAGCTGATCCTCTTCTTCATCTATATGGGCTACATCGCCCTGTGGAACGCGATCGACGAGCCGCAGCGCGCCGCCAAGGCGGCGGCGATCCTGTCGCTGGTCGGGGCGGCCGATCTGCCGATCATCCATTTCTCCGTCGAATGGTGGAACACGCTGCACCAGGGTCCGAGCATCGGTCTTACCGGCTCGACGATCGATCCTGCCTTCTTATGGCCGCTCTTCGTCATGATGGCAGGCTACACCATGCTGTTTGCCTGGCTCTGGCTCATACGCATGCAGACCGAGATCTTCGAGCGGCGTGCGCGTGCTCTGATGCTGGCCAAAGGCGCCTGACCGGTGGCGAATTTCTTCGCCATGGGCGGCTATGCCGCTTTCGTGTGGCCGGCTTATACGGCCACCCTACTGGTCTTGGTGACCACGATCGTGCTTTCCTTGGCGGCACACGCGCGTGCGCGTAAAGCCGTGCGCCAGCTCGAAGCGGAGGAAGAACAATCGGGAGCGGCTAAGACGTGAAGCGAGCAATATTTCTGGTCCCGATCTTCGTCTGCCTTGTGCTCTTGGGAGGCTTGTATGTCTTCCTCGGGCAAGGGCCGCCGAGCGTGTTGCCGTCCCCTCTGGTGGGCCAGTCAGCCCCCGATTTCAATCTCCCAGCCCTCGATGCCGAGGCGCAGAGCTTTAGTCGCGGCGATTTGGGAACCGGCAAGCCCATTGTGGTGAACTTCTTTGCCTCATGGTGCGCGCCCTGCCGGATCGAGCACCCGACGCTCCAGGCGCTCGCAGCCCAGAAGGACGTGATCGTCTATGGGATCGACTACAAGGAAGCGCTCTACGGAAAGACCGCCAAGGATGCACGCGACTTCTTAACCGAGCTCGGGAATCCTTATTCGAAGATCAATAAGGACGACGATGGCCGTGTCTCGATCGATTGGGGCGTGACGGGCGTTCCCGAGACATTTGTCGTCGACGCCAAAGGCATCATTCGGGTGCATTATTCCGGGCCCTTGTCGCCCGAAATCGTGCAGAAGCTGATCCTTCCGGCCCTCCGCCAATCGGGCGGCTGAGAGCCGGCGTTTAGATTCCGCAAACCATATTTTGCCAATGTGGCGTCATGCGGATCGATGCGGCGAGCCTGCTTCTTGCAGCCCAAATTCAACCTGCGAGGGTCGCCTCGGGTCAGGCGCTAAAAACCGCCGCGCCGGCGCCGCAAAAAGCGGACATGAAAGCTGAAACGGGGAAGGTGACGGAATCGGCGCAATTTCAACCGCTGATGTTCGCAAGTGCGCCGCCAACCGGACGAGCGGCAAAGCCTGTCGCTCCTGGGCCGTTGCTGCGACCTGGCTCTCAGCTCGACATCAAGGTTTGAGACTCTAACGCTGGCGGCGAGCCCGGCGCCGGCCGCCCATCTCGTTTTCGTTCCCTTCGGCCTCGGCTTGTTCCACCACCGCCGAGAGCATCTTTACGAGCTTGCCACGATCGCCTGCCGGAAGCGCAGACAGGAGCGTCCGCTCGACGCGTTCGCTCGCCTGTCGCGCACTCCTTAAGGCCTTTCGCCCCAGCGCGGCCAAGTGGACGGCGTTCGCGCGTTGATCCGTCTCGGTGCGCTCACGGTCGAGCAATCCCTTTTCGATCATGCGGCGGATCATCTCGGCCAGCGTTGAACGATCGATGCCGGTGAGATTCACGAGATCGGTCTGACTGATCCCTTCGTTCTGTTCGACGGCAGCGAGCACCGTGAACTGCTGCTTCGTGAGGTCGCTTGCGCCCGGTTCGCGCGAGAAGAGATCGTTCGCGTACTGCACGCAGCGCCGCAACAGGTGCGAAGGCGATTGCGAGAGATCAAAGCCACCGTCGGCCTTCTTCGGACCTTTGGACGCCATCCCCCATCCCCCAACGATGCTGAGATTGTATTCAGATCGTCCGTACCCGTCGGACTGTAGGGCGCAACATTAGCCTCTTTGTGGCGCGCCGCAAGCGGGTTGTTGCGCAAATTTATCGGCTGATGCAGGCACGCTTCACTTGACGTGTCGTGCTCGCGAAGCGTAAGGCGCGAAATTGCGAAGCGCGCGCAATGCTCTCGCCTCCACTTTGGGGGCCATAGGATGAAATCCGGAGAGATCGTACGCCGATTAATTTTGTCGCATGCAATCAACTCGCGGATGGAGGATTGTCGCGCTCGATCTGATGGCGGGCAATGAATGGTGTTTGCGCGAGCATGAAGATCATCGTCAAGGCCACAACACCGAAGACCTTGAACAAGACCCACGTTCCTTCGGAGAAATTCCTCCACACGACGAGATTGAGGATCGCCAACCCTATAAAGAAAGCCGACAGCCGTAACGTCAGTGTACGCCAAGCTTCGTCCGGCAGCTGAAACAGTTGGGCGAACAGGAACTTTATGAACAGACGGCCGGAGAACAATCCGCCGACAAGAATAGCGGCCATTGTCAAATACAGTACGGATGGCTTGATCTTGATGAAAATGTCGCTTGTCAGCCAAAGGGTTAATCCGCCGAAAGGAAGCACGAACAACGTCGTCATGATGAGCATGGGCGAGACTTTTCGAACCACGGCGAACTCGGTCGCCACAGCGACGATGACGGCGGCCATTAGAACGGCAGTCGCCGCATAGAGATTGAACGTGAAATAAACGCCCGCGAACAAGAGCAGCGGGCCATAATCGAGCGCCATCTTCAGCCGTGGGGACATGACTCGAACATAGGGCCTCGTGCGCGGCGATGCCAGATGCCGGGGCGTGATCAGGCCGCGCCCGTGAGCGCCTTCGCGAAGGTTTCCGCGTTGAACGGCTGCAAATCGTCGATGCTCTCGCCGACACCTATGAAGTGTATGGGAATATTGAACCGGTGAGCGAGCGCGACCAGGATCCCTCCCTTCGCGGTGCCGTCGAGCTTGGTCATGATCAAGCCCGTCAAGGGCACTGCCGCTTGGAACGCCTCGACCTGCGAGATCGCGTTTTGTCCGGTCGTCGCATCGAGCACGAGCAGCACCGCATGCGGGGCATCGGCGTCCTGCTTCTTCAAGACGCGCGCGATCTTCTCGAGCTCGGCCATGAGTCCTGCTTTGTTCTGCAACCGTCCCGCGGTATCGATCAGGAGCACGTCCGCGCCTTCGGCCCGCGCTTCGCTCAACGCATCGAAGGCGAGGCCGGCGGCATCTGAGCCAGGCGAGCGGGCGATAACCCGCGTGCCTGCCCGTTCACCCCAGATCTTGAGCTGTTCGATGGCCGCAGCGCGAAAGGTATCGCAAGCCGCAAGAACGACGCGCTTGCCTTCTCCTTTGAGCTTCGCGGCGAACTTTCCGATCGTCGTCGTCTTGCCTGTTCCGTTCACGCCGGCAACGAGAACGACGAATGGCTTCTTTGCAGGGTCGATCACAAACGGTTTTGCTGCGGGCGCGAGGACCTTGGTCACGGCGCCGGCCAAGAGCTGGCGGATCTCATAGGGCGAGATGTCGGCGTCGTACCGGTCCTTCGAGATGTCCGCTGCGATCTCGCGCGCGAGCGCACCGCCGACATCGGCCCGGATGAAGGCTTCCTCGATGTCGCCGATCGTCTCGGAATCGAGCTTGGCGCGGTTGAGCGCGCCCATGAGACCGTCGGAGAACGCCGAAGCCGTGCGGGACAGTCCGGCCTTCAGGCGCGCGAACATGCCGCCCCGTGTCGACCCTTCATCCGTGCTCATGCCGGCAATGCCTGAACACCTATAGTGGTCGGATACGACGAAACGTTTGCCAGCAGAAATTGACTGTCCGCGAATTGGATGCGGGCCGAGACAACCTCGCCCGGAAGCACATAGCCCTCCAAACGGACTTGCGCGAAGCAAGGGGTGCGGCCCAGTCCATGCTTTTCGACCAGAATTTCCTGTTCCGTTCCAACGAGCGCATCAAGTCGGGTGGAAAGCGCAACGCTGCCCTTGCTGCGCAAGCGTTGCGCCCGCTCTTTCACGACCCAGCGGGGAAGTTGCGGCATCTTTGCTGCCGGCGTGCGCGCGCGTGCGCTGAAAGGAAAAACATGCAGATAGGAGAGCCCCGCATCGTCGACGAGCGACAAGCTGTGCTGGAACATCGCCTCGGTCTCGGTGGGAAAGCCGGCGATCAGATCCGCGCCGAACGCGACGTTCGGCCGCAGGCGGCGGACCGTATCGCAAAAGCGGATCGTATCTTCGCGTGAATGTCGGCGCTTCATGCGCTTCAGAATAAGGTTGTCTCCCGATTGCGCAGAGAGATGGAAATGCGGCATGAGTCGCTCCTCCTCTGCGATCAGCTTGAACAGGGTGTCGTCGACCTCGATGCAATCGATCGATGACAGCCGTAAGCGCTCGAGCTCGGGGACGTGCTTTAGGATGCGCGCGATGAGGAGCCCAAGCTTGGGCTTCCCCGGAAGATCGCCGCCATAGGCTGTGAGGTCGACACCCGAGAGCACGATCTCCTTGAAGCCAGACTCCACGAGACGGCGCGTTTCCTCCACCACCGCGCCGGCGCCGACGCTGCGCGAATTCCCTCGCCCATAGGGAATGATGCAGAACGTGCAGCGGTGATCGCAGCCGTTCTGCACCTGCAAAACGGCACGAGCCTTGCCTTCGAACGGATCGGAATCAGTGGCCAGGAAGTGTGCCGCGGTCTCCTTCACCGCCATGATGTCGTTGACGATCACGCGTGGAGCATTGTCGAGTAAATCTTGGCCGAAGCTTTCCCTCGAAAGCTTCTCTTGATTGCCGATGACGCGATCGACTTCGGGCATTGCGGCGTAAAGACCGGGCTCGGTTTGAGCCGCGCAGCCGGTGACGATGATGCGAGCCGTGGGATTGTCCCGCCGCGCCTTTCGGATCGCCTGCCGTGATTGACGGACCGCCTCCGCAGTAACGGCGCAAGTGTTGACGATCACGGCATTGGATAGCCCGGCTTCGACCGCACGCGCGCGGATCACTTCCGATTCATACGCATTGAGCCGGCAGCCGAAAGTGAGGATCTGGAGCGAGCTCATGCGTTCACCGTTGCACTCAGGCTCTTCAAGTCGACCTCGCCGGCGAAACTGAAAGTGGCGGGGCCTGTCATCAACACATGGTCATCCGCTTCCCGCCACTCGATTTCAAGCTCGCCGCCGTCGAGAACGAGAGTCACTTTGCGCCCCGTCATGCCTCGCAGATGCGCCGCCACGGCAGCCGCGCAAGCACCCGTTCCGCAAGCAAGCGTGACTCCTGCGCCGCGCTCCCAGACGCGCATCCTGAGCGTGCCGCGCCCGCGCGCTTCAACGAATTCGACGTTGGTACGGGACGGGAACCACGGATGATGCTCGATCGCAGGGCCAAGCGTCGTAACCGGCGCGTTTTCGACATCTTCAACGAAGAGGACACAGTGCGGATTGCCGACCGACACCGCCGAGACGGCCTCGAGCGCCGGTTCGTGAAATCCCGGGACTTGAAGCGAAAATGATTCCGTGTCGACGGCTTGAGCCAAGGGAATTTCGCGCCAGTCGAGTCGAGGGGCGCCAAGATCGACTGTAACTCGTCCGCTCCGCGCGTCGGAGCACCGAACCGGCCCGCCTGTCGTCGCGATGAGGACGTCGGGCTTTTCCATCTCCGCCATCAGCAGAGAACCGACGCAGCGGGCGGCATTGCCGCAGGATTCGACCTCGCCGCCGTCGGCGTTGTAGATGCGCATGAAGGCGTCGGCGCCCTTATTGGCCCGTTCGATCAGAATGATCTGATCGCAGCCGATCCCGCGCTTGCGATCGGCAACGGCTTTTGCCGTCGCCGCGTCCATCGGGATCGGGAAGGTCCGGGCATCGAAAATCACGAAATCGTTGCCCAGACCATGCATTTTCAAGAACGACTTCATGGACCGTTATATAGGGCTTACGGCCTCATCTATGCCAGGGTGGCGGGCCCACGAGCCTTCGAGACCGTTGATCTTGGCGCCAGGAGTCACAAAATGGCCTGGAATTTCAGGCAGGGTTCAGCATGCCTTCACACAAGGGACTGGTGGGCCTGTTGGCCGCCGCGCTGATCGCGGGGTCGGCTATCGCGGCCGAAGTCGCCGATGATCCTTATCTCTGGCTCGAGGACATCCACGGCGCCAAAGCTGTCGCGTGGGCTGAAGAGCAAAACGAGGCCGCATTCAAGCGGCTCAAGAGCGATTCCGACTACAACAAGAACTACGACGCGGTCTTGGGCGTCCTCGATGCGACCGATCGCATCCCGATGGGACAGGTCTACGTCTCCCACGTCTTCAATTTCTGGCAGGACGAGAACCATGTCCGAGGGCTTTGGCGGCGGACGCCGATCGCCTCCTACGAGACCCCTTCTCCGCAATGGGAGACGCTGATCGACGTTGACGAGCTCGCGCGCGTCGAAGGCAAGAACTGGGTCTTCAAGCGGGCCTCGTGCTCGCTCGACTTGAAGCGCTGTCTGATCTCGCTCTCGCTTGGCGGCGGCGACACGGTGGTCCTTCGCGAATTCGATCCGGTGGCCAAACGTTTCATGGCCGAGGGCTTCGATCTCGGCGAATCTAAGGCTGAGGCGGCCTATCTCGATGCCGACACGATTCTCTTCAGCACCGATTTCGGCAAGGGGACTTTGACCGAGTCCGGGTATCCCCGGATCGTGAAAATTTGGCATCGCGGCGAGAAGATCGCCGACGCAAAAATTGTCTACCAAGGCACAACTTCCGATGTCATCGTTTCGCCCGTCGTCTTCCAGCTGCCTTCGGGCCCGATCGCGCTCGCTGCGCGCTCCGTCAATTATTACGAGACCGAATATTATTCGGTGATAACAGGGACGGCGGTGAAGCTCCCGTTACCGGAAAGCGCCGACGTGAAAACCGCGATCGGCGATCAGCTCATCACGACCTTGCGCAAGGAGTGGGTTCAGGATGACGGGTCGACGCTTCCTCAAGGCTCGTTGATCGCGTTTCCCTTGAAGGAATTCTTGGCGACGCATCAGCCGCAACGGGCAGTTGCCATTTATTCTCCCGGCCCCCGTGCCACCATCGATGACGTTGCCGCCGGCCGCGATGCTGTCTACGTCGCGATCTTCGAAAACGTGACGGGCAGCGTCCACGCCTTCAAGCCCGACCCCGCTACGGGCCAGTGGAGCGACACGCGCCTTGACGTCCCCTCAGGCGGATCGACGGGGATCGCGTCGGCCAATCCATTCGGACCGGAAGCGTATTTCACGTATCAGGGATTCCTGACCCCGACGACGCTCTACTCCGCCCGAGGCGAAGAGAAACCCGTCGCCATCAAATCGCTTCCCGCTCGTTTCGATGCTTCGCCCTACCGGCAATCGCAATATGAGGCGATCTCGAAGGACGGGACGCGGATTCCCTATTTCGTGGTGCGGCCGAGAGACGCGCAGGGCGCAACGCCAATGGTGCTCTACGGCTATGGCGGCTTCGAAGCCTCTTCGTCGCCCTTTTATTGGACCGCGATGGGACGCATCTGGCTGCCCAAAGGCGGCGCCTATGCGGTTGCGAATATCCGCGGCGGTGGCGAATTCGGCCCCGCCTGGCATGAGGCGGCGCTCAAGACGAACCGGCAGAAAGCCTTCGACGATTTCATTGCGGTGGCCGAGGACATGGTGCTGCGCGGCCTCACCACGCCCGACCAGCTCGGTATCCTAGGGGGATCGAATGGTGGGCTGCTCGTGGGCGCGGTCGCGGTCGAGCGCCCCGATCTTTTCGGCGCGGTCGTCTGCCAGGTGCCGCTTCTCGACATGATTCGCTATCCGAAATTCGGCGCCGGCGCATCGTGGGTGGCCGAGTATGGCGATCCCGAGAATCCGGAAGAACGCGCGGCGATCCTCGCCTATTCGCCGTATCAGAACGTGAAGCCGCGGGAGAAATATCCGCCGATCTTCTTCATAACCGCGACTTCCGATGACCGCGTCACGCCCGTGCACGCGCGCAAGATGGCCGCGAAAATGGAAGCGCAGGGCCATAACGTGCTGTTCTACGAGAACACCGACGGCGGACACGCCGCCGCCGCCAATCACGCGCAACAAGCCGAAATGAACGCCCTGTCCTATGTCTTCTTCGCGCAACAGCTGATGGCAAAGCCTTAGCCTTAGCGTGGCATCTCGTCGTGCTTGTCCATTTCCGCGCAATCGCGATACCAGGGCGCGCGCGAAGCCCAGTAGATGACCGCCTGAGGCCGTGAGCCGGGATCATCGTCGAGCGAGCCCGCCGGGATCACGAAGCGGGCGCCGTCACGCGTGGCATGCGGGACCTTAGAGCCGCAATTCTTGCAGAATTGGAGTCCGAAGCGCTTGGCCTCGGGCACGTCATATCGCTGCACCATGTCCGCGCCCTTGGTCCAACGGAACGCTTCCGGCTTCACGAAGCCGTTGGCCGCATGCGGACTTCCCGTCGCTTTGCGACAGCGCGAGCAATGGCAATACATGAACCGCTCGAAAGGCAGATCCACCTCATACGTTACCGCTTTGCACAAACAGCTACCCTTGGCGATCATCGGTTCCCTCAGAAAGTAGGTTTGGTTGACTTAGTCTAGCGGCCGAACTACATCCCCGCCATCCGGATCGGTTGACACCTTTCCGGTCCCGGGCTCGGCCTGGGATCGCCCCCAGGCAGCGCAGGTGCGCCCCCTGGGGCGTTTCCTGTTTGGATGTTTCTCCCTGAGTGGGCGGAAAGGATTGTGCAGATGTTCGACGGCTTGCAGCAGCGTTTGGGCAATGTCTTCGACCGGCTGAAGGGCCGCGGTGCGCTGTCGGAAGCCGACGTCGACACTGCGCTTGGCGAAGTGCGCACCGCGCTCTTGGACGCCGACGTTTCGCTTCCCGTGGTGAAGAAATTCGTCGCCGACGTGCGCGAGCGCGCGATCGGCGAAGACGTGATCCGCTCGATCACGCCCGGCCAACAGGTCGTCAAGATCGTCTACGACCGTCTGGTCGAGATGCTGGGTGCGGAGTCCGAGGCGCTTTCGCTCGGCGCGCCCCCCGCGCCCATCCTGATGGTCGGCCTGCAAGGCTCGGGCAAAACCACGACCTCGGCAAAGCTCGCCCTCCTTCTCACCAATCGCGACAAGAAACGCGTGCTGATGGCGTCCTTGGACGTCAATCGCCCTGCCGCCATGGAGCAGCTCAAAATCCTCGGCGAGCAGATCAAGGTGCCGACACTCCCCATCATCCTCGGCCAGCGTCCCGTCGACATTGCCAAGCGCGCGCTTGCCGCCTCGCGCGTCGGCGGCTACGACGCCCTCATCCTCGATACCGCCGGTCGTCAGCACATCGACGAAGCGCTGATGACGGAAGTGGCGCAAGTGCGAGATGCGGTCCAGCCGCACGAGACGCTTCTCGTCGCCGACAGCTTGACCGGCCAGGACGCGGTCAATATCGCGAAAAGCTTCAACGACCGGGTACGTCTCACCGGCATTATCCTCACGCGCACGGAAGGCGATCAGCGCGGCGGCGCAGCCCTTTCCATGCGCAGCGTCACGGGCGCGCCGATCAAGTTCCTAGGCACCGGCGAAAAGCTCGACGCGCTCGAGGCTTTCCATCCGGCCCGCGTCGCCTCGCGAATCCTTGACATGGGCGATGTCGTCTCGCTCGTCGAGAAGACCATCGAGACGGTCGATCGCGAGAAGGCCGAGAAGCTTGCCAAGAAGATGAAAAAAGGCGAGCTCGACTTCAACGACCTCGCCGATCAGCTTTCCCAGATGCGCAAGATGGGCGGCATGCAGGGCTTGCTCGCCATGCTGCCCGGCATAGGCAAGGTGAAGGACCAACTCGCGGCGGCCGGGCTCGACGATCGCGTAATCAAACGCCAGGAAGCGATCATCTCCTCGATGACCAAACAGGAGCGCGTCGAGCCCGATATTATCAACGGCTCGCGCAGGAAGCGCATCGCGGCCGGTGCCGGCGTCGAAGTCTCGGACGTCAACAAGATCCTCAAGATGCAGCGCCAGATGTCGGACGTGATGAAAAAGATGGGCAAGGGCGGGCGCGGCATGTTGGGCGCGCTTGGCGGCATGAATCCGCAAATGCTCTCAGGCCTCGGAGGCTTGCCGCCCGGCGGCCTTCCGCCCGGGTTCGGAGGAAAACGCTAGTTGTTTTCGTCAGTAAACAGATGATGGGAAAGGATCGCACATGTCATTGAAGATCAGGCTTTCGCGCGGCGGCACCAAGAAGCGCCCGCATTATTCCATCGTTGTCGCCGAGTCGCGCAGCCCGCGCGATGGACGCTTCATCGAGCGGCTCGGCTATTACAATCCGCTTCTGCCCAAGGACCACGCCGATCGCTTGAAGCTCGATCTCGACAAGGCGAAGACCTGGCTCGAGAAGGGCGCGACGGCATCGGACCGCGTGCATCGCTTCCTGGCGGATGCAGGGATCCTGAAACACGTCAAGCACAACAACCCCGAGAAGGCGAAGCCCAGGAAGAAGGCGCAGGAACGCGCCAAGGCCGCCGCCGGCGCCGCTCCGGCCGCTTAAACGTTTGGCGGAGCGCGTGCTCTTGGGGGCTGTCTTAGGCGCCCATGGCATCAAGGGCGAGGTGAAGGTGAAGACCTTCACGCTCAAGCCGGAGAATCTCGGTCTCTATGGCCCGCTCACCACCAGGAGCGGGCGGCGGCTGAAGGTCTTGAGCGTGCGCGCGACGCAAACCGACCAGGCGGTTGTCGCCTTCGATGGCATCGGCGACCGCAACGCGGCCGAAGCGCTGATTAGCGAGGAGCTCTTCGTTGCGCGCGCCGCGTTCCCTGCACCTGAGCCCGGCGAGTTCTACGAAGCCGATCTATTGAGTCTCAAGGCCGAAGACAGGACCGGCAAGCCGCTCGGCAAAGTGCGGGCTCTGCACAATTTCGGCGCCGGCGATGTCCTGGAAATCGAGCTCCTAGGCGGCAACACCGAGTTTGTTCCGTTTCATGGCGATGCCGTCCACGCAGTCGATCTCAAAGCCGGTCGCATCGTGGTCGAGCTCCCTCCACTTGAAGAGGAATGATCGATGTGGCGGGCAAGCGTGCTCACGCTCTTCCCCGAAATGTTCCCGGGGCCCCTTGGCGTCTCGCTGATCGGCAAGGCGCTGGCACAAGGGCTTTGGACGCTTGAGGTCCATGACATCCGCGAGCAGGGTATAGGTCGCTATCGCGCGGTCGACGACACGCCCTCGGGCGGGGGACCGGGCATGGTCATGCGTGCCGACGTGGCCGCCGCTGCGATCGATGCGGTGCGGGCAAGGGACGATCCGCGGCCTCTGATCTATCTCTCGCCGCGAGGGGCGCCATTGACGCAAGCGCGTGTGCGGGAGATCGGCGCGGGTCCGGGCGTGATCCTCATTTGCGCTCGCTTCGAGGGGCTGGACGAACGCGTGATTGAGGCGCGCGCGATCGAGGAGATCTCGCTCGGGGACTTCGTATTGGCGGGAGGCGAAATCGCCGCAATGGCACTCATCGAGGCTGCCGTCCGCCTGATCCCGAACGTGCTTGGGAAGGAAGCGTCGCTAGAAGAGGAAAGCTTCGCCTCCGGCCTGCTCGAATACCCCCATTACACCCGGCCGCAAGACTTTGAGGGCCTTGGGATTCCCGAAATCTTGAACTCGGGCGACCACGCTAAAATCGCGAAATGGCGCAGGGCCGCGTCCGAGGCTGCAACCAAGGCGCGTCGGCCGGACCTCTGGACCCTCTATGAAAAGGCCTCCCGATCCGCTAGAAGGCCCGCCTCTCGGGCCGAACTTGAGCCGAAGGATGAAGAAAATGAACCTGATCCAGACGCTTGAGCGTGAACAGATGAACGCGGCTCGCGGAGGCAAGAAACTCCCCCAATTCCGCCCGGGCGACACCTTGAAAGTAAACGTCAAGGTTGTGGACGTCTCCTACGACGAGAAGACGAAGCAGACCAAGACGCGCGAGCGCCTTCAGGCGTTCGAGGGCGTCTGCATCGGCCGTTCGGGCGCCGGACTGAATGAAAGCTTCACGGTCCGCAAGATCTCGTACGGTGAGGGCGTGGAACGCGTATTCCCGGTTTACAGCCCGCTCGTGGACTCGGTCGAGGTCCTCCGCCACGGCAAGGTACGGCGCGCGAAGCTCTATTATCTGCGCGGCCGGCGCGGTAAGGCAGCCCGTATCACCGAGCGGCAACGGGGCGGCGAAGAGGACGAGGGCGTGGCCGAAAACGGCTAATCCTTCCGTTACCAAGACCCTTCTAGTTTCCACTTTATGATGTGCTGCCGAACGCGCGATTCGGGCGTGGCGGCAGCGTCTTTCCTTCGAGGATCACAAGGGCGATGAGCCCGAACAGACACATTGTTCCCGATCAAGTCTTGAGCAGGCCCGAGCCCTTGCCGGAAGCCGAGTGCCTCGCGCGGGTGCCCGCGACGCCGTTCGCCTTCATGCGCTTTCTGATCGCACGGCATTTCTTTTGGCAGGTAGCGACGCTCGTGCTGCTTGCCGGTTCCGCGACGTCGATCGAGGCCTTCGGACCCTATGCGCTCTCGCATCTCATCAATGCCGTGACCGCGGCCTACACCGCGCACGCGACATTCGCGCAAGCGATCCTCCCCTGGCTCGGGCTCCTCGCCGCGATCTGGCTCGGCTCGACGCTCGCTTATCGCGCTTATGAAGCGGTGGACGTCCAGACGAGTCCGCGCATGCGCGCGCTCGCGCAGAAATACCTATTCACTTATCTGATGGGCCACTCGCCGCGCTATTTCCAGGAGAACTTCGCCGGCAAGCTCGGCCAGAAGGTGAAGCAGGCAGGACAAGCGACGGTCTCCATCCTCAACATCCTTGGCTTCGAGATGGTGCGGGTCGCGCTGCTCATGCTGGTCGGCGGCGTATTCATGTTTGCGACCAGCATGGAATACGCGCTCGTTCTTGCTGCCTGGGCGACCATCTATCTCGCGATCGTCGTTTCGCTCGCCAAGCGCTGCGTCGTCCTTTCCAAAGCGCTCTCCGACGAGATCTCGACCTCGACCGGGCGCTTGATCGACGCGATCGCCAATTCGGATCTCGTGCGCGCCTTTGCCAAGGCCGATTACGAGCGCCGCTTCATCTCGCATTTCTTGACCGACGAGATGAACGCTTCGCGGCGCTTGCGAACCTTCCTCATCATCATGCGCAGCTTCATGGCCGTGGCGACGCTCGCGTTGCTCTTAGGCCTGCTAGCGCTCGCCGGGATGGATGCGCTCTCGGGTGCGATCTCGGTCGGCGCGTTCGCGATGGTCTATCTCCTGGCTAACCAGATCATCCGCAGCGTGCAGGAGCTTTCCTACCGCATGCTCGATTATTTCGAGCAGCTGGGAACGCTGGCGGAGGCGCTCGAGCTCGTCAGCCAGCGTCACGAGATCGTCGATGCGCCAGGTGCAAAACCGCTTCAAGTGCGAGAAGGCACAATCCGCTACGAGCATGTGCGCTTCGCTCATCCTGATGGCTTGCAGGTGTTCGACGATCTGAACCTCTCCATCCGTCCGGGCGAGAAGGTTGGCCTCGTCGGCCCCTCGGGCGCCGGCAAGTCGACGCTCGTGAAGCTCTTGCGCCGCCAGTTCGAGCCGCAAAGCGGGCGCATCACGATCGACGGCCAGGACATCGCTTGCGTTACTTGGGACTCCCTGAATCAGGCGATCGCGGAAGTACCGCAGATGCCGGGCGTCTTCCATCGCGCGGTGCGCGACAATATCCGCTATGCGAAGCCCGGCGCGCCCGAGGCCGAAGTCATGCGCGCGGCGGCGGAAGCCAATGCACACGAGTTCATCTTGGGCCGCGCCTCGGGCTATGACACGATCGTCGGCGAGCAGGGGATCAAGCTATCGGGCGGCGAGCGTCAGCGCGTCGCGATTGCCCGCGCGCTGGTCAAAGACGCGCGGATCCTGGTGCTGGATGAGGCGACCTCGTCGCTCGATTCCGAATCCGAGCATCTGATCCAGCAGGCTTTGTGGACGCTGATGCAGGGCCGCACCGTGATCGCGATCGCACATCGCTTGTCCACCATCGCCGGAATGGACCGCATCGTCTATCTCGAGGCCGGCCGCATCGTGGAGGAGGGCCCGCACCGCGAGCTCCTTGCCAAGGGCGGCGCCTATGCGCGGCTGTGGAACCGCCAGATGGGCGGCTTCATCAACGCCGCCTAACGCCTTGCCTCAACCTGCTCCGGCAGGCTAGGAACCGGCGCCCAATCCCTATCCTTCGCACAGGAGCTCACCATGTCCCGCAGCAAGATCGCCCTTATCGGCGGCGGCCAGATCGGCGGCACGCTTTCGCACCTGATCGGCTTGAAGGAGCTGGGTGACGTCGTTCTCTTCGACATCGTCGAAGGCTTGCCGCAGGGCAAGTCGCTCGACATTGCGCAGGCGGGACCGATCGAGAATTACGATGCCGTCTTCAAGGGCACGAATTCCTACGCCGACATCAAGGGCGCAGACGTCGTCATCGTCACGGCGGGCGTACCGCGCAAACCCGGCATGAGCCGCGACGATCTCTTGGGCATCAACTTGAAAGTCATGTCCGCGGTCGGCGACGGCATCAAAAACTATGCGCCGAACGCCTTCGTCATCTGCATCACCAATCCCTTGGACGCAATGGTGTGGGCGCTACGCCAGTTCTGCGGGCTTCCGCACTCGCACGTCGTCGGCATGGCGGGCATCCTCGATTCTGCCCGCTTCCGCCATTTCCTTGCCCAAGAGATGGGCATCTCGGTCGAGGACGTGTCTGCCTTCGTGCTCGGGGGCCACGGCGACACGATGGTGCCGGTGCCGCGCTTCTCCACGGTGGCGGGAATTCCGCTGCCTGAGCTCGTGAAGATGGGCTGGATCAAGGACGAGCGGCTGAACCAGATCATCCAGCGCACGCGCGACGGCGGCGCGGAGATCGTCGGCCTTCTGAAAACAGGCTCTGCGTTCTATGCGCCAGCCTCGGCCGCGATCGCGATGGCCGAATCCTATTTGCGCGACAAGAAGCGCGTGCTTCCCTGTGCCGCCTACGTCAACGGCCCGTATGGCCTCAAGGACGTCTATGTCGGCGTCCCTGTGGTGATCGGAGAGAATGGGGTCGAGCGCATCGTCGAGCTCAAACTCACCGAAGCCGAGCGCGCGATGTTCGACAAGTCGGTCGATTCCGTGCGCGGCCTCATCGAAGCCTGCAAGAAGCTCGAACCCAAGCTTGCGTAAGTCTCGCCTGCTCATACACGCGGTGACCGTCGCTCTGCTTGCGGTGGCTGTTGCCCGTGCGGCGACGCCCATGGCCGCGACGTTGCGCGTGACCGTGGATGGGCTCAACGCGGCTGGCGGCACACTCCGCGTCGGCCTTTATGACGAGCCGACTTTCCCCTTGATCGGCGGCACGCCGTTGCGAAGCGAGATGGTGGCCAAAGCCTCCGGTGCCGTCACGGTCACCTTCGCGGGTCTGCCTCCTGGCGCCTATGCCATCAAGGCTTTCCAGGACACGAACAATGACGGCCGCGCGGAAGGAGGGGAGCCCGAAGGCATCTCGAATGGCGCCAAGCCAGACGATTTCGACTCGGCCGCCATTGTGCTCGTCCCGGGCGAGAACAAGGCCGCCATCCATTTGCATTGAATTAGGGGCGCGTTAGAGGGTAGTACCTTAAAGACGAACCGGAGCCGCCTTAGCTCAGCCGGTAGAGCACCGCATTCGTAATGCGGGGGTCGCGTGTTCGAGTCACGCAGGCGGCACCAGGTTTCGCCAAGCACCAGCCACAACTTTTGAGCTGAAGCGCTCCGGCGCAATCGAGATCGTTCCCGATCGGCTCGCTCGCGGAAACCAAAGGCCGCGACCGCCGTTAGACCAGCGACGGCAACCATCGCGGTGAGGAACATCGACGCCGCCGGTAGCTTCGCCACGGGGCACAGGATGGCAATGCGGAGCCTGCGTGCTCGAGTTACGCAGGTAGAAAAGTTTCTTCATGCGCGCTTCCAGGCGAGGGGATGCGCGATAAGCGCACGATCGTCAGTTGCGAGCTGCAATCCCTCGATCATGCATTGAGCGAGCAGCAGCCGGTCGAACGGATCGCGCGTTTCGGGTCGAGGATCGGCGACGGCAAGCGCGTGAGAAGCTTTGATCTCGATCAGCGTCATCCGGGTGGCGTTGATCAGTTCAGGCAAGCTGTCGAGTGGAACTCGGAGCGCGAGCTTCCCTAAGCGAACTTTGATCGCCATCTCCCATAGGCTTGCGACGCTGACGTGAAGAAATGTTCGAGCGTCTGCAAACTGCCCTTCCAAGTTCGAATCCAGTTCTTCGTTGACAAGATCAATCAGCACATGCGTATCGAGGAGAAGCCGCATCGATCAGGGCAGAGGCTTGATCAGGAAATCCTCGGGCAAGGGCTCGTCGAAATCGTCGCTCACGTGGGCAAAGATCTGTGTCACACCGTATTTCTTCTTGAACTCGTCGATGGCCTCGAGACGTAACCCGCCCTTTTCTTGATGAGGGACGAGATCGAACACGGGCTTGCCGCTGCGGGTCACGACGACCGTCTCACCGTTTTCGACCACGCGGGCGAGTTCCGTCAGCCGGTTCTTGGCTTCTTTAATGGACACTATCTTCATGCGGCGAATTGTAGCTACTGGTAGCCACTCTTGCAAGGCCTTGTAGCACAAATGAAAACGCCGCGCTGCGGGGTCCCCGACAGCGCGGCGCTTTCGGGCGCCGAGCGATCCCCTAGCGTACGCAACGACCGACGGGAGGCTCCGTCTGTTCGAGCCGCGGGATGACTTCGCCCGCGCCGCCCTGACAGGCAACCCAGCGGAAGTCATGCTCGACGTCGCTTTCCTTCAAGCTCTGGTCGGCAACGAGCGCGCCGAACCCGTTGGGCGAGACGCTGCCCGGCACCGTGCCGTCTTTGCAGGAAGCCGGTTGGCCGACGCCGTTCATCTGGCAATAGGCGAACTGCACCGTGTAGCCGCAGTGATTGCGGAAGCCCCAATGGCTGCCATCGCTCTCGATCGAGAGACAGCTCGACGCGCCTTTCTGGTCGGTCTTCGCAGGCGGCGCGGCCGTTACCGCCGGCGGTTTTTCCAGCGAGGCGACGACCTGTGGTGCCTTTGTTTCGGGCGCTTTTGAGTCGGCGGGTTTGTAGTCCGGCGCTTTCGCCTCGGGCTTGTAGTCCGGCGCCTTCGCGTCCGGTGCGCTTGGAGGCGTGGCCGGCGCGGCTTTCGCCGCATCGTACGCAGCGGCCGGCGCGGCCCCGGGTGTTGTCTGCGCGGGCGTATCGAGCGCGGCGACCACCTGTTTTGCCGCGGTATCGGGCGGCGAGGCAGGCGCGACGTCTTCGGGCACCGGATGGATTTCGGAATTACGCACCTCGACGGGCTTTATCTCCGCCAACACCGTCTGCTTCGGCGCCACGGGACGGAGCGCCGCGCCGCGTCGCCCGCGCGTTCCTGCCGGAGCAGGGGGGGCCGCGGAGGGCGTCGGCGCGGGGTCGGCTTTCGCTGCGTCGTATTTGGTCGCATCGGCTTTCGCTTCCGTCTTAGCGACGTCTTTGGGCGCTGCCGCCTCGATCAGCCGGACAGGAGCCGAGCCGCAGGGCGCGCCGGTTGCCGCGGTCTTCTGCGCCGAATCGCCCAAGCCGAGCCGCATCGCATATTGCGCAAGCGCGGCCTTGCGTTCATCGACGCTGAAGACGTGGCCGTCTGGATACCAGGTGGTGCAATAGGTATCCTTCACCGCCGAAGTTGATTCGATCGAGATGCCGCCGAACGAATTGGCGAGCAGGAGCTCGGACGTCCCGTCGGCGAACTCGATCTCGAGCGCGGTCTCGGTGGCGCGGAAAACGGCGACGATCTTGTTCGTGTCGGCGGAGTCGGCGACGGTGCCGAGTCGCTCGCTGATGAAGGTGAAGGCAGTCTTCTGAATCGCGCCGTTCGCCGCCGTGATCTGACGCACGAGGCCTTCTTCCGAAAGGCTAAGCGAGATGATCGAGCCGTCGATCGATACGAGGCGTTTGCCCATGACCGCTTCGAGCGACGGCGACGCTTTGTCGGGCTCTTTCGGCGCGCTCGGTGCCGCGCCGAAACCATAGCCTGCCGTGCCGACCAACAGAACCGACGCCAACCCAACCCGTTTCACCCACCTCATTTCAACGCCTCCAATATTGCTGCGGCGGAGTGCCGTAGCGGTAATAGTCGCGGTCGTCGTACCAGCGATAAACTTGGTAGCAGGGATCATTGGCGCCATATGGCCCGCGATAGGGATCGCGTCCGTAGTAGGTTTCGCAGGCATAGCGTTCGCGCGCGTCGTAACGATAGGTGCGCAGCGGCGGTGGTGGCGTGGGGCGGCGATAGGGTTGGCTCTGCGCTTGCCCGTCGCCATAGGCATACGCATTGCCGTTGCCATACGCATAAGGACGGGTGTTGCTGTAAGGGTAGGTGTTGCCGCGGTTCGCCGGCGGCGCATTGGGCGCGGCGGGCGGCGCATAGGGGGCGGGCGTCGCGTTGCGAACGGGGGGCGGAGGGGGCGGCGTGTTTTCGGCCTCGTTCGGCGGCGTTGCCGCTTCCGCTCCAGGCGCTTTTGCGGGCGGCGGCCCGGCTTCGGCGACTTTCGGCGGGTCCGCTTTTAGTGCCGGCGGCGTGTCCGTAACCGTTGCGCTTGCTCCGGCAACGGTCGCACTCGCCACGATGACGGGTTTCGCGACTTCGGGCGGACGCGCCACCATAGCCACGCCCGTGACGCTATCTCCACAAGCGCGGGAACCCGAAACATTCGAAGCGGGTTGGGAAAGCGCGAAAGAGGCAAGCGTCAGCTTGTCATTGAGAGCCGAGGCAAAGGTCGCTTCCGCGCTCCGGCAATAGGCTTTCTTGTTCTCCAGACTCTTGAGCGAATAATGGTTGGCGAGCCGCGTCTTGAAGCTGTGATAATCGGCGGTGCCGCTCTCTTCATGGGCGCGTCGGAAATAGGAAAGCAGCGTCCTGTCGGACTCCTGAAGATCCCGCTGATAGGCGAGCACGAAGCTGTTGTAGAGGCCGGCTTCGTTGCAGGTGAGCGCGGCGACCATCAACTCCTGCTGGACGGCAGCGACCTGGAGCGCGGTCAAGTCCTTCGCTCCGGCGCAGACATTTTCGGCGAGTGCGGTTCCGGCAAGACAAGAGAGAGCAAGCCCAAACGCGCCGGCTTTCAGCGTCATGCGATACCCCCCGCAGGCCCGCGCGCGAACGCAACCCCGCGCGAAGCTTGTGCCTGCTCGAACGTCTGCTGTTGGTGGCGCGCCCGAGCCTCCGGGCGGTAGCCTCATGGCGGCATTTTCCGCCACTGCGTAGGTTAAGTATCCGATTTTCTAGATGAACCATACCTGAACGGTGCGTTCAGAATAGCTTTGCAATTGCCAAGGCTTAGATCGAATCGATCACATTTGGTGACTCATCTCGCCGTAACGAGGCGGAAAGATGACCGCCTGTTGGCCGCCATGCGATCCAGGCAATTCTGGGCCAAGCTTACGCTTTGCGCCGTTACTCCGCCCGGCGCGGCACTTTTTCCTTTTGTTCTCGTTTTCTCTGCGACGGGGGCTCAGGCTAATCATGGAGAGTGTCGTGCGTAAACTTTCGATGCTTGGCGCCGCGCTAGCGTTCACGGCGCTTTTCTTGTTTGGGAATTCGGCGAGCTTCGCCGCTCCCACCTCCGAACAGAACGATCTCCTCGCGCGTGCCGCGACGACGGCGCAGCACATGCAGAAAGACCCGGCCTTCGACCGCGCCCGGGCGATGCTGCACAACGCCAAAGGCGTGCTGATCGTCCCGTCGCTGGTCAAGGGCGGCTTCATCTTCGGCGCCGAGGGCGGCAACGGGGTCCTGATGCAGAGGAACGGGAATGGCTGGAGCGCGCCCGCGTTCTACACGCTCGCTTCCGCCTCGTTCGGATTCCAGGCGGGCCTCGAGCAGGCTGAGGTCGTCATGCTGGTCATGAGCGACCGCGCACTCGATGCAATCAAGCGCAGCGAGTTCAAGGTCGGCGCCGGCGCCGGCATCACCGTCGTCACCTTGAGTGCCGGTGCGGAAGCGGCGACGGCGCCGAATCTCTCCGGCGACATCATCGTCTGGAGCTCGGCCACGGGCGTCTATGGTGGATTGACGCTGAACGGCTCGGTGATCAAGGCGCGTGACGAATGGAACACCGCGTTCTACGGGCGGCCTTCGAGCGTTAGCGACATTCTCGCCGACCGGGTGGGCAACCCGCAGGCGGATCGGCTCCGTCAACAGCTCGCGGCGCTCTAATCGGAAATCTGAAGTCAGAAGCCAGAATCGGAAGCTGGAATGAGACCATCATTCCGGCTTCTGCTTTCTGACGTCTGATGGAATACTGCGGTCGAGAACAACGAGGGGGCTATCCGATGTTTATCAGTCGAAGCATTTCGCGCCGGAGGATGCTGGAGCTCGCAGGGAGCGCCGGCCTTGCGATCGCGGGCGCGCGCTTCGCGGAAGCGCAGACGGCCAAGCGGATCGATCGCTTCGACTCCGACCTCGACAAGGTCATCTCGCCCACCGAACCCATCCTCGAGCTTGCCACCGGTTTCGGCGGCGGCGGTAACACCGAAGGCCCCGTGTGGTGGAAGGAAGGCGGCTTCCTCCTCTTCAGCTCCATCGGCGACAATCGCGTGATCAAGTACACGCCCGGAGAAGGCACCAGCGTCTATCGAGAGAAGACGAACGGCGCCAACGGCCACGCCCGCGATCCGCAGGGGCGTCTCGTGTCGTGCGAGGGTTTTGCGCGGCGCGTCACGCGCGAAGAGAAGGACGGCAGCATTACGGTCATCGCCAACAATTATCAGGGCCGGCCGTTGAACAAGCCGAACGACGTGGTCGTCAAATCCGACGACTCGATCTATTTCACCGATCCCTGGAATATCCCGGATTTGCCGCAGTCCTGGGATCTCGATTTCAACGGCGTCTATCGCGTCAGTCCCGATCTCGGCACGGTCAATCTCTTGACCCGCGATTTGTTTCTCCCCAACGGGCTTGCCTTCTCGCCCGACGAGAAGATCCTCTACATCGTCGACTCGCGCCGCACGCACATCCGCGCTTTCGACCTGATGCCGAACGGCTTGCTCGCGCTTCAGACCGAGCGTGTGTTCGTCGAGCTGAAAGGCCCCGAGCCTGGCGGTCCCGATGGGATCAAGGTCGACGTCATGGGCAACGTCTACACGGGCGGCTCGGGCGGGATCTATGTCGTCGATCCCAAGGGCAAGAAGCTCGGCCGCATCGTGCACGGTCAGCCGCAGACGACGAACATCGCCTTTGGCGGCGACGACTGGAAGACGCTCTACTTCACCACGCACTCCACCTTGGGCTCGGTGAAGCTGAAAGTCGCAGGGCTTCCCGTGCCGGCGCGGAAGGCGTAGCGCGCCCGCGCCTGCACGCCGTGACAACGGAATTGCCGCTATTCGCCTATGGCACTTTGGGGGATTCCGAGGTCCAACAAATCCTTTTTGGCGAAGTGGTCCCGTGCGAGCCGGCCACGCTTTTCGGCTGGCAAGTCACGAGCGGATCCGATCCGTACTTGAACATCGCCCGCAACGAAGACGCCGCGACGAAAGGCAAACTCTTGCATCTGTCGCGCGATCAACTGCGCGTAGCCGATCAGTTCGAAGAGATCCCGTTCTATCGGCGGATCAAGGTCAGGCCGGAAAAGGTCGAGGAAGGAGCGTGGCTCTACACGCGTCCCGACGCAGCGGGCGAACCGCACCTCGATCATCGGCTTGCACTGCTTCCGCATGCCGAGCTGCTGGACACGACGCGGGAGTATCGAAAGCAGCTCGATCGCTGCGATGTGCCGTTCGGCGATCTTTATATTTTCGTGCCCTGCGTCGCGCGCGATCCGCTTGCATCCGTGACATCGAGCGGCGATCTGTCGCGGACCGCGTTCACTGAAATCGAAGTCGCGTCCGGCGGGATGGATGGCGGGGCTTGGCTCGACTTGGGCCGTCATCTCACGCGGCCAATCCTCACACAGCACATGAAGTCGGGCCAGGCCGTACTCGCTCTGCCCATGCCAGCGCTATCGCTGCCGGTGCTACCTCTTTTAGGAGATATCTCGCGCGACACGCTCCGCGTCTATCCTCGGCCGGGAAAAAACGAGCCATCTTTGTTGCAAGATTGGATGCGAGACGGCGGTCTCGAGCCCTCGAGCCCCGCCAAGCTGGCGCTGTTCTTCTCCGAAAGCCCCGAAGCCGCCGTGCTCGAAGCCTTGAACGATGCCGAGGCGTTCGTCTCGGTTTCCGAGAACTTTGCCGAGCTCTACGAGGACCGGCTGTCCGCACAAACCTCGACCTTGCTCGGTATCGAGCTGTCCTTGCTCGCTGCGCTTCTCCGATAGGATGCCTCATGCTTCTCCTCAACAATGCCGACGTGATGAAAGTTCTCGATATGCCGACGACGCTCTCGGCGCTCGACGGCGTGTTTCACGAAATGGCCAAAGGCGATGCGGTCGGCATGGGACGCATCGATCTTTACGTCCCGTCTGACCAGGAGCCCGCGCCTTATTACCGCTGGGCGGTGATGACGGGTGGAAGCCGCAAAGACGGTTACGTCTGCGCCCGCATGCTCTCCGACATGGCGAGCTGGCCGCGCGAGCATGGGCGCATCCGCGAGAACAAATACGCCCGCACGCCGGGCACATTCTGCGGGCTTCTGTTCCTGTTCAGCGTCAAAGACGCAACGCCGGTAGCGATGATCAATGACGGTTATCTCCAGCATATGCGCGTGGGTGGCGGCGCGGGGCTCGGCGTCAAATATCTCTCGCGCGACAACAGCAGCATCGTCGGCATGATCGGCTCGGGCGGCATGGCGCGCACCTATCTCGACGCTTTCTGCGAAGTCCGTCCGATCAGGAAAGTGAAGGTCTACAGCCCGAATGCCGATAACGTCCGCGCCTATGCGCGCGAGATGGAATCAAGACACGGCGTTGAAGTCGTCCCCGCGGCTTCCGCGCGCGAAGCCGTCGAGGGCGTCGACATCGTCTCCATCTGTACCTCGTCGAACGAGCCGGTGTTCATGAACGACTGGCTCGAGCCCGGCCAGCATGTCACCAATCTCACCTCGGCCGATATCGAGCCGACGCTGTGGCGTAAGGTCGACGTCACCATGCGCGCGGGTGAAGCGACCCCGCGATTGGAGAAGACATCGGATCAGACTTTCTATGCCCGTGCGGGGTTCTTAGCCTACGTCGCGGGTTCGGAAGAGGAGCGTGCGTTCGTTCCCAAAGTGAACCTCCCGCCTGAGATCATCGCATTGCCGCGTCTTGTCGATTTGATCGCGGGAAAAGCAAAAGGCCGCACGAGGCCCGAAGAGACGAGCTTCTTCTTGAATGTCGGCGCCATTGGCGCGCAATTCGAAGCCGTCGCCGCGCAAGTCTATGAACGCGCGCGCGAAAGAGACCTCGGGCATGAGATCCCGACCGACTGGTTCCTTCAGGACGTGCGCGATTAGGTGGCGTATAATCGCGCCCAATATTCCACGGGAGGGACCACCATGAATGCTGGCAAGTTCTCGCGTCGAATGATGCTCGAAATGGCCGCCGCCGGCGGCGCCGCGATGTTCGCCAACAGTGCCTTCGCGCAGGCGGGCGGCCCAGCGCTGCCGCGCAAGATCGATCGCATGGATTCCGCGCTCGATGCGATCATCTCCACCTCCGAACCGATCCGCATCTTGGGCGAAGGCTATGGCGGCGACGGCGGTCCGGCCGAAGGCCCGGTGTGGTGGAAGGAAGGCGGTTACCTCCTTTTCAGCGACATCGGCAACAACCGCCGCATGAAGTACGTGCCCGGACAAGGCGTCAGCCTGTTCAAGCAGGGCACGGAGCATGCGAATGGCTTGACCCGCGATCTTCAGGGCCGGCTCGTCGCCTGCGAAGGCGACACGCAGCGCGTCGTGCGCATCGACGCCGACGGAGCGGTCACGGTCATCGCCAACAACTTCCAGGGCAAGCGCCTCGGCCGTCCGAATGACGTGGTGGTGAAATCCGACGGCTCGGTCTACTTCACTGACCCAGCGGGCGGCGCGAGCGGCGTCCCGTGGGAAGTACCGGGCCCGGGCGTCTATCGCGTCTCGGCCGACTTAGGTTCGATCGCGCTCATCTCCGACTCCTTCCTGACCCCGAACGGGTTGGCGTTCTCGCCGGACGAGTCCGTGCTCTACATTAACGACACGCGCCGGGGTCACATCCGCGCCTTCAATCTTCTGCCCAACGGTCAACTCGCGAAACAGACCGACCGCGTTTTCGTCGACTTGAGAGGATCGGAACCGGGCGTGCCCGACGGGATGAAGGTCGACACCGCCGGCAATGTCTATTGCGGCGGCGCAGGCGGCATCTACATCATGGATTCCAGCGGCAAGAAGCTCGGCCGCATCGTCCATGGCGGACCAGCCACCACCAACATCGCCTTCGGCGGCAACGATTGGAAGACGCTCTACTTCACCAGCCGCGCCTTCTTGGGCACGGTGAACGTAAAAATCGCGGGCATCCCGGTGCCGGTCGCGGCCAAGAAGGCCTGATACACCAGAGTTGAGTCTGCTTGCCGCACACACGCAAACGGCCGATACTGGCCGCCGATAAAGCCCACGGGAGGGACTTATGAAGCACCATTTCAGTCGTGCGATTCCCATTGCATTGGCCTTGACCGGCGCCTGGCTTCTGGCCACGCCTGCCACCGCTCAGCCGGCGGCGCGCAGCTTGCCGACCTTCGAAGTCGACAAAAGCTGGCCCAAGGTTCCGGCCGGTATGAAGATCGGCGACGTTTCGAGCATTGCGGTCGATGCGCAGGACAATATCTGGACGCTCAACCGTCCGCGTACCTTGAAAGACGCCGACAAGGCGAACGCGGCGAAGCCGATCGTGATCTTCAAGGCGAACGGAGACTTCGTCCGGCAATGGGGTGGCGACGGCCCGGGCTATCAATGGCCCGAGCGCGAGCACGGCATCCTCATCGACTCCAAGGGCTTCGTGTGGCTCGGCGGCAATTCGTGTCCTGAGAACGGCCTCCCGGGCTTACGTCCCGTCGTTGACGACCAGCTCCTGAAATTTACCCAGGACGGCAAGTTCGTGAAGCAGATCGGCAAGTCGAGCGCGAGTAAGGGCAATGCCGATACGGCGAACTTCCATCGTCCTGCCGACGCGCAATATTATGCGCCGACGAACGAGCTCTTCGTCGCCGACGGCTACGGCAATCACCGTGTCATCGTGATCGACGCCGACTCCGGCGCCTTCAAGCGCATGTGGGGCGCCTTCGGAAACCAGCCCAAGGACGATTACAGCTGCGCCGTCGTCACCCATAAGGACTTCACGGGCCAGGGCCCGGACAACTTCTCCATCGTGCACGCGATCCGCGTGGCCAAGGACGGCACCGTCTATGTTGCCGACCGCGAGAACCGCCGCGTGCAGATGTTCACCAAGGACGGCAAGTTCATCAAACAGTTGCTCAAGGGCGACCAGATCTTTGCGCGCGACCTCGCCTTCTCGCCCGACCAGCAGTTCATCTATACCGGCTACGGCAAAGGCATCGCGATCATCGACGCCAAGACGCTGGAATATGTCGGCCAGATCCAGCCGCCCGGCATCTTGGGCGCGGGCCATCACATCCAGACGGATTCCAAGGGCAACATCTACATCGCCCAGACATCGTCCGGGATGCAGAAGCTCACCTATAAGGGCATGAGCGTCGCCAGCCGATAACCAAGCCAAAGCTTTGGGTTGGGGCCGCCAATTCCTGAAGGATTGGCGGCCCTTTTCTTGGGCTCCAGAGCGGCGAGGCTTTGCGTTATAGTGAGTCAAACACGCTCATTAGGAATCTGCGGAGGAGCCAATGTTAAAACAAATTCTTCTCGCCACCACGGCAAGCATCGCGGCGTTCGTCATTCCATCCGCCGCTTCCGCGCAGCTGGGAGCCGCGCTTGCCGGTCAGGTGAGCTCGGCCAAGGAAGGCCCGATGGAAGGTGTCATCGTCAGCGCGAAGAAAGACGGCGCCACGATCACGATCTCCGTCGTCTCCGACAACAAGGGCCACTACAGCTTTCCGGCCGCGAAGCTCGAACCCGGGCACTACACGTTGAAGATCCGCGCGGTCGGCTACGACCTCGACGGCGCGCCTGCTGCCGACGTGAAGGCCGGTTCGACCTCGACCGCCGATCTGAAGCTCAATCCGACGAAGAATCTCCAGGCGCAGCTCACCAATGCCGAGCTGCTCGCGAGCGCGCCGGGTTCCGATCAGCAGAAGAAGTTCCTCCTCTCCTGCAATTCCTGTCACTCCTATCAGCGCATCTTCAACTCGGCGCATGACTCGGACGAGTTCATGCAGGTCTTCGACCGCATGGCCGGCTATTACCCGGGCAGCACGCCTTTACAGCCGCAGCGCCTCGTCGGCACTGCGCGGCGCAACTTGGGCGGCGGCGCCGGCAACGAGATGGGGCCGTCCGGCGGCGAGAACATGTTCAAGGCTGCCTCGCAGTGGCTCTCGAGCATCAATTTGAGCAAGGGGCCGGAGCGCAGCTATTCCTTCAAGACGCTGCCGCGGCCGACGGGACGCGCAACCCATGTCGTAATCACCGAATACGATCTCCCGCGCAAGACCATCGAGCCGCACGACGTCATTCTCGATTCGGACGGCCAGGTTTGGTACTCGGACTTCGGCGCCCTCTTCATGGGCAAGATGGACCCGAAGACGGGCCACGTCACCGAATATCCGATCCCGAAGATCAAGGAAGGCTCACCCGTCGGCACGCTCGATCTCGAACAGGATCATGACGGCAATCTCTGGGTCGCCATGATGTATCAGGGCGGCGTTGCCAAGCTCGACAAGAAGACGGGCAAGGTCCAGACCTGGTCGGTGCCCAAGGAATGGCAGACGGATGCGACGCAGCAGTCCTTCGTCTCCCCCACCTCGTGGCATGTTGACGGCAAGGTGTGGGTGAAGAACTCCGACCGCGCGCAGATCCTGCGCTTGGATCCCAAGACCAACCAATGGGAGAATTTCGGCAGCTTCACCGATCCCGACACCAAGAAGCGCATTGGCTCCTACGGCATTAATGCCGATCTCAACAACAATCTCTACATGCTCGATTTCAACTCGGGCGATCTCGGCATTCTCGACGGCAAGAGCAAGAAGCTCGACATCGCGCGCACCGAGATCCCGAACTCGCGTCCGCGCCGCGGCCGCGTGGACGAGCAGAACCGCCTTTGGTTCGCCGAATATGACGGCAACGCCGTCGGCATGCTCGATCCCAAGACCAAGAAGATCAAGGAATGGGGAATGCCGACGCCGTGGAGCAATCCCTACGATGTCATGGTGGACAAGAACGGCGACGCCTGGACCGGCTCGATGATGACGGACCGCGTGACGCGGCTCGACACCAAGACCGGACAGATGGTGGAATATCTCTTGCCCAATCCGACCAACATCCGCCGCGTCTACATTGACAACCGATCGCCGCAGGTGGCCCTCTGGGTCGGCAGCAATCACGGCGCTTCGATCGTCAAAGTCGAACCGTTGGATTGACCTTGGGCGGGCTTGACCCGCCCAACCAGTGCGCGCGTCCATGGCCGGATTTAGTCCGGCCATCCGCGCGCCCAAGAATTCATCATTTTGACGGCTGCATGACCCACGCTCCGCGGATGTCGTAAGCCTACTTATGGTCACAAAATCGGAATAGTGTGCACGCCATTCGCTTCGCAGGGGCGTGGAAGTGAAAAGAGCTATTGTCCTGCTACTGGTTCTTTTCTTCGGGCAGGCCCGGGCGGCAGGCCAAGACTTTTGCTCGGATTTGGTCGATCGAATAAGCAGTGGTGCTGCTGATCGAGCGCCGAACGGCGACGCAGTGCTCAAAACTCTTGCTGCGAGGTTCCCAAGATATGTCCAGCTCGATCAAGGCGATTCGGGAGAAATTGACCTTGCGACAGTCCTGCAACAGGACTTGAACGCGCCCCCCGAATTTCTTGAAGCGATGATGGTTCACTTTCCCAATTTCGCTGGTACGAATGTGCGCGTCTTGGCGCTGGGTGCCAGTGGGGCCGGGGCGCTGAATAGCGTCGCAGGGACCTTGCGTTGCCCAGACCTGGTCTTCTTCGATATGCCTCATGGACAAGTTCAAGAAGTCATGCCGCCAGACTGGTATCAGCCGTATCTGTGCATGCGAATATGGGTCGGTGAAATCGACCAAGTTCCCGCGGCAATGACCGAGAGAGACGAAGATCGGATGGCTGAACTAACGATCACGCCGTGGCTCGATCACAAGTGGGGTCCGGATTGCTTGTTGACTGCGACATATGAGTCGGTTGGCCAGCAGAGAGGCAGATTTCAATCTGTTGTCCGGCGCCGCTACTGAAATTCATCCCCTCTGCCATTGCGTTCTACGCCCTCGCGGGTGGCTCGTGTGCGCGCGGGCCATGACACGAGGGGGCAACTCGGCTATCAGACCCCGCACCCAAACGGAGACCGCATGCCGCCAGTCTTG
Source organism: Micropepsaceae bacterium (assembly GCA_035632215.1). Classification (GTDB taxonomy): domain Bacteria; phylum Pseudomonadota; class Alphaproteobacteria; order Micropepsales; family Micropepsaceae; genus CAIYRG01. The sequence continues at coordinate 2,124 of DASQHF010000164.1, read as the reverse complement.
AGCCCGGCCGAATCCCTAGGCCTCGCTGGTGCGACGCTTGACGGCCGCGTGCGGCGCGCCGCGAACCACGTCTCCGACATGACGTTCGCGCGCATCGGCGATCGCCTGCGGGCGGACGCCTTCGCCAACCAGATGATCTACGAGCGCGAGGGCGTCATCGAGCCGGTGCGCGTGATGCTCCGCCCGCTTCTGGCCATGCGCGAGCAGCTTACCTATGTCCATAACGTCTGCCTTCAGCTCACCGAAGCCTTGAAGCGCTTTCCCTCGCTCTATCTCGAGGACGAGACCATCCGCCGCATCCTCGCGATCACCGAGAAGGAAGAGTACTGGCTGAAGAGCATCTGGACGCGCGAGCATGCGCGGCTCAATCCCGTCTACGGCCGCCTCGATGCCGTCTGCGATTTCGCCGGCGCCGCCTGGCAGGAATCGCTCCACTTCATGGAGCCCAATCTTTCGGGCGTGGGCGGCATTCATTTCGCGCCTCTGGCCGAGCAGCTCGTCATGCGCGACGTCGTGCCTACGCTCGTTGCGCACGACCCGGGGCTTGGCATCGAGCTTCCGCGCGATCAGCGCGAGCTGTTCCTGCAAGTCTTGATCGATCACGCCCGCGCCTTGGGACGCGAGTCCTGCGTTATCTGCTTCGTCGAGCCCAAATACGTCCATGACGGGCCGAACGAGCAGTCCGTCTTAAGTCAGCATCTCGCCACCAATTACGGCATTACCGTCGCGCACGCCGATCCGCGCGAGCTCCTCGTCAAGGACGGGGAAGTCTTCCACGAAGGCGTGCGCATCGATGTCGCCTATCGCGACTATGAATTGCGCGAGCTCGTCGAGCTCGAGGCGGAGATCGGCAGGCCCTTGGACGCGATGCGGCTGTTGTTCAAGCAGAACCGTGTCGTTTCCTCGCTCGTGGGCGATTTCGACCACAAGAGCTGCTTCGAGATCCTGACCACGCCCGAGATCGCCGAGCGTCTGTTCTCGATCGAAGACTGCAGGCTCTTCCGGCGACACGTGCTGTGGACGCGCATCGCCGGCGAGCGGCGCACCTCGCTTCCCGGCGGCGGCGACGGCGAGCTGATGGAGTTTGCCCGTGCACATCGCGAGCAATTGGTATTGAAGCCGAACCGCTCCTATGGTGGCAAGGGCGTCGTCTTAGGGCTAGCCACCGATCAGGCGGATTGGGAAGCGCTTCTCAACGACGCCGCGCGGACGATGGACGATCCCGAGCGCTCTTATGTTCTTCAGACCGCGACGCGGCTTCCGGTCTATCAGTTTCCTGTTGTGGGCGCGGACGGGCGCGTGTTCGGCGAGCCTTTCTACACGGTGATGGGATTCGCCGCGACCGACAACGGCCTCGGAAATCTCTGTCGCGTCTCGCAGAAGCAGGTGGTGAACGTCGCCCAGCGCGGTGGGCTCGCCGCGGTGCTTGTCGCCGACACGCCGCCCGACTTGCGCATCCCCAAGCGCTCGATGAGCCGGGTCGAAGGCGCCGAGCAGACTCTTCGCGCGCAAATCGTCGAGCTCCGCCATCTCGATCAGACGATCGCGCTTTTGGGCTGGGACGAGGAGACAATGCTTCCCGCGGCCGCACGCGAGCAGCGCGGCGAGCAATTGGCGACACTCGAAGCCATCCGCCACGGCATGCTTGTCTCCGATCGCTTAGGCGATATCGTCGAGGAAGTCGCGGCAGAGCGCGAGGGCGACGAGCGCTGGTCGCGCGAGCTCCATCTCTTGCGCCGTCTGCGCCGCGATGCGCTCGCGGTGCCGGAAGATCTCGTCCGCCATTTTGCCAATGCGCGTTCGCGCTCGTTGGGCGCCTGGGAAGACGCGCGCGCGCGCAACAACTTCGCGCTGTGGGCCAAGCCCTTCGATCAGCTCTTAGGCCTCGTGCGCGAGCGCGCCCAGGCGTTGATCGCTGCTGAAAGTTTCAACGCACGCGATCCTTACGACGCGCTCTTGGACGAACACGAACGGGGCATGACTCGCTCGCGGCTCGATCCGGTGCTGGACGAGGTCCGCAACCTCCTCGTGCCGCTCGTCCAACAAGCGACGGAGAAAAGCGCGCCCCATATCGGAGAGGCGAACGGCCGCATCTTTGCCGAAGCCGAGCAGTGGGCCTTGTGT
>DASQHF010000163.1:0-36380 GCA_035632215.1 Micropepsaceae bacterium | reverse complement strand
CCGGATATCCCAAGGGCTATCGGACGCTCTATGGCCACTTCTCATCGGTCAAGCGCGTTGCGCTGACACTCGGGCTTCCACTCGAGCGCGAGCGGAAAGTGGACATCGTCAAGCAGTATTACAACCGCATCCAGACGATGAAGCACCTGCCGCCGCGCACCGTGAAGGATGGCCCGATCCTCGAGAACGTGATCGAAGGCGATAAAGTTGACGTTCTGAAATTTCCCGTGCCGCGCCATCACGAGCTGGACAAGGCGCGCTATATCGGCACTGCGAACTGCGTCATCACGCAGGATCCCGACGCCCATTGGTTCAATCTCGGCTGCTATCGCAACCAGGTCTATGACGCGAAACGGATCGGCTGCCAGATCACCGAAGGAAAACACGGCCGCATCCATCGCGACAAATATTTCGCCCGCGGCGAGAAGATGAAGGTGGTCGTGCTGGTCGGTCAGGACCCGCTCCTCTTCATGCTCGCGGCGAGCCCCCTGCCTGAAGGCATCAGCGAGCTCGATTTCGCCGGCGGCTTGCGCGGCGAGCCGATCGAAGTGATCAAGGGCCCGTTCACGGGATTCCCCATTCCCGCCGACGCGGAGATCGCGATCGAAGCTGAAGCCGTCCCCGGACAGGTGCTGGAAGAAGGGCCATTCGGCGAGTGGATGGGCTACTATTCCGACGATACGGTGCCGCGTCCCTATCTCGACGTGAAGACCATCCTTCACCGCAACAATCCGATCCTTACCTGCGCGCCGCAGCACAAGCCGGTGGACGAGACGGGCTTACTCAAAGGCATCGCGGGGGCGGCGCAGATCTGGCGCTCGCTCGAGGCCTGCGGGATTCCCGACATCCTGGGCGTCTGGAACCATGAGGCGGGCCCCGCAACGCGCTTCACCGCGATCCAGATCAAGCAGCGCTATCCCGGACATTCGCGCAACGTGCTGCACGTCGCCTGCTCCTGCCAGGGTGGAGCTTACGCGGGGAAATGGACCGTTGTCGTCGACGAAGACATCGATGCCGGCGATCTCGATCAAGTGTTGTGGGCGATGTGCACGCGCTTCGATCCGATGACGGATGTCGACACGGTGCAGAAAGCCTGGGCCTCGAAGCGCGATCCGCTCTATCTCCCCGGCAACTTCAATAATCGCATCCTGATCGATGCTTGCATTCCTTACGACAAGCTGTTGAAGGGCACCTTCCCGCCGGTCGTCGATGTCAGCCCGGAGCTACGCAAGCGGCTCAAGGGAAAATTCCCGCAGCTGTTCGAGGGATGATGCGCGGCACAAAGAAAATTTTTGCTGCTGCTGTTGCGCTTGGGCTTCTGGGCGCGAGCAGCGCGCACGCCGCGCCGGCACCAGCGGACTTCTACAAAGGGCGCACCGTGTTCATCATCGTCGGCTACTCGCCGGGCGGCGGCTACGATCTCTACGCTCGCGTGCTGGCGCAGTATCTCGGCAAGCACATCCCGGGCAATCCGACCGTCGTGCCGCAGAACATGCCGGGCGCCGGTTCAATCAGGGCCGCGGCCTATGTGTTCACGGCGGCGCCGAAGGACGGCACCTATATCGGCACGTTCGCGCGAGGCATGGCGAGCTCGGCACTTCTGGGTCAGGCGAACTTCGACGCCCGTAAATTCACCTGGCTCGGCAGCATGACCAAGGACGTGACCCTCTGCATCACCTGGGGTCCGTCGCCGATCAAGACCTGGAACGACGCGATGACCAAGCAGTTCACCGCGGGCGGCGAAGGCGCGGCCGGCGATCCGGACATCTTTGCCAAGCTCTATAAGAACGTCTTCGGCGCGAAGATCAAGCTTGCGACGGGCTTTCCCGGAACAACAGACATCACGCTCGCGATGCAGCGGCGCGAGGTCGACGGCCTGTGCGGGATTTCCTGGAGCACGGTCAAGAGCCGTTATGGTTCCTGGGTGAAGGATAAGAAGATCAACATCCTGATCCAGGCCGCGCCCAAGAAGGCGCCCGATCTTCCCGACGTTCCGCTCGCAAGCGACATCGCGAAAACGACGGAGCAGCGCCAGATGCTCGATTACGCGGTCGCAAGCGAAGTCCTGGCGCGGCCCTTCGTGGCGCCGCCCGGAATCCCGCCGGAGCGCGCGGCCATCTTGCGCGCGGCCTTCGACGCGACGCTTAAAGATCCCGCGTTCCTCGCCGAAGCCAGCAAGGACCTGATCGACATCGATCCGGTGAGCGCGGCCGAAGCCGAAGCCGTCGTGGCATCGCTTTACGCGCTCCCCAAAGACGTCGTGCAAAAAGCCGCGCGCGCGATCGGAAATTAGCGCGTGCACGCTCACGATCGAGAGGGCCGGATCGGGTCGCGTTTTAGGAGAGTCGAAGACCCGCCGCTGCTCTTGGGCCGTGGCCGCTTTGTGGACGACATCCGCCTTGCCGATCTGCTGCACGTCGCGTTCTTAAGAAGCTCGCATCCGCACGCGATGATTCTAAATGTAGATACGACTGCGGCGCGCGCCATTCCCGGCGTCTTTGCGGTTCTCACCCTCGCCGACTTGAAGCCAGCGCTCTTAAAGCGCCGCATGGTGCGCGAGCCGGGCGCGGGCGGCAAAGTGCGCGAGGACTTGTGGCCCTATCCGCTCTCGGGTGGCGAAGTCGCGTATGTCGGCGAGACGATCGCGCTTATTGCAGCAAAAGATCGCTATGTCGCCGAAGATGCCGCGGCGCTCATTAACGTCGATTACGAGCTCTTGCCGGCGATCGCCGACTGTCGCGACGCGGCGCGCGGCGGGTCGGTCGTGCGGCGTGAGCTCACCACGAATATCATCAGCAGCCAGCGCGTCACCTATGGCGATGCCGAGGCTGCATTCCGCACCGCCAAGCACGTTTTCCGCGAGGAGCTATGGCAGCATCGCGGCAGCGCCCATTCGATCGAGTGCCGTGGCTCGCTCGCGCAATATGACCCAGCGCGAGACGGCGTGACGCTGTGGGCCTCGACCCAGAAAGCGCATGACCTCTATCAGAACCTCTGCGCTTACCTGAAAATCGATGAAACGCGACTACGCGTCGCGACGCCCGATGTCGGCGGCGGCTTCGGGCCGAAACTCTGTGTCTACCCGGAAGACGTCGCAGTGACCGCGGCAGCGAAGCTCCTGAAGCGATCGCTCAAATGGGTCGAGGACCGGCGCGAATATTTCCTCGCCGCGGTCCAGGAGCGCGATCAGTATTGGAACGTCGAGATTGCGGTTGACGAAAACGCGAAGATCCTGGGCGTGCGCGGCAAACTCATTCACGACCAGGGCGCCTACGCGCTTCAGGACGTGAATCTCCCCTACAACTCCGCGTCAGCTCTGACCGGTCCCTACATCGTGCCGGATTTCTCCATGGACATCATGGCGGTCCACACCAACAAGGCGCCGGTCTCCTCCGTTCGCGGCGCGGGCTACCCGCAGGCGGCCTTCGCGATGGAGCGGCTGATGGATCGCGTCGCGCGCGAGCTTGAACTCGATCGCGCGGAAGTCCGGCGGCGCAATCTGATCCCCGTCGAGCAGATGCCATATGAGATTCCCTTAAAATCGCGCTCAGGGCTCGGCATCGTCTATGACAGCGGCGACTATCCGGCGAGCCAAGCGGAGCTCTTGAAAGCCGCGGGCTGGGACGGCTTTGGAAAGCGGCAAAAGGAAGCGCGAGAGAGAGGCCGGTATCTCGGGATCGGACTCGCGCATGCGCTCAAAGGAACCGGCCGCGGACCGTTCGAATCCGGAACGGTGCGCGTGAGCGGAACGGGAAAGATCTCGGTCTTCACGGGCGCTGCTGCCATGGGCCAGGGGTTAGCGACCGCGCTCGCCCAGATCTGCGCCGCCGAGCTTGGGATAAGCCCCAAACTTGTGACTGTTGTTTCCGGCGACACGGCCACCGTGCCCGTTGGCTTGGGAGGATTCGCAAGCCGCCAGCTGGTGACCGCTGGCTCATCCGTGTGCCTCGCCGCGCGCCAGGTCGCGGCGAAGGCGAAGAGTCTCGCGGGTATGCTGATGCAGACGCCGCCCGAGGACCTCGAGCTCATCGACGGCGCCGTCCGCGTCAAGGAGAGCGATCGCGCGATCACTTTGGCCGAGCTCGCGCGCATTTTGCGCGGCGGGCCCGGCTACAGCTTCCCGCCGGGCTTCGAGCCGGGGCTCGAAGCGAGCGCCGCTTTTCGCACCGACCAGCTCGCTCACGCGAATGCGTGTCACGCGGCCGAAGTCGAAGTCGACATCGAAACCGGTCAGGTGCGAATCCTGCGCTATGTCGCGCTGCACGATTCCGGCGTTCAGGTGAATCCCATGATCGTCGATGGCCAGACTAAGGGTGGCATCGCGCATGGTATCGGCAATGCGCTTTACGAATGGATGGGTTATGACGCGGACTGTCAGCCGATCACCACGACATTCGCCGATTATCTTCTGCCGACCGCAACCGAAGTGCCGCGGATGGAGACGCATTACCGTCACTCGCCCTCGCCGCTGAATCCTTTGGGCGTCAAGGGCGCGGGCGAAGGCGGCGTGATCCCGGCGGCCGCGGCGGTGATCTCGGCGATTGAAAATGCGCTGGAACCCTTCGGGATCAGGATTGCAGAAACGCCGCTTTTGCCGCAGAGACTGTGCGCGATGATCGAGCAGGCCAGAGCGCAATCCGGCGAAGTACCTACTGCGGTTCGCCGCAGATTGCGCGACAAATGACAGGAGCACGGACATGAGTGGATATCGGCTGGTTACCTACCAGGCGGCAAAGGGCCCGCGGGCGGGCGTAGTGGTGGGCGAGACCGTCTTCGACGCGGCCGAGCTGACCTCCGAACCGCGCTACGCGACCGTGCTCGGCATTCTGGAAGATTGGCGCAAGGCGCACGATGCGATCGGCCGGCGCGCCGCGACACCGGACAAGACGAAAGGCTCGGCGCTCTCGCAGACGCATCTCAAGGCGCCCATCCTCTGGCCCGGTGCGATCTACTGCGCCGGCGCGAATTATCGCGACCACGCCATCGAGATGGCGCAGCGCACGAACCGCCCACTCGATCCCGACCCGAAGACCATCGGCGGCAAGCCCTGGCATTTCTTGAAAGCCTCGCGCTGTGTGACCGATCCGGGCGCCACCGTCCGCAAAGGGGCGATCCAAAAATTCGATTGGGAGGTCGAGCTCGCGGCCGTCATTGGGCGTGAGGCGCGCAGCGTCAAAGCGGTGGATGCGCTTGCCTATGTCGCGGGATACACGGTGGCAAACGACCTCTCGGCGCGCGATCTGTCGCGGCGGACGGAGATGAACACCGCCTCTGCCTTCCATTACGACTGGGTCAGTCAGAAGTGCTTCGACGGCGCCTGCCCCGTCGGTCCGTGGATCGTGCCCGCGGACAACATTCTCGACCCGCAGAATTTGAAACTGAAGCTGTGGGTGAATGACGTGATCAAGCAAGACTCGAACACCTCCGAGATGATCTTCTCCGTCGCCGAGCAGATCGAGCAGCTCTCGCGCAACATGACGCTCTATCCGGGCGACCTCATCCTGACCGGCACGCCCGCGGGCGTCGGCATGGGGCGCGGCGAGTTCCTGAACGTGGGCGACGTGGTGAAGCTCGAAATCGAGCGCATCGGCACGCTGACGAATCCAATCGGGTGAGCTAATATCGCCACGCTGCGGCGATCACGAGTGAACGCGCTTACAGCCCAGCCGTCGGGCCTCGCCCGATCCTCAATCGAGGCGGCTGCAAGCGAAGTAGCTGCCGGGTAACGGCCGGCCCGCAGCGTTCTTCTTTCTACGGATGAATCGGATTTTGCTCGCCCGCTTGTCACGATTTGCGCGGGTCGTGTTCCTCGATCTTGAGTGCGAGACGTTGGTAGGTTTCCGCAAGGCGCAGCAAAGCGGCTCGGCTTTCCGGGTGAGTCATTCCCTCTGCCGTGTTGCGGATCTCTTCCGCTTTGGCTCGGTACAGTTTCGCCCGCTCGGTGTCTTTCGACTCCACCCTTTGCTCCCGTTCAGCCCGTCGGGAGCCCCCCTCGCCCTTCGAAAGGCGCGATCCGCTGACGTGAACAACGCCCCATCAGCCGAGGCGATGCTTAAGGATTCGAATTTGCTTTGCAAGCGCTTAGCCAAGCTCGCTTGGTAAATTTTGGCGCTTTTTTCGCATGCGTCCTGTGAGTTCCATCGAGTTCCCGATGTGGACATCAACGCGCAGGGGCAAATGATCGGAAGCAAGCCGCGCGAGCGACGTGCGGATGACTTCGGCCGAAACGATCTCGACCGAAGGGCTTGCGAGCACGTGGTCGATGCTCAAGACGGGCATGCGACTCGGGAACGTCGCAAGGCTGCCATCGAGGGCGGCCCGCGTCTCCTCCGCGCCGAGCTTGGACGCGAGCAGCTTGCAGGTACGGCCCAAGGGGAGCGCATTGAAGTCGCCCGCGACCACGATCGGGTCCGTGCAATCGGGATGGCCAAGCCATTCGGGGCCGATGAGCATGTCCACTTGCGCGATGCGCTCGCGCGCGGTGACGCCCAAGTGGGTGTTGATGAACTGGAGCCTGTTGCCGTCGATCTCGATCTCCGCCCACAGCGCGCCCCGCGGATCGCGATTGGGGATGAGACTCTTGCCCTTTAAGTACCCGGTCTTGACCAGCCGGCAGGGCTTCGCCGTCAGGATGGCGTCGCCGAATTTCTCCTCCATCACCTGCACGGCGGCGTGGAAATGGTGGCTCATGCCGAGCGCCTCGGCGATCTTGCCCGCCTGATCCACGCTGCCCGTCCGGGCCCGCCCGACATCCAGCTCCTGGAGCGCCACGATGTCGGGCTCGGCTTGGGCGATCACCTCGGCGACGCGCCCGGGCGACAGCTTGCCGTCGGAGCCCAAGCAGCGGTGCACGTTATAGGTCAGAATACGCGCCATGGTGCCGTCGAGTTTAACCGCTCAAAGCCCGAATTGTTCCGGATTTGAGGGCGCCAAGCTCTGAGCTTGTTTCGAGGGATCGAGCGGCTAAATTGTGGCGACGGCAATCTTGGGAGCGACAAAGTGTCCAAGCGGACAGAGACGAGTTTCGAAACGATCAAAGTGGAACGCGAGCCGGACGGCATCACCTTCGTGGTGCTGAACCGGCCCGAGAAGCGCAACGCGATGAGCCCGGAACTTCATCGCGAGATGAGCGAGGCGCTTGACGAGCTCGAGACGGAAGAAGGGACGAAGATCGTCATCGTCACGGGCGCCGGCGATTCCTTCTCCGCGGGGCAGGACATCAAGCTTTATTTCCGGAGCACCGAAGACGATCCGAAGGCACGCGCGCGCGCGCGCCATGACTCGCATTTTTGGCGCTGGGAGAAGCTGTCGAAATTCGCCAAACCCACGATCGCGATGGTGAACGGCTTCTGCTTCGGCGGGGCGTTCACACCCGTCTGCGCCTGCGACTTCGCGATTGCGGCGGATGAGGCGGTGTTCGGGTTATCCGAAGTGAACTGGGGCATTCTGCCTGGCGGCATCGTCGCCTGGAACGTGACGCAAGTGATGAGCTATCGCGACGCGCTCTATTACGCCTGCACCGGCGACACCTTCAACGGCAAGGAAGCGACGGCGATGCGGCTCGTCAATTTTTCCGTGCCGCGCGCAGAGCTGAAAAACGCGACGCTCAAATTCGCGCGCAAGCTCCTCAAGAAGAGCCCGGCCGCGCTGCGCTACACCAAGGAATGCGTGCGTCAGGTGAGGAACATGAGCGAGCCGCAGGCGGCCGACTATTTGAACGCAAAAAGCGACGCCTTGCGTTATCGCGATCCGGAGAAGGGCCGCGCAGAAGCGACCAAGCAGTTCCTGGACGAGAAATCGTACAAACCAGGCTTGGGCGAATACCGCCGCAAGTCGAGATAGTCGTTTTCGAAATTCTCCAAACGGAAATTACCCCCTCTCCCGCTCGCGATTTCGCTTCGCTCATCGCTCACGACCTCTCCCCCTCACGGGGGCGAGGTAAATCTGAACTCAAATCCCCTCGCCCCCGAAGGGGGAGAGGGCTAGGGAGAGGGGGGCGTCACCGGAACAGCTGGCGGTACACCGCGTCCCAGTGGTTGACGTTTTTCTCCACGAGCTCGGGCGTACCGATGCTCGCCTTGAATCCGCCGGTCTCCGGCAACAGCTTCGGATCCAAGGGTGGCACGTCCTTGCGCGCGGGGATGTAACCCGCCTTGCGGAACACCTCCTGCCCTTCTCGCGAGAGCGCGTAGTCTAGGAACAGAAGTCCCGCATTCTGGTGTGGTCCCAAGCTCGTCACGCCCATCTGCTCGGAGAACACCATTGCGGGCTCGAGCGGAATCCATGCAAGGGGCGCGCCCTCTTTCCGGCTGATTTCGACATTGTGGTTGGTCATGGCGATCGTCATCGGGAATTCGCCCGCGATCACCTGATCGAGCACGGCCCGGTCGCTCAAATTGAGCGCGATCGGTTTCTGCGCTGCGAGCTTTTTCAAATATGCCATGCCCTTCTCTTCGCCCATGCCGGTCAGGATGCTGCCGATGAAGCCGGTCGAGCCGGTCAGATTGTTCAGCCGCCAGGCGAACTTGCCGCTCCATTTGGGCGAGAGCAGATCGTCATAGGTTTTCGGGCGATCGGCCGGCGCAATCTTCGTCGTGTTCACTGCGGCGACGAGGACATACAGCCGGTCCGCAGCCCAATAGCCGTTCGGGTCCTTGTATCCGGGCGCGAACTGGTCCGAGTCCGGAAGTGAGAATTTCTTCGCCGCGCCCGACTTGATCAGCGCGCCCACATTCAAGGACGTGGTGTAGACGTCGGCAACCGCGCGCTTGGCGCGATATTCGTTCAGGATCTTCAGGATGACTGCGTCGCTGTCCATGCGCTGGAAGTCGACCTGGATGCCGTATTTGGCCTTGAACGCCGCGGTCAAAGGCCGTGCGAGCTGATCGACGATCAAGGGCGTGTAGAAGGTCGCCCGTCCCTCCTTCTTCGCCGCAGCAACGAGCGCCGGATCGGGCTCGGCGGCGCGGGCGCTCACCGCGAACGCGAGGAGTACGGCGCAGATCGATAGAAGCGGAACGCGGCGCATGCGACTATTATGGCACGCGCAAGTGAGGGAGCGCGAGACCATGCGCATCTTGTTCCTGAACCAGGCACCCAAGACGGCGAAGCGCGGGCCGGCCTATGAGGTCGAGGCGATCGAGAAGCAGCTCAACTCCTATGCCTCGCCGGGGACCAAGATCGAGATCGGTTTCCCCGACGATTTCGAGGGCTCCGAGGTTTTTCACAGGCTCGGCGCCCAGAGCAATCTCAATGGCCTGCACCACATGATGGAGACGCCGGCGATCGTGCGGAAGATCGTCTGGGCAGCCGAGAACGGCTACGACGCGGTGATCTCGAGCAACACCTTCGACCCGGGCGTCGATGCCGGACGCCTCGCGGTCGACATTCCGGTGATCGGGCCACTGCGCACCAGCATGCATGCGGGCTTGACCCTTGCCGACCGCGTCGGCATCACCGTGCCGCTCGCGTCGCACGTGCCTTATACGCGGCGGATCTTGCGTGCGTATGGGCTCGAAAGTTTCGTCGCCGGTATCAAGCCGCTCGGCATCTATGGCGCGAAACTGAAAGAGCGCAAAGCAGAGATCTTCGATGGCACGGTGAAACTCATCCGCGCGCTCATCGAGGAAGGCGCCGAGATCATCCTGCCTCTAGGCGGCGCGATCATTCCCTATGTTGTCGATCCCGATGACCTTGCGCGCGAAACGGGCGTGCAGGTGTTGAACACGAAAGCGATCACTATCCGCTTCGCCGAGATGTGCGTCCAGCTCAAGCTGACGCAGAGCGCGGTCACTTATCCGCGGACAAAGCTTTCGTATCGGGATTTCGTGGAGCGGTCGTAAGGCGACAACATCCCCTCCCCCGCTCGCGATGTCGCTTCGCTCATCGCTCGCGACCTCTCCCCCTTCGGGGGCGAGGGGATTGAACTCGCAGTCCCCTCTCCCCCACAGGGGGAGAGGGCTAGGGAGAGGGGGAATGGCAGGATCGAGTGTTTAGTTCGGCGCTTGCGGGTTTTCCGCCATTGTGACGAGTCGCTTGGTGAGCTCCGGGATGCTGCCGTCGTGCGACTTGAGGTACGACGTGAATTCGTCGCGCTCGGTCGTCGCGAGCGATACGCCGTCGAGCAAAAGGTCGGTAATCGTCGGCGCGCCGGTTTCGCTCTTGCGCACCCGGAATCCCAATTTCACCGGCCGCTTGCTCGCTTCGTTCGGACTCGTGATTTCCGCCTGCACCACGGAATCGTCGGCGGCGCGGTCCGTCGATCCGGTCACTTTCAGGGCTTGGCCCTCGTAGCGGTTCAATCCCCGTTCGTAGACCGCGATGCTGTATTTCTTGAAGGCCTCGACATAATCGTCGACAGCGGTAGGCGCCGCACCCATGGCGTAGGTTCCAAGCGTGAACAGCGCGATGCGCCGCGTGGCGGCGAGTTCCAAAAGCAAATCGCGAAACTGCCGCCGCCGGTCGGCGTCCGACAGCGCCATGTTGTTCAGGATCTGATAGCCCTTGTCGAAATTCTGCTGGATGAACGTTTCGGTTGCCGGGTTCGCTCGTGCCTGAGGAGCGATCAACGTCACGCAAAGCGCGGCCATGGCAAACGCAGCCGGTACTCGCTTCAACATCCGATTTTCCTCCGGACAGAATCAGCCCGGCGATTATCTCACGGATCGCGGCGGATTCATGGCGAAGAACGTTAGTGTACGGCCTTTAACCAGTCCGCCATCACCGCGGCGATGGAGAGATTGTTCTTCTCCAGCATCATCATGTGGCCGTTGCCCTTGATGCCGCGGTCGGCCAGGCGGATGAAGGTGTTCTTTACACCGGCCTGCGCCAAATATTGCGCGGTGCAGTGATCGTAGGACGCGTGATAACTCGCCTCAGACGAGATGATCACAACGGGAATGGCTTTTAGTTTCGTGAGCTGGTGCGCGGGCTCCTTCTGCCGCCAGCAGCGCACGAAATCGGGTGAGTCCGCTTTCTCCTGCGGCATGAAAGAAAGTTGCGACGCGTCCGAGACGCCGTCATAGCTGAGCGGCACCGCCGCGATGCCCCAGGGCTTCGACAACGGGCCGTCGTCGAACCAGGTCGGCGCGCCCTTGAAGGCCGCATCATGCACCGGCGGGCCAGACGGCTCGACCGCAACGATCGCTTTGACGAGGTTGGGCCGCGCATCCGCAATCGGCCAACCGAAGGCGCCCGACTGCGAATGAGTGAGCAGGATGGCCGGCCCGATCTTGTCCAAGAGTGCCGCGCCCGCATCGCGATTGAGCTCCTGCTGCTTCGGGAAGCTCTCGATCGCCTGCAATTGCTGAGCATAGAACTGATCGAACACCGGATCGCCCACAAGACCGCTGCCCGGCCACTGGGTGTGCAGCTTCGCCTGCGGCCACAGATTGGACTTTTCCGGCGCGGTGAACTGCTGCTGCACCCAGCTCGTCGGCCGCTGGATCGTCTGCCCGTAGCCTTGCGCAAGCGCCGAGCGCCCGCGGCCAGGCTGGTCGACAACATAGACCGCGTAGCCCGATTTCAAGAAATACTGCGCCCAGCCCTCGCGGCCATCCGGCGTGCCGGTGAAATTCGAGCCGCTCTGCCCGCCGCCTTCGATCATCACGATTGGATAAGGATGGGTGCGGTTCTTGGGGATCTGATATTCGACATAGGCTTGGCCGACCATGTATTTGCCGTCCTTGCCGTCGACATATGTCCCGCCGGCAAAGAGATAACCCTGGCTCGCAATCTCGAGCGCGCCCTTATCGGCGGCGAGCGCCGGCGTAGCGAGCAACGCCGCAAACGCAACGGCGAGTGTTGCCTTCATCGATCCCTCCCGAAAATTTTGGGTAACTTTAAGCGCAATCGGCCTGCGCGTCACTCGGCCGCCATGGCGGCGCCGGCCATCGCGGGGCCCATTCTGCGGCGCGACTGCGCGTCGACCCAGTTGGCGATGTCGGTCCAGCGCGTCTTCCCGTCCAGATCGCGCAAGAGCATGTGGTAGCCCTTGGGATAGTTCTTCACCGTTGCTTTCGCGCCCAGCTCCTCGATCACCGTCTCGGTCGGGCCCTTCGGGATAATCTGGTCGTTGCTGCCGTAGAGCAGCATGAGCGGCTCTCCGTTCAGCCGCGGCGGCGCGTTGTAAGCCGAGTCCATGATGGAGACGAGACCGTAGATCGCATCCGCTCGCGCCGTCTTCTGGACGAGAGGATCGCGCGAGAACGCGCGCAGCATCTCGATGTTGTCGCTGGGGACGATCTTCAAGCCCGATCCCGACAAGGACCACCAGCGGAAGCTGTGCGACACCGACCACAGCGCGACGCGATAGGAGAGCGGCATAGTTTCCCGGCTCCAGACCGCGGGTGCGACGAGGATAAGGCCGTCGGCGTTGGGCGGGCTCTTCGAGGCGAACGCCGTCATCGCCACCGCTCCTCCCATGCTTTCGCCCAGCACATAAACGGGAACTCCAGGATGGCGCGCACGCACGACCTCGACGAAATCGGAGAGATCGCGGCACATCACGTCGTTGCCGCCCCAAACACCCAAATTCGGCGAGCGGCCGAAGCCGCGCTGATCGTAAGCGTAGGTCGAGATCCCGCGTTCGGCCCAATAGGGCGCGGGCATGGCAAAGGCGTTCGAGTAATCGCTCATGCCATGCACCGCAACGATCGCCGCGGTCGGCATGGCCGCGTCCCAGTGCATGAGCCCGAGCTTCAGTCCGTCGCGGGTGAGGTAGCGATCGGCAGCAACGCCCGTGCCAGAGCCCTTCTCGATCGCGGGCATACGCATCTCGAGGCCCTGCTCCGCGATCTTCGGCGCACAGGCGGTGAGCGCAAGAAACGCAAGCATCAGGGTGCCTAGGAAACCGCGTCTTTCACGCGCCGGCGAAGTTCGGGGATGAGCTCCAATTCGAACCACGGATTCTTTTTCAACCAGCTGTTGTTGCGCCACGAGGGATGCGGCAGCGGAATTACCAAAGGGCCATAGTCTCGCCAAGCCTCGACCGTGTCACGCATGCGTTTTTGCGCCATGCCATGCAAATGATATCGCTGAGCATAAGTTCCAATGGCAAGGATGAGCTTGAATTGCGGGAGGGTTGCGAACAGCCGGTCGTGCCAGGTTTTGACGCATTCGGGCCTGGGCGGCTTATCTGCGCCCAGCTCGTCATAGCCAGGGAAGCAGAAGCCCATGGGCACGATAGCGACGCGCGCCTCGTCGTAAAAGACCTCGCGGTCCATCGCGAGCCAGCCCCGCAGCCGGTCGCCCGAGGCGTCGTTATACGGGATGCCGGTCTTGTGAACGCGCAAGCCCGGCGCCTGGCCGGCGATGCAGACTTTCGCGGTCTTGCTTACCCGCAAGACAGGCCGCACCCCGTCGGCAAGATGTTTCTCGCAAATCCGGCAGGCGCGGATTTCGGCGAGCAGGTTGTTCAGGGATTCCTGGCGAGGCATGCGGAAACGATGACCACAACCGGCCCGCAAGGGGCAAGCGCCGGTTGACCCTGAATGCGTGCCGCCGCATGGTTCGCGCATGCGCAAGGTCATCATGCTCGGGCTTTCGGCGGCGGTCTCGCTCGGCGGCGGCGCGCGCGCAGGCGAGACGCGCCCGCTGTGCGATTTCGTGCAGAAGGTGATCGCGGCCAAAGGCGACGGCTTCGTGGCCTTGCGGGGCGAAGCGCGGAATCCGGCCGTGTTTCACAATGAGGTGTTCTTCGGGAGCTTGCTCCCGCCCGGCGGCTCGGAGTGCACGCTGTTCATTCGTTCGAAAGCCGGCTCGGCGGAGCTGCCCGCGAAATATTCCTGCACGCTCGGGTCCGCAAAAACCCTCGACGCCGCCAACCGCGTCTTCGCGCGCTCCGCTTTGGAATTGCGAGCCTGTTTCCCGCGGGCGGATTTCAAGGTCATGTATGACGGCGACGGCAAGGACCCGTCCGACAGTCTCGACTGGATCGTCGCGGCGGAGATTCCTGGCTTCTCGCTCGAGCTCGAGATGTCGAACGGCATGTCGCTGATCGCGCAGTCCTTCGCCGGCGGCACCGGCGACCCGGAACTCGCCATCACGCTGGACGTCACGGAAGCAAATTAAGCCGGGGACATCATTCCCACCACGCAGCCCGTCATGCCCGATGCGATCGTACCGGAGACGAGCGCGCGCAAGGCAAGCTCGACGACCTCGTGACGGCGCTCGGGCACCATGCCGGAGATGCCTGCGATCATGATCCCGACCGAACCGAAATTGGCGAAGCCGCACATCGCATAGAGCATGATGAGGCGCGAGCGCGGACCCAAAACCCCGTCCGGCAAAGCGGCGAGCTTCAGGTAGGCGATGAACTCGTTCAAGATCGTCTTGGTGCCTAGAAGCGCACCCGCATTCGCCGCTTCGCTCGCCGGAATGCCGTACAGCCAGACCAGAGGCGCAAACAGCCAGCCGAAGACGCGCTCGACGCTCAAAGGCGCGCCGCCGACTGAAGGCAAATGTCCGACGACAATGTCGGCGAGCGCGACAAGGGCCACCATCACGATCAGCATGGCGACGATGCCGAGATAGAGCTTCATGCCGTCCTCGGTGCCTTTGGCGATCGCGTCCATGGCAGAGCGATATTGGACCGCCATGTGGGTCTCCGCCGACGTTGTGCTCATGCCGGGCACCATCAGCCGCGCGGTCAGAATGGCCGATGGAAGCGAGATCATCGAGGCGACAAGGATGTGTCCGAGTGCACCCGGCACCACAGGCTCGAGCACGGTGGCGTAGAGCACCATCACCGTGCCGGCGACAGTCGATAGACCCACAGTGAACAGCATGAACAGCTCGGCGCGCGTGAGCTTGATGAGGTATGGCCGGATCAGGAGCGGGGCTTCGATCATGCCGAGGAAGATCGTTGCGGCGGCGCCCAGTCCCACCGCGCCGCCGATGAACAGCGCGCGCTGGAGAATCCAGGCGAAACCCTTCACGATCACCGGAAGCACGCGCCAATGCCATAAGAGCGCGGACAGCGCCGACATGACGAGAATCAACGGCAGCGCCTGGAACGCGAGGCTGTAGGCGTTCATCGGCTTGGTGACGTCGAAAGGTGCTGCGCCTCCGCCGACATAGCCGAACACGAACGAGGTGCCTGCCTGCGTCGCCTGCGTCAATGCGTCGACGACGGCATTCAGCGAATAGAGCGCGGCGCGCGCCGGCGGCACTTCGAGCAAGAGAAGCGCGATCCCGATCTGGAGCGCGACGGCCGCCACGATCAGCCGCCAGGAGAGAGCCGCACGCCGGTTCTCGGACAAGCCCCAGGCGATGAGCACCAGCACGCCAAGCCCGAAGGCGCTTTGCAGTTGAGGCCACATGGAATCAGCCGGAGACCGCGACGTTCCCGTCTATCACACGATCGGTTCATCCACGAAGGCGCGGCCTTCGCGGTCCTCGATCTCGAGAATCCAGATGTCCGGATCGAAGCGCAGCTGCTTGGCAAAATACTCCGCCGCTTCGGCCTCGGAAGCCCCATCCCCCAACGGGCGCGTCCACACCCGCTCCTCGCCGCGCCGCGCAGGACTCAAGACCGCGCAGGTGCCGTCGAGCCGATTGAGCTTCATGAACACCGCGCCCGCCTCCTCGGCACCGCGGCGCACGAGATAGGCGTTCGCGCCCGCCGATTCGGCTCGGCGGATCACGGCTTGCACATAGATCGCGCTTTTGAGGCGTAACACCGTCAGAAATCAGAAGTCGGAAATCAGAGATCGGAACTCAGAAGTACACTAACCTACTCTGATTTCCGACCTCGAATTTCTGACTTCCGATTTCTGATTTGCGATTTCCGCATCCTGCGGCAGTAGGATGCGTACCGTGGTGCCTTCGCCGACCACGGATTCCATCGTCATCGTGCCGCCATGGAGGTGGACAAGACCGCGGACGAGCGCAAGGCCCAACCCCGTTCCTTCCTTCACCTTGGTGTACTCGCTTTCGATCTGTTCAAAGGGCTTGCCCAGGCGGTTGAGGTCGGCGGGTGCGATCCCAATTCCGGTATCGGTGACGCTGATCTCGAGCCCGGACGGCCGGTTCACCGCGGTCACCGACACCGTCCCGCCGCCGGGCGTGAACTTCACCCCGTTCGAGAGAAGATTGATCAGCATCTGCAGAAGCGCGCGCTTGTCCGCGCGAACGTAGCGTGCCTCGGCGGAAATGGCGCAGGCAAGGTTTACCCGTGCGTGCTCCGCCTGAAGCCGGACGAACCCGACCGCAAGGCCAACGGTCTCCTCGAGATCGAAAACTTCGGGCCTGAGCGTGTAGCGGCCGGCCTCGATCTTGGACATGTCTAGCACGGCATTGATCAGCCCTAAGAGGTGCGAGCCGCTTTCGTGGATGAGGCGCGCATATTCGCGATAACGCGGCACGCCGACGGGCCCGAAGATCTCGTGCGTCATCACCTCGGAGAAGCCGAGAATGGCGTTCAAAGGCGTACGCAGCTCGTGGCTCATGTTGGCGAGGAACCGGGATTTGGCGCGGCTCGCGTCCTCGGCAAGATCGCGGGCCGCGATCAGCTCGCGCTCATGCGCCTTCCTTTCGGTGATGTCGCGCGTCACCGCGACGATATCGCAAGAGGTGCCGGCATATCCTGCGAGACGGCAGCGGAATTCGCTCCAGACGTAGCGGCCCGACCGCGTCTTGAGCCTCAGCTCCGCGCTCACCACCTCGCCGGCATTGGCGCGCTCCAAGACGGACGCGATCAGCGGCCGATCCTCGACATGGGCAAGCTCGGCAAGAGTCGCCCCGGTAAGCTCGCGCGGCTCGTAGCCAAGCAGCGCTTCCGACGCGGGGCTGGCGAAGCGGAGGCGGCCGTCGGGGGAATGAAGCGTGATCAAGTCGAGCGCGTTCTCGGCGAGAAACCGATAGCGGACTTCGCCAGCTTCGACCGCCGCATCGGCAGCGAGATTCCGCTCTTTTGCGGCAATCGCCATCAGTGAAGCCTGACCCACGGCGACGAGAAGCGAGATCGCGAGCCAGCGCGCGTCGGTTTCGTCGAGCCGCGAGACCGGCAAGAGCTGGGAGGCCTCAAGGCTTACGATCCCCATGAGACCCAAGACCGCGGCGACGCCCGCAAAGAGCACCATCTTCCGCCCGCCCGCAAGCGCGCCTTCGAACGGCACCAGCACGAGCCAGATCAGGAAGGGAGACGCGAGACCACCGGTAAACACGCTCAACACCGTGGGCAGCCCGGCAAAGAGCACAAGGGATGCCGCCTCCAGGCATTCGATCGCAACAGAGCTGCGCGCAACAAGCGCGAGCCCGATCGGCGCGATCAGAAGAACGAACGCGACCCCTTCCGCGACATCCGGTCCGCCGACGAGGAGGAGATAGCCCAGCGCAAGCGCGAGCCCGATGCCGCCCTTGATGCTCTGGGTACGGATAAAACGGGTGCGCGCGGAGGCTATCCGGTCTTGTGAAATCTGATGACGTATCAAAGACTTAGCTCCGCATGCGCGCGCTGGCTCCGGCTGCTGTCCCGGATTCGCCGACGCTTCACGCCGGATGCTGGCAGGCGATGCTTAACGAACCTTCAACGAATCCGGACCAAGGCAGATTTCCACCTCCGCGGGAACTCGGCGAGATTCCGGTTCCTTTTCCAGCACGAAGTTCCCCGACGGGAACCGATCGCTCAAATTGGTCACAATCTTTCGGAAAAATCGTCCGGTATTTTTTTCAAACGCGAACTCGATTGAGTTCAAAGCGTAAGCATTGGGGAAACGCAGCCGAAACGAGCTTCCTCGTTAGCGGGCCCGGAAACGTCGATCCCTCAAGTTTTAGTGGTCGCGTTCAAGGCTTCGCAAAGGACAGGGTCCAAGCTTCAGGCCACACACGAACTGCGGGGGCAGGATGTTTCTTTTGCGGGCGGCCTTCTGGTTTACGGTGGTGGCGGTGCTGGTCCCGCGCGAGCCCGGTCACGGGTTCGCGCGCGGATCCAACGATCCCTCCGCTCTCGTGCTCGACGCCGTCCGCACTGAAACGCTCACCCGCCTCGTTCGCGTCAGAGATGAATTGAAGCTGGAGGACGGCGACAGCCGGCCCGGTCGCACCAGCTAAGGCGTTCCCCAGGCTCGAGACAAATCTCTCCCCTCGCGCTTGGTGCAGCCCGCGACTCCTCTGAGCCCGTCCCCCTCTCCTCCCCCCCGACGGCTCTTGGGTTCGCGGGCTGCGATTTTCTTGCCCCTTCGTGTCACGCGCGTCAGACCCTATATCTAGAAGGGCTATTCGCGCATGAGGCGACCGATGCGCCAGCTATCTCTAGTGCCCGCGGTTTTGGTGCTCTCCGCTTGTGCCACGGATATGAACATGGCCAACAAGGACTCGCCGACCTATCAGACGGGCTACGCCGACGGCTGTGCGACGGGCACGGCGGAGAGTTCGAGCGTGCCGATGCCCGCAAAGCGCAACAACATGCTCTTTTCCTCCGACAAGGACTATCGCGCTGGCTGGGCGGCGGGACATACCGACTGCCGTCCGCTCGCTGGCCCGCCGCGTTTGTGACGTTTTTCTGACGGCTCGCATTGGCCAACTGAATTCGTCCGCACTCAGACCTTGTTTACTTTTGCGCGTTTACCGTCGGTTGCGTACGCAGATTCTTGCACGTGATTCGCGGATGAGCGTATAATCCGTATACGACGCACTTCCTGCGTATGAGGAGGCCACCATGTTGTTGGCGCGTCTGGTAGCGGGCCGTTACGGCGACAGGGCAGTGGATGAACCGCTCAGCCCTTCGAGCAAGAGCTCGAGAGCGGGCTGGATCGCCCGTCTCGTTGCCGCGATATTCGGCCGGAAATCGCCCGCTTAAGCGGCCTTTTTCCCTGGTTCGAAGCGGCGATAGAACGTCTCGCCCTTTGTCGCCATGTCTTTCAGGAGTTTGTTGGGCGTGAAACGCTCGCCATGTTTCGCCGCCAACGCCTCGCAACGCTTGACGAA
This sequence comes from Micropepsaceae bacterium, assembly GCA_035632215.1. Classification (GTDB taxonomy): domain Bacteria; phylum Pseudomonadota; class Alphaproteobacteria; order Micropepsales; family Micropepsaceae; genus CAIYRG01. The sequence goes on along the minus strand of DASQHF010000163.1, from coordinate 17,453 downwards.
GGCGGCGGCACCCATCGTGTCGATCATCGAGATCGGCCCTCCGGTATAGGGTGCAAACCCCCAGCCGAGGATGGCGCCGACATCGGCGTCACGCGGATCCGTGATCACGCCATCTTCGAAGCAGCGCGCGGCTTCGAGCGCCTGGACGGTCAAGAACCTCTCTTCGAGCTCTTTCGGGGCGGTGTCCGTTCGCCACTGGCCTGCGGCGCGATCGAGAAAGCCCAGCCATAAGCGCTTTTTGCGCCCGCCTTCATACTCGTAGAAGCCCTTGCCGGCCTTCACTCCGGGCCGCCCGCAGGTCTCTACGATCCAAGCCATGATCTCCTCGGTTGGATCGGGTTTGTCCGACTTCGATACTTCCTTGCGGTATTGCCGCGTGATTTTGAGCGCTGTGTCGATGCCGATCGAGTCCGTGACCTCCAGGGGTCCCATCGGCATCCCCGACATCCGTCCGACATTCTCGATGAGCGCCGGCGCGATCTTCTCCGTCACCATCAAGAGACCTTCGATCGTGTAGGTGGAGAAGCAGCGCGAAGTGTAGAAGCCGCGGTGATCGTTCACGACGATGGGAGTCTTGCGAATCTTCCGCACGTAATCGATCGCGGTCGCGAGCGCCCTCGGGCCCGACTGTTTCCCCAAAATGATCTCCACCAGCATCATCCGCTCGACTGGCGAGAAGAAGTGAATGCCGATGAAGCTCTGCGGCCGTTTGGAAGCTTCGGCGAGGCCTGTGATCGGGAGCGTCGACGTATTGGAGCCGAAAATCGCGTTCTCCCCGATGACGGCTTCGGTCTTTCTTGTAGCCTCGGCCTTGACCTGACGCTCCTCGAACACAGCCTCGATCACGAGGTCGACATCTTTCAGTTCGCCGAAATCCGGCGTCGGATGGATGCGCGAAAGCACCGCCGTCTTGTTCTCGGGCGTGGTGCGACCGCGCGAGATCTCATGATCCAAAAGTTTCGAAGCGTGGTCCTTGCCCGCATTGGCGCGCTCGAGCGTCGTGTCAATGAGGGTGACATCGATACCCGCGACGGCGGAAACGTAGGCGATGCCGGCGCCCATGACGCCTGCACCAAGGACTCCGAGCCGGTTCACCTCCACCGGCGGTTCCTTCGCCGGCCGGCGAGCGCCCTTGCCGAGCTCCTGCATCGACTGGAACAGCGAGCGGATCATGTTCTTCGCGATCGGGCTTGTCAGCACCTTCACGAAATAGCGCGCCTCGATCTTCAAGGCGGTGTCGATGTCGACGAGCAAACCCTCATACACCGCCGACATCATGAAGCGCATGGCCGGGTAATTGTCGTAGGTCTTCTGCCGCAGCATAGCGTTGCCGACGGTGAAGACTTGCGCGCCCGAAGCGGAGAAAGGCCCGCCGCCCGGGATACGATACTCCTTCTTGTCCCAAGGCTGCGTCGCGCCGGGATAGGCCTTGATCCAGTCCTTGGCGAGCCTGATGAGATCGGCAGGGGGGACAATCTTGTGCACGATGCCCATCCCCGCCGCGGCCGCGGGATCGAGCCTCCGCGATTCCAGCATGATGGGAAGAGCCGCCATGGCACCGATCATCCGCGGCAGCCTCTGCGTTCCGCCCGCGCCGGGGATGAGGCCCACTTGCCCTTCCGGAAAGCCGATGCGGATCTTGGGATCGTCCGCGATGACGCGATAGTGGCAGGCGAGCGCGACCTCGAGCCCGCCGCCCAAGGCGGTGCCGTTGATCGCCGCCGCGACCGGCTTCCCGCTCGTCTCGAATTTCCGGAACGTGCGATGAATGTTCATCATGACGTCAAAGGCCGTTTTGGCCGCTTCCGGCGTCTCGGCGCCGGCAAAGTTTCCCATCTCGTCAAGATCGGCCCCGGCGCAGAATCCGTTGGGTTTTCCGCTGGTGATGACGAGGCCCTTGATCGCCGCATCGGATGTGAGCTTGTCCGCCACTTGGCTAAGCTCGGCCACCGCCGACATGGAGAGCACGTTCAAGGTCCGGTTCGGCATGTCCCAGTGAAGCGTGACGATGCCGTCCGCATCCTGATCCCATTTGAAATTCGTGAGCTCCATGGCGTTCAGACTCTTTCGATGATGGTTGCCGTGCCCATGCCGGCGCCGATGCAAAGCGTGACGAGGGCGGTGTTGAGATTGCGCCGCTCGAGCTCGTCCAAGACCGTTCCTAAGATCATCGCGCCGGTCGCGCCCAAAGGATGCCCCAATGCGATCGCGCCGCCGTTCACGTTGAGCTTCGCGTGCTCGACCTTCAGCTCCCGCATGAAGCGCATTACGACCGAGGCGAAAGCCTCGTTGATCTCGTAGAGATCGATGTCGTCCTTCTCCATACCGGCGCGCTTCAAGACTTTTCGCGAAACATCGGCCGGCGCAGTGAGCATTATGCAAGGTTCCGATCCGATGGAGGCGAAGGCTTTCACGCGCGCACGGGCTTTGAGACCGAGCGCTTTTCCCGTCTCCTTGTTCCCCACGAGGACTGCGGCCGCGCCGTCGACGATGCCGGACGAATTTCCCGCATGATGAACGTGATTCATCGCCTCGACCTGCGGATAGCGCTGGATAGCGACGGAGTCGAAACCAAGCGCACCGAACTCGGCAAAGGCCGGCTTCAAGGAAGCGAGCGACTGCATGGTCGTCTCGGGCCGCATATGCTCGTCGCGATCGAGGATCGTGAGCCCGAGCAGGTCCTTCACCGGAACGATGGAGTGCTTGAAATAACTCTTACTCCAGGCGTTCGCCGCACGCTTCTGGCTCTCCACCGCAAAGGCATCGACGTCATCGCGCGAGAAACCGTCGAGAGTCGCAATCAAGTCGGCCGAGATCCCCTGCGGCACGAAATAGGCCGGAACGGCAATGGAAGGATCTTCCGGCCAAGCCCCGCCCGAAGACCCGATGGCGACGCGGCTCATCGCTTCCACGCCGCCGCCGATGGCGAGATCGGACTGGCCGGACATGATGGATCCCGCCGCCATGTTGCAGGCCTCGAGCCCCGAGGCGCAGAAGCGGTTGATCTGGACGCCCGGGACGGTTTGGTCGTAGCCCGCTTTCAAGACCGCGGCTCGGGCGATGTCGGCCCCCTGCTCGCCCACGGGGTCGACGCAGCCCAAGATCACATCGTCGAGCTCGGCCGTGTCCAAATGATTGCGGTCGCGGATCGCGCGCAAAGATTGGGTGGCAAGCTCGAGCGCAGTGACTTCGTGTAGGGAACCGTCTTTTTTCCCGCGTCCGCGCGGCGTGCGGACGGCGTCATAGATGAAGCAGTCGGCCATAAGGCCTCCTTTGGTCCAAAATGCTAATCGCTTTTCTTGGCTCGCGGCCGCGTGAGGAGGCGCGCCGAGCCAAGTCCGGCGATAAAGGTAATAGCGGCCAATGCGAGGAACAAGAAACGCAGGCCGGAAATGAATTGCGTCGTGGCATAATAGACGAGACCCGCCGACACGCTCCAATAGACGGCGACCCGCAAGAGCATCGGCCATAGCGAACCGCTCACCACCTGGATGTTCCGGGCGATGAGTGCGCTCGTCGCATCGACGTCGGCTTCGTGGCGGCCGCGGCAGGCAAGGCCGCCCTCGCGCTCGGACGCACAAGCCGCGCACAGGCCGCGGTAGCAGTGCTTGCAGTTGCCGACCGCGTCTCTTTCAGGATGATAAAAACACCGCAACAGGGCGCTCGCCGGTGAATCGTCCAGCGCAGACTAAAGCGCTTTGCGCCCCGAGGGAATCGCTCCTCTTACCCCGTTCGTTCGTAATTCTGCACCGCGAAGTCCCAATTGAGCAGCCTGTCGATCACCGCCTGTAAGAAATCCGGCCGGCGATTCTGGTAATCGAGATAATAGGCGTGCTCCCAGACATCGATCGTGAGCAGGCATTTCAGCCCCTCGGCCATCGGCGTCACCGCGTCGGGAGTATTCTTGATCGCGAGCTTGCCCTTGTCTGCGACCAGCCAGACCCAGCCACTGCCGAACTGCTCGGCGCCCTCTTCGGCGAATTTCTTCTTGAAGGCATCATAGCCGCCGAGATCTCGTTCGAGCGCCGAGAGAAGCGTCCCTTTCGGCTTTCCGCCTTTCGGCGTCAGGCAGGCCCAGAAGAATGTGTGGTTCCAGTCTTGCGCCGAATTGTTGAATATCTGCTGTTTCTTGTGATCGGTCGCGTGAAACGTTGCCTTCACGATGTCTTCGAGCTGCATGCGCCCGAACTCCGTGCCCGCGACCAGCTCGTTCAGCTTGTCCACATAGGCTTTGTGATGCTTGCCGTGGTGGAAGCGCATGGTCTGCGCGGAAATCGTCGGCGCCAGCGCCCCTTCATCATAAGGAAGCGAGGCAAGCGCAAACGGTTCGGTCTTTGCCATCACGTTCATGGCTGAGCTCCGGATGAAAGTCTCGTCTGGTCAACGCGTGGGGCGCATAAGGGTTGCCACTGAGACGCTCAAGCCATTCGGTGCTACGCTCGCATTTCCGGGCCTTAAGGAGACGGACGATGAGCGAAGCCAACATTGCGGTGGTGCAAGGCGCGTACGCCGCCTATGCGCGGGGCGATATCGAAGCGGTGCTCTCCGTTCTCACACCCGATGTCGAGTGGCACTCGACGGGACGTCCGGAAGATTTTCCCGCGCTGGGAAAACGCAAGGGAATGGCCGCCGCACAGGACTTCTTCAAGACGGTCCGAGACCATCTGGAGTTTTCCGAGTTCTCGCCGCGCGATTTCTATGCCGACCGCGACAAGGTGTTCGTGCTTGGCTACTACGCCATGACGATGAAAAAGAACGGACGGAAATTCGCCTCCGAATGGGTGCACATTTTCACCTTCCGCGGCGGCCGTGTGGCGAAATTCCACGAATTCCTCGACACTGCACAGCTCGCGAGCGCGTTTAAGGATTAGAACGGGCGAAATCGTCCCGACAGCTTCGCTTCGCCCTCCGCGATGACGAGACGCTTCGCGATCAGTTCGTCCAAATGCGCCAGCACGGAAAGTGCGGCTGCGCCTTTGAGCCTCGTATCGAGTCCGACGTAAATCCGCTCGACCATCGCCGGAATCGTCGCCACGCCATCTTTCAACGCCGCGAGGATATCCGCTTCGCGCTCGTCCCGATGGGCGATCAGGGCTGCGACATAACGTTTGGGTTCGCGAATGGGCCCGCCATGTGTGGGCCAATAGACGCGATCCTCGCGCTCGAGCAATTTCTTCAGGCTGGCGCGGTAGAAGGCCATGTCGCCATCTGGCGGCGCCACGACGCTCGTCGACCAGCCCATGACATGATCGCCGGTGAAGAGCGCCTGCTCGCCCTCTAGCGCATAGCTCATATGGTTGGAGGTATGGCCCGGCGTGTGGATGCAACGAAACCCAAAGCCGTCTCCTTTGATGAGCTCGCCGTTGCGCACCGCGATGTCGGGAACAAAATCGCGGTCGCCGCCCTCCTCGACCGCCGGTCCTTCGCTCTCTCTCCCGCTGCCATGCGGCCCGAAACCGTAGGTCTTGGCGCCCGTCCATGCCTTCAAGACTTTCGCCGCTGGCGAATGGTCGCGGTGGGTGTGGGTGATGAGGATGTGGGTGACCGTTTCCTGGCCAAGCGCCCGCCGCAGCGATTCCAGGTGCTGAGAATCGTCCGGCCCGGGGTCGATCACGGCGACGCGTCCGCGGCCGACGACGTAGACACCCGTGCCTTTGAAAGTGAAGGGGCTCGGATTGTGGGCAAGCAGGTGCCTGACATTGGCAGCGACTTCCGTCAGCTGTTCGTAGGGAGCGTCGAAATTGCGGTCGAACGAAATTGCATGCTGTCGCGCCTTCACCTCGTCACCGCCTCGAACTGTCCGCGCGCGATCTTACACCGACGCTCGCCCGCTCGGCCTGGCTCAAAATCGCGTACCTGCCGGCGGGGCATAAGTTCACATTTTCCTCGTCTTCGCAGGCCGTTCACGGCCCATTCAGCGAGCGCTGTGCAGGAGTAACCGTTGCCCCTTCGTCCCGGGCATGTGCTAAGGATTTCGGCCTTCTGGCCGGGGCGCGAATCATTGGACAAGGTGGGCACGTGAAAAAAGTTGTCGTTACCGGAATGGGCTGCGTTTCGGGGCTCGGAGCCAATGTCGCGTCCAATTGGGCGGCGATGATCGAAGGGAAAAGCGCGATCCAGCCTGTGCACAAATACTGCGAGGGAACGGAAGATTTCAGCATCGACTGCGTGGCAGCGCCGGTGGCCAAGAACGCGCTCGACGAGCTTAGGAAAACCTTCCCCGAGAAGCAGATCGCAAGCGTCGACATCTTCGCCAATCTCGGCGCCGCTGCGACGCTTGAGGCTTTGAAAGACGCCAAGCTCTTCGGCGACCGCGAGCGGCTTGCCGGCGCGGGCATCATCTACGGCAGCGCGAGCGGCGGCAATGTGACGGTCGAGGCCGCGTTCCAGCGCATCCTGCATGCGAGGCTGCCCAACATCCACCCAATGTCCATCCCGCGCTACATGAACAGCGCCTCGGTGTCCTATCTCTCGATGCTCTTGGGCGTGCGCGGCCATTGTCTTGCTGTCTCGAGCGCCTGCGCCTCGTCGGCACACGCCATTTCGGAAGCGATGTATTACATCCGCTCCGGACGCGGCTCGATCGTGATCACCGGAGGAAGCGATTCCAGTCTCACGCTTGCTTCGCTCTTGGGCTGGAAGGCGCTCCAGGCCATGGCACCCGATGCCTGCCGCCCGTTCTCGATCGACCGCAAGGGCATGGTGATCGGCGAAGGCGCAGCGACACTCATCCTCGAAGAAGAAGAGCACGCGAAAAGACGCGGCGCGCCAATCTACGCCGAAGTGATGGGGGCGGGCTCGACCGCGGATGCACGGCACATCACCCAGCCCGATTCCGAGAACGCAGCGGCAACAATTCGCGCGGCTCATCGGGATGCCGGCATTGGCGACGATCAGCCGATGTTGATCAGCTCGCATGGCACCGGAACCAAGCTCAATGACAAGTCGGAATCGATCGCCCTGCGGCTTGCCTACGGCGACACCCTCGCAAAGCATCGCGTCATCGCGACCAAGTCGTCCCACGGTCATATGCTGGGCGCGACCGGAGCGATGGAATTCCTGGTCGCGCTTGTCGCCCTTGAGAAGCGCCTGGCGCCGCCGATCGTGGGCTATCTCGGGCCCGACCCCGAATGCGATCTGCCGCTGGTCTTGAAGCCCGAGCCCATCGATTGCGACATCACGGTGTCGACCTCTTTCGCCTTCGGCGGCCTCAATTGCGTGCTGATCGGACGGCGCTATTAGGGCCTGATTCGCGCACAAACCGGGGCCGGAAAGGACTCGACTTCCCTTTTAAGGCTCTTCAAAATCCTCGGGTTTTGACACGTCATGGGGAATGCGCGAGCCGTTTTGTGCCCCGCGCCGCAAGGGATGACATGAGCGTCCAAACCGAGTTGGAAGGGATCATCAAGAAGCACGCCGCCGGCAAGGCGGACGGGCTCAACGCCGACACCATGTTGGCCGAGATAGGCCTCGACAGCATCGATATGGCCGAGATCGTCTTCGAGATCGAAGACAAGTTCCGCATCCAGCTGCCTCAGAACAACGAGCAGATGGCTTCCGCCACCTTTGCCGATCTCATCGGCCTCGTCGAAGGCCTGATCGCGGGCAAGCCATCCGTCGCCAGCCCCCAGGCAACGTAGAAGTTTCTCTACCTGTGCGGGTGACTCCCGCCATCCCGGCCCCTTTTGGGGCGCGGCGACGGGTCGCACTGACAAGCTTTGCCTTGGCAACAAATGTGAACGACGAAACTCGTGCTGTTCAGGTCCAGTTCAGTTTGGAAGCGGATGATGCGCGTTGGGTTACTATCGTCGGGCAGCAAGCGCGATCCGGTCGCGCATTTGTCTACGGAATTCCATCATCGGAGTGTGCGAGCGCGGGTACGGCGAGCGCACGTTCGCGTTTTAACCGCGTGGGGTGCAGAGGCAGGGGTTTGTCGTGAGTAGGTTGCGGGGTCCCACTGACATTGATCGTCAGTGGGCAGTAGAGGGTGAGACTGAAAAGCGTGGCAAGCGTCGTTTCTTACGATTTGTGCTGTGGAGTTTCGGCCTAAGCTGTGTTGCGCTAGGTATCGGCGCCGCGGTTGAAGCGCAGACAGGGCTCTTCGAGTCCCAGTACTTCGCGCGCTCGGCGGCACGGCTGACCTTTACAGTCGCCTCCGGCGCGAGCGGCGATATCCGATTCCCGAAAGGCGGGCCCGAGGACAAAAGGCTCGGCTACAGTGCGCTTCCCGGTCACATTGCGTCCTTGAAGGCGCACGACTTCGTCGTCACGCAGCAGGCGAGCTGGTCGGAAGAGCTCGACAAATTCACGGCCGATCACGGCTACGCCGTCTATCGCGAAAAGGAGCATGCCGGGCTCACCTTGAAGGACCGCGCCGGCGCGTCCTTCTATCGCGCGACATACCCTGAGCGCGTCTATGCGGATTTTGGCGCGATCCCGGCGCTTGTCGTTTCGACGCTTCTCTTCATCGAAGACCGTTCGCTGCTCGATCCTTCCTATCCGCACCGGAATCCGGCGGTGAATTGGAAGCGCTTTGCGCTGGCTTCGGCGGGGCAAGCCGCGGGATGGCTCGATCCCTCGCTCCGTCAAGGCGGCGCGAGCACGCTCGCGACCCAGATCGAGAAATTCCGCCATTACCCCGACGGGCGCACGCGCACGATCGAGGAGAAGCTCCGGCAGATGATGGCCGCCTCGACGCGCAGCTATCTCGATGGCCCGGATACGATACCCGTCCAACAGCGCATCATCTCGACTTATCTCGATTCAACGCCGTTAAGCTCGCGCCCCGTTTACGGCGAGATCATCGGCATTGGCGACGGGCTTTGGGCCTGGTACGGCACGGATCTTACGGAAGCGAACCGCGTCCTCTCGAACGCCGCGATGTCGGCGCGCAAAGCCGAAATCTACAAGCAGGTGTTGAGTCTCCTGCTCGCGCAGCGGCGGCCCTCCTACTATCTGGTCGAAGACCGCTCGGCGCTCGACGCGCTCGCCAACTCTTACCTCCGCTCGCTCGCGCAAGCCGGAGTCATCGGATCGGATCTGCGCGATGCGGCACTTCGCGCGGAGCTGAAATTCCTGCCCCAGCCGCCATCATCTGCGCCCGTTTCCTTCGTCGAGCGCAAGGCCGCAGCATCGATCCGGACCGAGCTCTTGGGCCTCATGGGAACGCCGAGCCTGTATGACCTCGACCGGCTCGATTTGACCGCCGAGACCGCGCTCGATGCCGGGAGCGAGCAGCGCGTAAGCGAGGTGCTCGAGCATTTGGGAAGCCGCGACGAGGTCAATGCGCTAGGCCTCGTCGGAAAATATCTCTTGGGCAACGAGGACCCGTCCCGCGTCAGCTACAGCGTGGTGCTCTACGAGCGGGCCGCCGACCGCAACTTCGTGCGCGTGCGCGCCGATAGCCTCGACCAGCCCTTCGACATCAATTCCGGCGCGAAGCTGATCTTGGGCTCGACCGCAAAGCTCCGTACACTGATAACCTATCTCGACATCGTCACCGAGCTGCACGGAAAATACGGCGACAAGCCGGACAACGAGCTGTTGCCGGAATTGGCCAAGGCCGAAGATCCGCTCACCCGATGGGCGATCTCCTACCTCGTCCAATCCGACGACCACGGCCTCCAGCCGATGCTGGATGAGGCGCTCGAGCGCCGCTATTCGGCCAATCCGGCGGAGAGCTTCTTCACCGGCGGCGGCGTCCATGTGTTCGAGAACTTCGAGCGCTACGAGGACAGGCAAGTCCCGACCGTCGAGGAGGCGCTCACCAATTCGGTCAATCTCGCCTTTATCCGGGTGATGCGGGACATCCGCAGCTATTACACGGTGAAGCTCGCCCGCGAGAAGTCGCAAGCCGCAGTCCCGTTAAGCGATCAGCGGCTCGATTCCTTGAGACGTTTCGCCGATGAGGAAGGACGCACTTACCTCAACCGGTTCTACGCCGATTTGCGTGGCCGCAAGCCCGACGAGATGCTGCATCTGCTCTCGGCCCGCGCGAAAGGGAAAGCATCGCGCCTCGCGATCCTTTTCCGCTCCTTGAAGCCCAACGCCACGGAAGCCGACTTCCGCAAATTCTTGGGCACGGAAGCGCCGAAGATCGCGCTCAAAGAGGGCGAAACGGAAAAGCTGTTCGCCAACGCCGACCCGGAGCGTTACTCGCTTGTCGACCGCGCGTTCATCGCCCGCGTCCATCCCTTGGAGCTCTGGCTCGCCGCCTATCTGCAAGAGCATCCCGCCGCATCCCGGGCCGAGGTCGCGAAAGAGAGCCAGGACGAGCGCCAGGAGGCCTACACTTGGCTGTTCAAGACCAGGAGCGCCAAGAAGCAGGACAAGCGCATTCGCATCGTGAGCGAAGAGGAGGCATTCGGCGAAATCCTCAAAGACTGGCGCCGTCAGGGCTATCCCTTCGATTCGATGGTACCGTCTTTGGCGAGTGTCTTGGGCAGCTCGGGAGACCGGCCCGACGCGCTCGCGCATCTCATGGGTATCATCTTGAGCGACGGGATGGAGTATCCCACCGCGGAAATCGAGCGACTGCAATTTGCCGCCGGCACGCCTTACGAGACCGGCATGGCGCTGAAGCCCGGAGCACCCAAACGCATTCTCGCGCCTGAAGTCGCGCGGACGGTCCGGCGTGTGCTGATGACCGTTGTTGCCGACGGCACAGCCACCCGGTTGAGAGGCACTTATGTCACGCATGACGGCGAGCAGCTCATTGTCGGCGGCAAGACCGGAACCGGCGACAATCGCATCAAGAGCTTCGGAGCCGGACAAAAGCTGATCGAATCGCGCGCCGTCGATCGCACCGCGACCTTCGTCTTCTTCATCGGCGACCGCTTCTACGGGACGGTGACCGCCTATGTCGCGGGCGCCGAAGCCGCGAATTATCATTTCACCAGCGCTCTTGCCGTGCAGCTCTTGAAAGCGCTCTCCCCGCAGCTCCAGTCGCTCATCGACACACCGAAGCCGCCCGAATTCGCGGCGAGTCCCGCTGACACGCCCGCGATCACGCTTGTTTCCGGACCGGACGAACACCGGCTCATGACTCTCACACCGCACGAGCCGTAACTGGCTGCAGGCGGATGCTATGCGGCGCCCCTTCAATGGTGATGGGAGGAAACGCTCTTGATGTATTTCGACAAGATGTCGCTCGGCGCGAAATTGCTGACATCGCCTAAGCTCAAGATGCCGACCATCCGCTTGTTCCGGTTGATGACGGGCAGCCGGCGGACTCTCAGCTCTTCCATGTGATGCACGGCCTTGGCGAGGTCGTCGTCTTCGCGACAGCAGTGAATGCCTTCGGTCATGATATCGCGCGCGGTGGTGAGCTCGGCATCGAACTCGCCTTGCGCGAGACCTTTGCAGACGACGTCGCGGTCGGTAACCATGCCGATCAGCTGATCGTTCTCCCCGATCGGGATCGCGCCGATGTCGTGCTCGCGCATGAGCTTCGCGAGCTCGATGACGGGTGTATCCGGACCGACCCAGTCGACGCCTTTGTGCATCGCGTCTTTGACTTTCATGGTGGATCTCCATTACCCAAGCTCGATGCCGGAGATCTCCGCGCCAATCAAAGCGAAGGCCGATCCCGCAACGAGGTTTTACCGATTAGAGCCTAGCCGCGCCAGACGCGCGGCCTAAACCGCTCCGGGTGGAGTGTCCTCCATGGAGGAGCCTCCGCACACTTGCGAGGCAGTAATTTCGCCCCGCAGATGCGGCTTGTCAAAACAAAGTCCACGGCTTCGCATCGCCCGAGAAAGGATCGGATACGTTTCTCCGAGCGCAGTTGGCGCCCCTGGGTTAAGGAGGGAAACGCGTCTGATCCTGTTTTTCGGGAGTCCGCCAATGACGAGCTTCGAAACAAAGCTCCTTCCCAACAAGCCGACCGCGATTGCGCCCGATGGCTCGGAGGTTCGCGTCCTGCTCGGTCTTGAATGCGGTGGAATGGCGCATTTCGCGCTTCCTCCCAATCAGACTTCCAAAGCCATGACGCATCGGACCGTGGAGGAGATCTGGTACTTCCTTTCCGGCCGCGGCGAGATGTGGCGGGAGCAAAACGGCCGCTCGGCCATCGTCGAGGTCTATCCCGGCATCTGCCTCACCATCCCGTTGGGCGCGCATTTCCAGTTTCGCTCGATGGATGGCGAACCCTTGACCGCAATCGGCGTCACCATGCCGCCCTGGCCCGGCGAAGGCGAAGCGATCGTGGTCACCGGCGCATGGCAGCCGACGGTGCCTTGATCCCCGCGTCTTCCTTTACGCTACGGGCTCTTCGATGCGAGATACGCCGCGACGGCGACGATCTCGCGGTCGGATAGTTTGGCGGCGATCGGCTTCATCGGCGCCACGTTCTTGTCCTTGCGCGCGCCCGTCTGCATGTCCTTCAACTGGCGGATCAAATAAAGCGAGTGTTGCCCGGCGAGCCGAGGCACATCGCCGACGCCCTTGTAATCGGCGCCGTGGCATGTCCCGCATGCGCCCGCGGTCGCCACTTTCTCGCCAAGCGCCATGTCCTCCGCGTGGACATATTGGACGAAACCGCCGTCGATCTGGTCGCGCGCACGAACGAGATCGTCGTTCTCCGCCGCTTCGACGATCATGCCTTCCGGGAGCGGCTCGCTACCGCCCTCGGGCGCGTGATAGCGGAAGCCGCCGCCGCCGAAAGGAGCAGGCCCCTTCGGCACCTCATTGCTCACGACCGTCTTTATCCATCGCTGCCGATCGGGCCCAATCGCGGCATAATATTCCGCCGCCTCTTCGAGCTCCTTCTCGCTGATGGCTCTTGCGGCCAGGACCATGCGGCCGGTGCGGACATCGGCGCGGTCGCCGTCGCGGAACGCGTGCACCTGCTCGACGATGTAGTTCACGGACAAGCCGGAAATGGCAGCCGATTCGGGATGCGAGCCGCCATTGGCGAGATGGCATTGCATGCAGGGGAGCGGCTTACCCTTAGCGACCACGTCGGGCATTTTCGGCAGCCCGGTGTATGTCGTGGCGATCAGGGCCTGGTTGACGGGCCGCGAAGGCGGCGCTGCGTCCGCCGCGTTGTTGCCGGGCGGCGGCTCGACGGGATAGGCCCACTTCAGCCCATTGTCGGCCGCATAGCCGGCCACCGGCACCAGCGCTATCGTCAATAGCCCGAACAGATTGCGCATCGTTTTGCCTCGCGTGACCTTAGGGCGTCGGCAGGAATTTCTGCACGCGCGGGTTTCGTCCGATTTCGCCGACATAGACATTGCCCTTGGAATCCATGGCCGAAACATGGGGCCCAAGGAGGTCGCCGGGATTGGGGCCCTTATGGCTGATATGGCCAACGATCTCGCCGCTCTGGCGATCGAGCTGCCACACGGTGGCATTGACGAGATCGGCGACGAAAATGTTTTTCTGCGCGGGATCGCTCGAGAAATCGACCGAACCGGCCGAGCCGCCGCCCATCGTCGCGTTGGCGATGTGGAATTCCTTCAGGAACTTGCCTTGCTTGGTGAACACTTGAACGCGATTGCCGGCGCGGTCGCAGACATAGACGAGCCCGTCATTGGAAATGTGCACGCAGTGCACGGGTGATTTGAAATCCGCCGCGTGCAGGTCGCCTGGATCGTGCGGTGGTTGCGGATCGTTGGAGATTTCGGAGATGGGCTTGCCATAGGCGCCCCAGCCGCGCTTGAACGCGCCGGTGTTCAAGTCGAACACGATGACACGGCGGTTCAAATAGCCGTCGGCGATATAGATTTCGTTCGCATCCTCATCCAGCGCCGCGCTCGAGACGCCGAGCAAGAGGATCTTGCTCTGATTGTCCTGAATCATGCCCTGCCGCTCGACGATCGGGCCGCGATGGCCGAACTCGCTCAAGAACTTCCCATCGAGTGTGAACTTCAGCAGCGTGTCGCCCGAGGCGGCGCCGGCGAGCCAGACATTATGCGCGCGGTCGACGAAGATGGTGTGCACCTGCCGCGGCCAGACGCCTTTAGGCGCCGAAGCCTCGGTGCCCCAGGAATGCAGCAGATTGCCCTCGGTGTCGAATTCCAGCACGGCGGGCGCCGCGGCTTTTCCGGCCGGAGTGTTTCCCGGGCGGTCCAGCACCCAGATATGGTCGTCCTGATCGACGGACATGCCGGTGACCGTCCCCATGACCCAATTATTGGGCAAGGGCTTCGGCCAGCCGGAATCGAATTTGTAGACTTCGGGCACATTAGGGAGGTTCGGCGTCAAGGCCGGCGTCTGCGCGGCGTGGAGCGTTCCGCAAAAAACGAACATCGAGGCCGCTGCGATACTGTCCCAATATCTGCCCATGATGCTTACCTCCCTGATCCAAAAAGTGTCATGGCCCGCGCGGGGTTTACCTTCGGGTCGCGCTTTGCGCGGACCCGGAGGTGCGCCACCAGGCGATGAAGGGCGCCGGCCCTGCAAGCAAACGCACTGACGCTCGGCGGATCATCGTGACGTCATCGAAAGACGGGGCTTCGTTCTAGGCATGAAGCCTCGAGCGGTCTAATAGGAACCTCGTCCTCAGGCATAAGTACTTGCTATAACCAATCTACGATGAAGCCCCGGCAGCATCTCCCCAGCCTTCGGCAGTTGCGTGTGTTCGAGGCTGTTGCCCGGCATAAGAGCATCGGCCGCGCGGCAACCTCAGTCGCGCTTTCCCAGCCCGCCGTGACGCAAGCGATTGCTTCGCTCGAGAGCCGGTTCGGCGTGTCGCTGTTCGAGCGCGGCCGCCGCGGTTCCTATCTCACGGATTTCGGCAAGCTGCTCCTTGCTCGCAGCGAGCGCTTGTTCGATTTCATGAAGCAAGGCTTGGGGCAATTGCTCACGAGCCACCAAGTGCCCGAGTCTGCCGATATCGAGACCCTGAGCGGAAAGATCACCGCCACGCATATCCGCTGTCTTATCGCCGTCTCCGAGAACATGTCCTTCGATCAGGCGGCACGGGCCATCAAGGTGTCGCAGCCTTCGCTCCATCGCGCCGCACGCGAGCTCGAACGGATATTGCGGCGCTCCATCTATCACCGTGGCCCACGGGGCATTACGACGACCGAACAGGGGGCGGAGCTCGCACGGCAATTCAAGCTCGCGATGCGCGAGCTCGATTACGCGGCGGACGAGATCGCTGCCCGGCAGGGCATCGTCACCTCGCGCATCGCGATCGGCACCTTGGCGACGTCGGGGTCCTTTATTCTCGCACGTGCGATCGACGAGTTTCTGTCAGGAGCGCGAGGTGCTGGCGTGCACATTGTCGAGGAACCTTATGAACAGCTCCTCGATCATTTGCGCGCCGGCAACATCGATTTCCTGTTCAGCGTCTTGAGGCGGCCCGATTGGGCAACCGACGTCACCGAGACGATGCTGTTCGACGAGCGCTATGTCATCGTCATGCGTCCGAATCATCCTTTGAGCGCGTTTGCCGATGTCGGCCGCGACGAGCTTGCCGATTACGACTGGATCGTGCCCGGCCCCAGCACGCCGCGTTATCTCGCCTTCGAACGCTTGTTCGCATCGGCGAAGAAACGCCCGACCGCGCGCGTCTTGACGGCTTCGCGCGGCCTCATCCGTTCGCTCCTCACGACAAGCGACCGTCTGACCTTGCTGACGCGACACGAGGCGCTGCTCGAGGAAAAGCTCGGCGTGTTGCGGATCGCCTCCACGAAGCTTCGCCTTCCGCGCCGCACCTATGGCGTGGCGACGCGCGCCAATTGGCGTCCCACGGCATTACAGCAAAGATTTCTGGACACTCTCATCCGCCACGGCCGGGGAGAAATAACAGCGCGGGAGAAATAGGAAGAAATAGGGTCAGACACGTTTTCCCGAGCTCGATCAGGGTCCCTAGCTAAGCGGAAAACCTGTCTGACCCTATTTCTCCCCCGTCAAACGGTGCCGGTCTCGTCTTCTTCGTCCAGGTTCGCCATCGCAAGCTTGCGGAATATCGCTAACCACCGCCTGCCGCCGAGGACATCCCCTTTGCGAAACAGCTCGTCGGCGTTATGCGCGGCGACGATATCGGCGTTGTCGCCATGCTTCTTGACGAGGAGCTCGATCTCCTCCTCGATGCCTGGCTCATCGTCCGGCACAGCGCGTCCGGTGCTCGTCTTGTGGAAATAGGAAGTCCGCATCGCAAGCTTTCCCCAAAAAGCTGCGGCGAACAACAAAGCACAAAGTCGAGTGCAGCACCACGGCTCGCCGCGTGTGCCGCGCGGGTCATTCGTACAGAGATCATTCGCTTTCGCCGTTAACGATTCCGCCGACGACGATACGGCGCGATGGTTCAGTTGGATTACCTACTTAGAAAACACTCGACGATTTCGTCTTCGCAATCGCGAAGGCGTGATCGTCACGGCGCCGTGGCAGCCGCAAGGAGCTGTGACATTAGGCCGCGAATAAATTTCGCGCGCCCACCTATTCCGGGGAGCGGCATTGCCGTGCGGATCGTGCGACGCGCGATGCGGATTCCGCAGGACTCGCCTGCACAAATCCCGGTCCTAAAATTGTCTCAGCCTGCGTAAGGTTTCATTAACTACCGGAATTCATCAACTACCGGAATTCATCGTTCGCGAGAGGGGCTTAGAGGAGGTATCGATGACGAATCGGATCGAAGGCTCGCCTGTGTCTCTAAGCGCCGGGCAAGACACGCGCGAGCCCGCAACACTCGCCAAGCCGTCGTTGAATGAGGCCGCCAAGCTCCGGGCAACGGCCGCTCGTTATCGGATCCTGGCAAGGTCGTTCTTCGACCTTCGCGTCATCGCGGCCGTGGAGTCCTGCGCCCACGAGCTCGAAGCGGAGGCAGACATGATCGAGGCGAGCATCGCTCGCATGCCGCCCTGGGTTGTCCATCGCGGCCGCGACCGCAGGCCTTCGATGAGACGGGGGCGCTCGCCAATCCGGCGGCCGGAAAGCGCCCAGCTCTGTCTTCCGCTTGCGAGCGCTGGCTCGCAGGGCTCCGAATTGGCCGATGATTTTTGCCGCACTCGCCGGCCGCGCTAACGACTCGCGTTGTTGCGTCACTCCCCTCAAGCAGTCGAGTGGCCTTCGCGCGCTCGCATCGGCAGATGGAATTTGTCCGCAATTCCGCTGCCGGCACCGCCTCCTCACGCACCCTTCCGCCGGAACGATCGCGATTCTATTTTCGAGCTGGGTCTCGCCAACGGTCTCCCCGGTGAGCGCCTCCCGGCCGCTCGCCCGATAATCACCGATCCTGGAAGCCTATCGAAAACAGCTAGAACCAAGGCCACCAGGTGAAAAAGCCGCGCGGTCGCCCGGCGTCGGCCAAGTCTGCCTGATAGGTTTTGCGCTCAGTTTCACAGTGCGACGGGCTATTTTTGTTTTGGTCGATGCAGGCGCGGTAGGCGGCCCGCGACCCATCAAGCCTGGAAATGGCCTCCACCTTGGCCGCCCACCCGCAACCCGCAATCCCGAGCGCCGTGGCAAGCACGGCGCACCGTATGGTCGATGCGGCAAACGCG
>DASQHF010000162.1:0-7757 GCA_035632215.1 Micropepsaceae bacterium | reverse complement strand
GCTCGACCGATCTCGCGAAGAAAAAGGAAGACCGCGCGCACGCCGAAGAGGAAACGCTGATCGGCTTCTTGCGCCGCTGACGGTTTTCCCGCGCCCGCGTTCTTCGCGAGCGCGACGCGCATGACACCCTATCTGATCCTTGCCGATCTCGTCCTCGCGCTTCATTTGGGCGTGATTGCGTTCAACGTCTTCGGCTTGATCGCGATTCCCTTGGGCGCGCTCGTCGGCTGGCGGTTCGTGCGCATTTTCTGGTGGCGTGCGCTGCATGTCGGTATCCTCGGCATCGTCGCGCTCCAGGCGGTTGCCGGTAGAGCATGCTTCTTGACCGATTGGCATGCGGCGCTCGTTCGCGCGGGGGGCTGGACTGAATCCGATGCGCCTCTGATCGAGCGTTTGGTCGAACGGCTGATCTTCTGGCCCGTGCCGTCTTGGGTCTTTGTGGCGCTCTATCTTGTCGTGTGCGCCTACACGCTCGCGCTGTGGCGTCTCGTTCCACCGCGCCGGGTCGCCTAAATCGCCGAAACGAATTCTTCGCGTTTTCCACCGTCCGACCGAGGAATGCGATCAACACAGCGGACGCGGATCTCGAATGGCGCCGGCAGTCCTCGATGGCCGATCTGCGCGAAGACCTGGTTCAGCTCGCCGAGCACGGATTTCACACTGCGGCCCGGCTTTGCAAGAGCTGTTACCACTATCACGCGCTATGGGGCTATGAACGGCTCGCGGGCATCAAGAGCAACGGCTTCGAGACCGAGCGCGACCTGTTGGAGCCGCTCCTCAACTCGGAGCTTCCGGAAACCGGCCGCGTGCTGATCGCGGGGGTAGCGGACGCAGGCTTGCTCGCGTTTACCGCGACGACGATTGGGGACAAGGCCAGGTCCATAACCGTCGCCGACCGCTGTCCGACGCCGCTCGAGGTTTGCCGCCGATACGGAGAAGCGCATCGCCTCAATCTATCGACGGAAGTAGCGGACCTGACGCTCACGGGCGTTTCGCCCGGCCACGATCTCGCCTTCGCGCATAACGTTCTCATGCTTCAGCCACTCCATCTGCATGCGGCGTTTCTCGAGAAGATTCGCCGGAGCCTTTCTCCTCACGGCAAGTTAATCCTCGTCAACCGCGTGCGGTCCGGCGAGCCGCGGACCCGTTTGCCGCCCGAGCATTATGCGACGCGGATGATCGAAGCTCTTTCCAAGCGGGGAATCGCCTTGCCCGAGCCGGTTGCAGAATTCCGTAAGCGCTTGGAAACCTATGCCGAGCGCCAGCATGTTTGGTCGGACGCGGTCGTCGATCTTCCTCACGTCGAGCGCGCGTTCGCTCAAGCCGGTTTTCGCATTCTCGAACGCATCGATCACGACCGGCGGCGAACCATCCCTGACCGTGACGGCGGCCCACCGATGCCAATGCTGACGAATATTTTTATCGCGAGAGCTCGCTAACGTTACTCCGCTGCTCGAGCGGGCGCCTGCTTTCTCAGTACCGACTTCAAATATTGGCCCGTGAAAGATCGCTGGATCCGCGCCACGTCCTCGGGCGTGCCGGTGGCGATAATCTCGCCGCCGCCTTCGCCCCCTTCGGGCCCGAGATCGATGATCCAATCCGCGGTCTTGATCACTTCGAGATTGTGCTCGATCACGACAATCGTATTGCCGGTCTCCACCAGCTCATGGAGCACTTCGAGCAGCTTTCGCACGTCCTCGAAATGAAGCCCTGTCGTCGGCTCGTCCAATATATATAGAGTGCGCCCCGTCGCGCGGCGCGAGAGCTCTTTGGCGAGCTTCACGCGCTGGGCTTCGCCGCCGGAGAGCGTGGTCGCCTGCTGCCCGATCTTGATGTAGCCCAGGCCGACGCGCGTCAGCGTGTCGAGCTTTTCGCGCACTGCCGGCACCGCCTTGAACAGCTCGGCGCCCGCTTCGACCGTCATGTCGAGCACGTCCGCGATCGAGTAATTACGGAACTTCACCTCGAGGGTCTCGCGGTTGTAGCGCTTGCCGCCGCAGACGTCGCACTGGACATAGACGTCAGGTAGGAAGTGCATCTCGATCTTGATCACGCCATCGCCCTGACAGGCCTCGCAGCGCCCCCCCTTGACGTTGAACGAAAAGCGCCCTGGTCCGTAGCCACGCGCCTTGGCCTCCGGCAAGCCGGCGAACCATTCGCGGATGGGCGTGAAGGCGCCGGTGTAAGTCGCGGGGTTCGAGCGCGGAGTGCGCCCAATCGGCGACTGATCGATGTCGATCACTTTGTCGAGGAATTCCAGCCCGAGGATTTTCTCGAAGGGCGCGGGATGTTCGCGTGCGTTGTTCAATCGGCGAGCGACCGCTTTATAGAGGGTCTCGATCGTGAGCGTGGATTTTCCGCCGCCGGAGACGCCCGTCACGCAGGTGAAGGTGCCGAGCGGAATCTCGGCGGTGACGTGCTTGAGATTATTGCCACTCGCGCCGATGAGCTTGAGCCACCGGTCATGATTGGCGCGCCGGCGCTTCACCGGCGTCGGAATTTGCCGCACGCCCGAGAGGTACTGGCCGGTGAGGCTCTTGGGATCGTCCATGATCTCTTCGGGCAAACCTTGAGAGACGATCTCTCCGCCATGAATGCCTGCGCCCGGTCCCATGTCGATCACATGATCGGCGGTGCGGATCGCCTCGTCGTCGTGCTCGACGACGATGACCGTATTGCCGAGATCCCGCAGGCCCTTCAAAGAGGCCAGGAGCCGCTGGTTGTCGCGCTGATGCAGGCCGATGGAGGGCTCGTCCAGCACGTAAAGAACGCCTGACAATCCCGAGCCGATCTGGGAAGCAAGCCGGATGCGCTGGCTTTCGCCGCCCGAAAGCGTCCCGGACGAGCGCGATAGGGTGAGATATTCGAGCCCGACATTGTTCAAGAATGCGAGCCGTGCGCGGATTTCTTTGAGTACGCGCGCGGCAATCTCCCTCTGTTTCGCGTTGAGCTTGGCATCGAGCTCGCCAAACCACCGGTCGGCCGCGCGCACCGACAAATCGCAGACTTCGCCGATATGGCGTCCCGCGATCTTCACGCACAGGGCCTCCGGCTTGAGGCGATAGCCTTTGCAGACTTCGCACGGGCTCTCCGACTGGAAGCGTTCGAGCTCTTCGCGGATCCAGGAGGAGTCGGTCTCCTGATAGCGCCGCTCCATGTTCGAGATCACGCCTTCGAACGACTTCTTGATGTCGTAGCGCCTGAGGCCGTCGTCATAAGAGAACTTGATCTCGTCATCGCCCGAGCCGAACAGGATGACATCGCGCACCTTCTTCGGCAGGTCCTCCCAGGCCGTGTTCAGGCTCACCTTGTAGTGGCGGGTGATCGCATCGAGCGTCTGGAGATAATAGGGAGAGGAGGAGCG
This sequence comes from Micropepsaceae bacterium, assembly GCA_035632215.1. Taxonomy (GTDB): domain Bacteria; phylum Pseudomonadota; class Alphaproteobacteria; order Micropepsales; family Micropepsaceae; genus CAIYRG01. The sequence goes on along the minus strand of DASQHF010000162.1, from coordinate 4,393 downwards.
CGACCAGGGCGCGACCGCACCGTTGCGCAAGGACAGCGACTTGTCGGGGACGACGAGTTCGGGATCGAAATAGAGCTTCGCGCCCAGCCCATCGCATTCGGGACAGGCGCCATGCGGATTGTTGAACGAGAACAGCCGCGGCTCGATTTCCGGGATCGTAAAGCCCGAGACCGGGCAGGCGAATTTCGACGACATGAGGAGCTGCTTGGGCTCGCCTTTCTCCTTTTCGTCGGCAAATTCGACGACGAGAAGCCCTTCGGCGAGATCCAGCGCGGTTGCGATGGAATCCGGCAGACGATTGCCGAGATCGGATCTCACGGCAAGGCGGTCGACCACGACTTCGATGTCGTGTTTCAGCTTCTTATCGAGCGCGGGGACTTCCGCGATCTCATACATGCGGCCATCGACCTTGACCCGCTGGAAGCCCTTCTTCTGAAGCTCGGCGAGTTCCTTGCGATACTCGCCTTTGCGGCCGCGCACGATGGGCGCGAGGATGTACAGGCGCGTCCCTTGCGGGATCTCGAGGATGCGGTCAGCCATCTGGCTGACGGTCTGGCTCTCGATGGGGAGGCCTGTCGCCGGCGAATACGGGATTCCGGCGCGAGCAAAAAGGAGCCGCAGATAGTCGTAGATCTCCGTTACCGTACCCACCGTCGAGCGCGGGTTCTTCGATGTCGTACGCTGTTCGATGGAGATCGCCGGCGACAGCCCGTCGATGTGGTCCACATCAGGCTTCTGCATCATTTCCAGGAACTGGCGAGCGTAAGCCGACAGACTCTCGACATAGCGACGTTGGCCTTCGGCGTAGATCGTGTCGAAGGCAAGCGAGGACTTGCCCGAGCCGGAGAGTCCCGTGATCACCACAAGCCGGTCGCGCGGAATCTCGACATCGATGTTCTTAAGATTGTGCTCGCGCGCGCCGCGAACCGCGATGATTTTGGAACTCGGAGGAGGGGCAAATGTCGTCATGCGGCAGCCAGAACAAAGAAAGAACAGCTTATTCCATGTCTTATCCGGCGAGTCCACAGCGAGGGTTCGGCTTGTTGTGGGGCTTCATACGCTCGCGCGCGGCCGGCAAGCCGATATGGGGCTTCTGGCGAGCCCCTGCAACGGCTTCGATTGAGCCAGCTTTTGGCCTCAAAATCGCTGCAGTCGTTTGGTCTTATGGAGCATCCGGTCGGGGCGGCTAGTGCCTAGAACAGAACAAGAACATCTGCTAATATCAGCCTATCTGAGGAACACCGAAAGACGTGGACAAGCGGCACGTCGTCGTAGTGGTGCCAGGCGAGCAACGCTAATTTGAGACCAAGACACAAGGAGAAGAGCAATGGCGGGGAGTGTCAACAAAGTCATCCTAATCGGCAATCTCGGGCGCGATCCTGAGGTGCGGCGTCTGACTTCGGGCGATCCGGTGGTCAACCTCTCCGTTGCAACCTCCGAATCCTGGCGCGACAAGGCCTCGGGCGAGCGCAAGGAGCGGACCGAGTGGCACCGCGTCGTGATCTTCAACGAGAACCTGGCGAAGGTTGCGGAGCAGTATCTGCGCAAGGGCTCGAAGGTCTATCTCGAGGGCCAGCTTCAGACCCGCAAATACACCGACAAGGATGGGGTCGAGAAATACACCACCGAGGTCGTGCTCGGCCGCTTCCGCGGCGAGCTCACGATGCTGGATGCGCGCGGCGATGGTGAGAGGGCTGAGAGACCGGCGCTGGTGGGCGCGTCCGAAGGCGGCCGGAGCTTCGAGCGTGCCGGCGGCGATCTCGACGACGAGATCCCGTTCTGATCTCGCGCAGGGGGCAGCGAAAACCGGAGCAATGTTGAGAGAGATGCGCTCGTGCCATTGGCGCGCGGCGGCCGCGCTCCTGTTCTTGCTTTCGGGTTGCGCGCTTCCGGGGCGGGAGTCGAGCGCCTTTGTCACACAGCAGATCGAGGCGGCGTACATCCCGCTTTACAAGTTAAATTTCGCTGGTGGACAGCAGGCGGCGGCCGTGGCGATCGCACCTCACTTGGCGGTTACGAACGATCACAACTATGGGCTGATTCCCCAAAAAGAGATCCTCGCTCGGTCCCGCGATTTTGACCTTTTGTTCTTCCGTACGGATCGCAACTTCGCGCCTCCCATTGCCAGTCCTCGGATCGGGGAGGAGGTCGTCGCTTATGGCCAGCATGGAAGATTCGGCAGGACGGAGCGCAGAGAAGCGGACGGGATCATTCGCGAGCTTGATTTCGGGCTTCCGGCTCATTGCACCGACTGTGCACCTCAAAAGGCGATCAGCTATGACGCGGACGCCGGAACTGGCTTTTCTGGAGGGCCTGTGGTCGATGCAAAATCCGGCGCATTGGTGGGCGTCACCGTCGCTTTCGCGGATGGGAAAGGCGAACGAGGCGGAAGGAGAATGTACGCCTTCAATATCGACCTCGTGATAGCGGAAATGCATCGCCTTCTGGACGAGAAAGCGCGCTGATTCCGTGCTTGTTTCAATCATCGGCGCAGTGCTAATCCCTCTCGCTTAAAGAACCTCTGCGCGCGGAAAATCCGAGCATCCAACTTGAACGGCGAAGAAGAAGATAAAGGCGGCGCGAAGACACCGGAGGGCGGAGGTCCTGCGGCGAATATTGGCGCCGTCGCGATCGAAAGCGAGCTGAAGAGGTCCTATCTCGATTACGCAATGAGCGTGATCGTGTCGCGCGCTCTCCCCGATGTGCGCGACGGCTTGAAGCCCGTCCACCGCCGCATCCTCTATTCGATGCACGAGAACGGCTACGACTGGAACAAGGCGTACCGCAAATCGGCGCGTGTGGTGGGCGACGTCATCGGCAAATACCACCCGCACGGGGATCAGGCCGTCTATGACGCGCTCGTGCGCCTCGCGCAGGATTTCTCGATGCGCCTGCCCCTGATTGACGGGCAGGGAAATTTCGGCTCGGTCGATGGCGACCCGCCTGCGGCCATGCGCTACACCGAAGTGCGCCGCGCCAAGGCCGCGCACGCGCTCACCGAGGATCTCGAAAAGGACACGGTGGACTTCCAGGACAATTACGACGCCTCCGAGCGCGAGCCCGTGGTGCTCCCGGCGCGATTCCCGAATCTCCTCGTCAACGGTGCGGGCGGCATCGCGGTGGGCATGGCGACGAATATCCCCCCGCACAATCTGGGCGAGGTGATCGACGCGAGCCTTGCCTATATCGAGGATCCCTCGATCAGCCTGGAAACGCTGACCGAGATCGTTCCGGGGCCCGACTTCCCCACTGGTGCTCTCATCATCGGCCGCAATGCCGCGCGCGGCGCGCTCGCCCGCGGCCGGGGCTCGGTCTTGATGCGGGCGAAGCTGGGGATCGAGGAGATCCGCCGCGACCGCGAAGCGATCATCGTCACCGAGATTCCCTATCAAGTGAACAAGGCCCGCATGCTGGAGCGGATCTCAGAGCTGATGCGCGAGAAGCGCATCGAAGGCATCGCGGATTTACGCGACGAGAGCGACCGGCACGGCATGCGCGTCGTCATCGAGCTCAAGCGCGACGCTTCGAGCCAGGTCGTGCTGAACCAGCTCTATCGCTTCTCCGAGCTGCAATCGACCTTCGGCGTCAACATGCTCGCGCTCAACGGCGGCCGTCCCGAGCTCATGAGTCTCAAGGACATGATCGCGGCTTTCGTGTTGTTCCGCGAGGAAGTGGTGACCAAGCGCACCCGCCACGACCTCGCCAAGGCGCGCGAACGTGGACATGTGCTGGTGGGCCTTGCGGTCGCTGTGGCCAATATCGACGAGGTGATCGCACTCATCCGCGCCGCCCCCGATGCCGCGAGCGCGCGTGCGAGCCTGATGGGGCGCGCCTGGCCGGCCAAGGAGGTGGCGCCGCTGATCGCGCTCATCGCCGATCCGCGCCATCAGATCGCCGCCGACCATACCATCCGGCTCACCGACGAGCAGGCGCGCGCGATCCTCGATATCCGCCTACAGCGCTTGACCGCGCTCGGCATCTCGGAAATCGCCGAAGAGGTCGCGAAGCTCGGCGCCGCGATCACCGATTATCTCGACATCCTGCGTTCGCGGGCGCGCGTGCTTGCGATCATCAAGCAGGAGCTCGGCGAGATCCGGAACGAATTCGCGACACCGCGGAAGACCGAGATCGTGGATGCGGAAGTCGAGGTGGAGGATGAGGACCTCATCCAGCGCGAAGAGGTGGCGGTGACCGTCACCCATGCCGGCTATATCAAACGCACGCTATTGGGCGAGTATCGCGTGCAGGGCCGGGGCGGCAAGGGCCGCGCCGGCATGGCCACGCGCGAGGAGGATTTCGTCACCCACATCTTCGTCGCCAACACGCATGCGCCCCTTCTGTTCTTCTCCTCGACCGGCATGGTGTATCGCCTGAAGGTCTGGCGCCTTCCCGA
>DASQHF010000161.1:0-12297 GCA_035632215.1 Micropepsaceae bacterium | reverse complement strand
GTTTCCAACGCGACGACGGGCTTAAACGCTTTGCTTGATGTCCACAACAGTAGCGTATTGATCGAGGTTCCACGGCAAGCGTTCGCGCGGCAGATTGTCGAGCGCGGGCGTCGGAGCCACGGGCGCCGGCTTCACGGGGATTGCGTCGGGAACCGGATCGGGAAGCTTGGTCTCGAAAGGCGGTATAGAAAAGGTCACCGATTGCGGCGGCGCGATCCGCATCTCGATCTGGCCGTACCAAAGCGTTCCGTCCGAGATGCTGACGTGCTTCACCGCAAAATCCGCCGCGATGACTGCCACCGCACTCATGCCGATGAGAAAAAGTCGCATCTTGCCGCCTCGATCTGTGCCAACGCGGGGCACCATGCGTGGTTAAGCGGCGTTAACGCAATCGGCTTCTAGGGATAGAGTTAATTGCCGTACGGTAGCTTGGGCGATCGGACGCCGAGGATGAACGGATGGCCGGTTTAAGACCACCAACATCGTTGGAAAACGGGGCCAACCACCCGCCGCCGTTCGAGGACATCAATCTCTTCGCGACCGACACCGCGCTCGAAGAAGCACTGAAACGCGAGGGCGGAGCCGCGCATGAAGCGCGCGTGAGCACATTCGGCGCACGGGTCGGCTCGGCGGAGTTCTGGAGCCTCGCCGCCGCCGCCCATCGGCATGTGCCGGAGCTGCGCACTTTCGATCGCTACGGCCGGCGGATCGACGAGATCGACTACCACCCCGCCTACCATCAGCTGATGCGCGAAGGGATCGGCGCCGGAATCTCCGGCGCGGCATGGAGCGGCTTAGAAGCCGGGCACGTCTTGCATGCGGCGCTCGAGTTCCTGTTGGCCGAAGTCGAGCCTTCCGTCTGCTGCCCGATCACCATGACCTACGCGGCGCCGGCAGCCTTGAAGCACGCGCCCGACGCAGCGCGCGAATGGATGCCGCGCATCCTCGCGCAAGTCTACGACCCTTCGTCCCGCCCTGCGATGGAGAAATCCGGCGCCACCATCGGCATGGCGATGACCGAGAAGCAGGGCGGTTCGGACGTGCGCGCGAACACGACGCGCGCCGAGCGCGCAAGTGACGGCGCGTATGTGCTGACCGGCCACAAATGGTTCTGCTCGGCGCCCATGTCGGACGCATTCCTGACGCTCGCGCAAGCAGAGGGCGGGCTGACCTGCTTTCTCGCCCCGCGCTGGCGCCCCGATGGCGAGCGCAACGCAATCCACATCATGCGGTTGAAGGAGAAGATCGGCGACCGCGCCAACGCGTCCTCGGAGATCGAGTATCACGGTGCTTACGCTATGCGCATCGGCGACGAGGGACGCGGCATCGCGACCATCCTAGAGATGGTGCACCACACCCGGCTCGACTGCGCGATTGCGCCCGCCGCGTATATGCGTTCCGGCCTCGCTCAGGCGATCTGGCATGCGAGCCATAGGAGTGCTTTTGGCAAGCGTCTTATCGATCAACCCTTGATGCGGCAGGTTCTCGCCGATCTCGCCATCGAAACCGAAGCGGCCACCGCGCTCGCCTTCCGCATCGCTCGCAGCTTCGATGAAGCCCGTGCGAACGAGGATGCTCTGCCCTTCTCCCGCATCGCGACTCCGGTCGCCAAATACTGGCTGAACAAGCGCGTCGTCGGACACGTCGCCGAATGCATGGAGTGCCACGGCGGCGCCGGCTACACCGAGGAGTGGCCAATCGCGCGGCTCTATCGCCAAGCGCCGCTGAACGGCATTTGGGAAGGATCGGGCAACGTGATCTGCCTCGATGTCCTGCGCGCGCTCAAGCGCGAGCCCCGCGCGGGCGAAGCGTTCCTCGCCGAGCTGCGCTTGGCGGCCGGACCGAATCCACATCTCGACCGGACGATCAAGGTCATAGAGGAGACGATCGCTAAAGGCGGCATCGAGGAGCAGTCCGCGCGCCGCATCGTAGAGACGATGGCGAAGGCGCTTCAGGCCTCGCTGTTATTGCGCCACGCGCCTACCGCCGCCGCGGAAGCGTTCTGCGCTTCGCGGCTCGGCGACGATGGCGGCGCGGCCTACGGCTCGCTTAAGGGCGGCGACATCGAGGCCATCCTCCGACGCGCCTCGCCGATCTGAATTTTTGCTGATTTAAATCAGTTCGAACGCCTGGCCCTAGCCGCTTTTGAATTTCCACTGATTTAAATCAGTTTGGACCCGGGCCCTCGTCGCGCTGAATTTCAGCTGATTTAAATCAGTCACGCCCGTGGTCGGAGTTCTCCGAATTTCCTTTCAACCTACGAGTCATCTCGCCACATTCGTTGCAAATTGCAATATAGCATTGCTGATGCAACTTTGGAAGGGGCGATGCTGAGATTCTCGACGCGCAGGAATATTCGGTTTCGCGAAGTGACTGGCTCGAGCGAGTAAAACGACCCGCTACTCCCTGAAAAGACTCAAGGCGCGAAGGAGCGCGCTCTCGAACTTCCTGTCGCCGCTGGCGTGCTGAGTCATTTCATGCACGCTTATCGCCTTCAAGCCGACCTCGGCAAGCACGAGCGCCTTGGGCATTCCCTCCGCCAAGTATCGGTCGACTTCTCTCAGCTTCGCTTCCAGGAGGAGCCGCCAAAGAAAAACCAGACAAGGCGGCATACCACTCCCTATCGGCTGTTTGCCTTGGAACCAAAGGCCGCTGCGCGCCCGATTGCTCCATAGGACCTTCGCCAGATACGCAACGTGGTTTTTGGTATCGAGCAAATAAACCTGGAAGCCGACCGGCAGATCTTGGGAGGTGCTGATCTGCGCACCTCCAGCGCTGATGTCGACGATCGTGCAGTCGCGCGCGTTCTTGCCGTCGACATTGGCGATGACCGCACGCAAAGGCGTGGGTCTCCTCGGCCACCGGCGTCGCTCGGCAGCTTCGGGATCAGAGACGGCGACAGCTTGAGGTTTTCGCATGCCGGTCACGCGATAATCGCAGCCGGATTCTTAGTCCCCGCCGGTTGTTGGCTCGGAAATTTCGCTTTTAGGAATTCAGTTAAATTTTAGGGATTGCGCCGCCATCCAGGCTACGCCGGAAGGCCGGCCAAGCAGGCTGTTGACAGGGAGTACGACCCGCTCGCGCAAAAAGTCGGGGTCAGGTCCCTAGCCTCAGAAATCCGGTTTCCCGGCGATAGGCATCAATGGGATCTTCGCCGCGTGGGTAATCTCCTCGGCGCAGATCTGTTCCAGCCACGGTCCCACTGTACGCCGGTAAGTGATCCTTGCGGACCACGGCGTGGTGAACGTCTCGGGATCGATCACCGTGAATTCGAGCTGAAGGCCCTGCCCCTTGTAATTGTGATCGACCAGCACAGCGCCGTTGAAGCCCATCGGGCCGTCCTCGCGCTGATGCTTGTCTGCGATCTCGTTGGCGGTCTTGTTGTCGATCAAGTGGTAGCGCTCGATCAGATGCAAGGACGAGCTCCTCGGCGTGCCGTAGCGGTCGACCATCGCGAGCGGTCCCGTCTTGATCCCGATCGTATCGACGACGAGCGTGTCGCCTTCGTAATGACCGACCGAATCACCCATCGGAGTCGGCGCGACTTTCGCGGGATGCCGATCGTTCAGCCGCACGCGGCGGACCTGGTCGTCCTGATTGTAGAGAAAAGTGAGATGATCCGCCGCCTGCAGGATTTGCAGGCCGAGCTGCATGGCGAAGGTGAATGGCGGCGCGTAGGGCGCGCACTGGTTCGAGGGGTCGGGATAAGCGTCGCCCGCGCGTGCGCGTTCGCCCAGACGTTTCACGATCGCCGCCGCTTCGGGCTTCAAGATCGGATTGTTGTAGTCGCCCACGAGCGTGCTTGGATTCTCCGAGCCATCGGCGTGCCGCTCGAGATTGGTCACCGGGCGAGGGCCTGAGGGCATCGGCTCGAAATTGAACGCGTTGCGTCCCCATAGGCCGGCGAAATCGGGAATGGCACCGCTATCGGCACTCGCCGGAGCAGCAAGGAAAATCGCGGTCGAGATCAGACCGGCGGCAAAGCAGGCGTACTTCGTCGAAGGCAGCATTTCCCGCCGCTGTGATTTAGCTCTTACGAGTTTAGCGCTGCCAGCGCCGTAGGCAACCGAGTGGCGAACCTGGGCACAGTTACAGTTTCACTTGTCTCACCACCCGAATTTCAGCGCTTTGGAGAAGCCTCTGGGCACGATGCGGCCGGCTTGAGCGCGAGCCCCTCGATACTCTTTCAGCTCGTCGGGCATGAAGGTGCGCCCATTCGAGTCGATCAAACCCGACTTCCAGTCGAAGACGCGCGCGTCGGATAGTCCGCCGTCCTTGTATTTCTGAAGACGTACACCGCGGCCGCGGGTGAGCTCCGGTACGTCCTCCAACGGGATGATCAAGAGCTTGCGATTTTGACCAAGGACCGCGACCGAGTCGCCTTCGACGACGGCGCACGCCGCAGCTTCCACGGGAAGCGTGACGTTCATCACTTTCTTCCCCGAACGCGTCATCGCCAGCACGTCGTTTTCCGAGGTGACAAAGCCGTGGCCGGAGGTCGCGCCCAAGAGCAATTTGCGGCCGTCCTTGTGCACGAACACGGCGGCAATGTCGGCTTCAGGCGGCAGTTCGATGTAATCGCGCACGGGATCGCCGAAACCGCGCCCGCCCGGGAGCTTCGCGCAATCGAGCGTGAAAAAGCGGCCGTCGGTCGCGAACAGCATCAGCTTGTCGGTCGTCTCGGCCTTCACCCAGAAGCGCCCGCGGTCGCCTTCCTTGTACTTGATCGAGTCGGAGGGCTCCTGATGGCCTTTGAGAGCCCTGAGCCAGAGCTTCTCCGAGCAGATAACCGTGATCGGCTCCTTCTCGACGAAAGCTTCCGGCGACAGATCCTCGGAAATATCGGGCGGTGCGGAGAAGGTCGTGCGGCGCTTGCCCAACGGCGTTTTCAAGCCAAAGCGGCGATCGATGTCCTTCAATTCTTCGATCAGCTTCTCCGATTGGAGCTTCTCGGACCCTTGAAGGCGCTTGAGTTCCTTCTGCTCCTTCGAGAGGCTCGCGTGCTCTTCCTTGATCTGCATTTCCTCGAGCTTGCGCAAGGCGCGCAGGCGCATGTTGAGGATCGCTTCCGCCTGGCGATCGCTTAGCTTGAACGCCTTCATCAGCTTGGGCTTGGGCTCGTCCTCGGTGCGGATGATTCGGATGACCTTGTCGAGATTGAGATAAACCGCGAGATAGCCGTCGAGCACCTCCAGGCGATCGGCGATCTTGTCCAAGCGGTGCTTGGTGCGCCTCGCCAACACTTCCCGCCGGTGATCGATGAAAGCCTGCAAGGCTTCGCGCAGGGACATGACCTTCGGCGTCACGCCGCGATCGAGAACGTTGAGGTTCAGAGATACGCGCGTCTCCAAATCGGTCGCGCGGAACAGCTGCTCCATCAGGAGCTCGTCTTCGACCGCGCGGCTTTTCGGGGTAAACACGATGCGAATATCTTCCGTCGACTCGTCGTTCACGGAATCGAGCAGGGGCAGCTTCTTCTCTTCGATCAGCTGCGCGATGCGTTCGATCAGTTTTGCCTTGGCGACGGAGTAGGGAATCTCGGTGACGACGACCTGATACGTGCCGCGTCCGGTGTCCTCGCGCGTCCAGCGCGCGCGCACGCGGAAGCTGCCGCGCCCGGTTTTGTAGGCTTCGGCGATGGTCACAGGCTCATCCACGATGATCCCGCCCGTCGGGAAGTCCGGACCTTTGACGATCTTGAACAGTGTGCGGTCCTGGAGCTTCGGCGTCTCGATGAGCGCGATCAGCGCCTCGCACAGCTCGCCCGCATTGTGCGGCGGAATGGAGGTCGCCATGCCAACCGCAATCCCCGTGGCACCATTGGCCAAGAGATTGGGAAACGCCGCCGGAAGCACGACCGGCTCGCGGTCCTCTCCGTCATAGGTCGGGCGGAAATCGACGGCATCCTCTTCGATGCCGGCAAGGAGCGCATCGGCAATAGGCGTGAGCCGCGACTCCGTGTAGCGCATAGCGGCCGGGTTATCACCGTCCACATTGCCGAAATTCCCCTGCCCCTCGACAAGCGGATATCGAACGGCGAAATCCTGTGCCAAGCGCACCAGCGCGTCGTAGACCGCCTGATCTCCGTGCGGATGGAACTTGCCGATGACATCGCCCACCACGCGAGCGCATTTCTTGAACCCGGCCTCCGGGTTTAAGCCCAGCTCGCGCATGGCGTGAAGGAGCCGCCGGTGGACGGGCTTCAGTCCGTCGCGGGCGTCGGGGAGCGCGCGCGAAGTGATCGTGGAGAGAGCGTAAGCGAGATACCGCTCGCTCAACGCCTTGCCGAGCGGCTCGGGCCGGATGTCTTCCTTGATCGGTGCTTCGCCCATGACGATTCAATGCGTGAAATGGGGTGCAGCGAATCTCTACGCCGATTCGGGGGTGGCGCGAGAAGCGAGCTGGGTCAGTCTCAAGCGCGCATCGGGCATTTTTTTGTCATGCGGCACCAAGACCCACTGGCTCAGGAAATGCGCGGTCAGTTCTAGTCCCGCAAGGATGTCTCGCATGGTTGCGTCCCCCGCCTGACGGCCGAGGAGGAACGCGGGAAGCGCGAACAGGCGATCGCGATAGGGCTCGCCCGCGGCGCGCGAAACAGCCCGTCCGGTGCGCGGAGAGACATAAATGAGATCTTCAGGCGATCCCGTGGACGCGCAACGCGCCAGATCGAGGCCGAAACCAAGCTCGTTCAAGAGCCCGGCCTCCCAGCGCACGAACAAGGGCGCCCAATCGGGGAAGCCGTGAGCGGCCATTGCGTCAAGGACCGCGTCCGCGCCTTCGAACGCTGCTTCATGCGGCTCGCGTTCAGGCAAAACGGCGGCAGCAACGGCGCAGAGCGCATTCAAACCTACGAGAGCGGCGCGCTCGGCAAACATGTCGCCGGCGCGCGCTTTCATCAGCTCGACGGTGAAGACACCGAGATTTTCGGATAACCGCGCCCGCCAAGTGACTTTCACCCGGTTACCCGGCTGAAGCACGGCACGGCCCTTGGACGAGGTCCCGCCGCGCACGAGACCAGAATGACGGCCGTGTAAGCGCGTCAACGCGTCGACGATGCCTGAGGACTCGCCATGCGGCCTCAAGCTCAAGACAATCGCTTCGTCAGACCATTCCATGGGCTAGATTTATCCACATGCGCACAGGGTGGGGACAAAGTTTTGGTGAGCAACTGTAGCTCATTGATCCTTCGGGAATTCGAGGCCCCATTCGCGATAGTGCGCCGGCGTTTCTCCCCAGCGCTCGGACACTTTGCTGTGGAGAAACAGATGCACGCGGCGTCCCAAGAGCTGCTCGAGCTCGAGCCTTGCTGCTTCGCCGATGCTCTTGATCGTCTGGCCGCCTTTGCCCACGACGATGCCCTTCTGCCCTTCGCGCTCGACGAAGATCGTCTGGTCGATGCGCACCGAGCCGTCCTTCTGCTCCTTCCAGGACTCCGTGACCACGGCGGAGGCATAGGGGAGTTCGTCGTGAAGCCGCAGATACAGCTTCTCGCGCGTGATCTCGGCCGCCAATAGCCGCGAGGGAATGTCGGCGGCTTGATCCTCGGGATACAGCCAGGGACCCACCGGCATTTGTGACGCGCAGTAATCGGCAAGTTCGGCGAGCCCGTCACCGGTCAGAGCCGAAACCATGAAGGTCCGGTCGAAAATCCCGCTCGCATTCAGTCGTTGGGTCAAGGGGAGCAGCACTTCACGCTTGACCGCGTCGATCTTGTTCAAGACGAGAACGGCGCGCTTGCCGGACTCCTTAAGGCCTTCGACGATGCGTTCGGTATCTCCCGCGGCAAGGCCGCGCCCATGCGCGGAAAGCTCCGGCGCATCGACGACAACCAGAATTGCATCGGCATCCGCGGCGCCGCCCCAGGCAGCGTTGACCATGGCGCGGTCGAGGCGCCGTCTCGGCGCAAAAATGCCCGGTGTATCGACAAAGATGACCTGGGCCGATCCCCTCATCGCGATGCCACGCACGGGAATGCGTGTCGTCTGCACCTTCTGGGTGACGATCGCGACTTTCTGGCCCACGAGCGCGTTGACGAGGCTCGACTTGCCTGCATTGGGCGCGCCCAGCACCGCAACGAAACCGCATCGTGTTTGCTCGCTCATTCCGACCAAACGCCCAAGCGTTGAAGGAGGCGCCGCGCGGCATCCTGTTCCGCATCGCGTTTGGTCGGCCCTTCGCCGCATTCGGGTTCCTGTCCTGCGATGCGGACCTCGACCGTGAAGAATGGCGAATGATCCGGTCCGACACGCTCCTTGACCGAATATCTGGGCTGGCTCCTGTCTGGGCGCTCGGCGGCCTGGCTCCATTCCTGAAGCGCGGTCTTGGCGTCGCGAAGCTCGGGCTTCAAGTTCGAGAATGCATCCTGCCAATAGCGCATGATGAAATTGCGCGCCGCATCGAGCCCGCCGTCGAGGTAGATGGCCGCGATCACGGCCTCGCAAGCGCCCGAAAGGATGGCGCTCTTCTGGCGGCCGCCGCTCCCCGATTCCGCCTTAGCCATGATGAGATAGGGCGCAAGTCCCACGTCTTCGGCCACCTTGGAGCAGGCTTCGCGTCGCACGAGCGCGTTCAAGCGCACCGCAAGGCCGCCTTCCGTCTGGTTAGGAAAATCGGCGTAGAGCTTCTCGGCTACGATCAGGCCGAGCACGCGGTCGCCGAGGAACTCGAGCCGCTCGTTCGATTCTTGGCCAACGCTTGCATGCGAGAGGGCAAGCGATAATAGTCGAGGATCCGAAAAGCGGTAGCCGAGCTTCTCTTCGAGCGCTTGGCAGGAATCGTCAGTGAATTCGTGTGCCGATCCGCTCGTAGCGGACGGCTTGCTTCTCGCGTTGCCAGAACGACGGGTCACCATCAACGGGATAGTTTATGACTTCCGCCGCGGCAGCAACATAGACGAAGCCGCCGGAGGGGGGAGCGGCTCACTGAGGCTGCCGTGTCAGCGCACCAACTGGCCGACGCGATCGTAGCGGATGGCGAAGGGAAGCTTCCACAGCTCCCAGATGCGCGCGCTGTCGTCTTTCGAGAAGAAGATGATCTCCGCCTTGCCTACAAAATTCTCGAATGGAACGTAACCCACATTGGCGCGGCTGTCTGCCGAATTGTCGCGATTGTCGCCCATCATGAAATAATGGCCTTCGGGCACGACGAACACCTGCGTATTATCGAGATCGCCGTCGGGCGTACGATCGAGCACGTAATAGCTCACCCCATTCGGAAGCGTCTCGCGATATTTGGGCACGTGATGAGGCGAGCCGAGATCGTCTTCGACATAGTCGTCGACCTTCACCTTCGGCACAGCCTTGTCATTGATGTAGAGGACGCCATCCTTCATCTGGATGCGATCGCCGGGAAGACCGATCAGCCGCTTGATGTAGTCGGTGGAATTATCGCCCGGAAACTTGAACACGACGACGTCGCCGCGCTTGGGCGCGGACGCCATGAAGCGGCCGCTGAAGGGAACGATTCCGAACGGGAAGGAATAGCGGCTGTAGCCGTAAGCCGCCTTCGACACGAAGAGATAGTCGCCGATGAGAAGCGTATCCTCCATCGAACCGGACGGAATGTTGAAGGGTTGGAACAGGAAGGAGCGGATCACGCCGGCGATGAGGAGCGCGTAGACGATGGTCTTCACCACCTCGAGCCATGATTCCTGCTTCTTGGGGTTGGCCGGCGCTTCGCTAGCGGTTTCGGGCGCAACGCTTTTGTCGGGTGCTGTCTGTGTGATGTCTTCCATGGGCGCCTAAACCTTGGCGGTGATTCCTTGTCTTTTCCGCCTTGTCTGGAGGGAAGCGGAGCAGCCCTTGGCCGTCAAGGCCGGGTGTTTGGACGCTTGGACGCAGTCCGTCAATTCCCCTGCCCCTGCGGCGGTTCCGCCACAGCGCTAATAATTACAAGAGCTTGGGCCAATGGGTAATCGTCCGTGATGGTCAAATTGATGTGCCCGACCATGCCTGGAGGTGTGATTTCTCTTAGACGTTTCAATGCCCCTCCCGTGAGTTTCATGGTCGGCTGGCCGGTGGAAAGGTTCACAACCCCCATGTCGCGCCAGAAGACGCCGGCCCGGATGCCGGTTCCCAACGCCTTGGCGCAGGCTTCCTTGGCGCAAAAGCGCTTGGCGTAGGAAGCCGCGCGTGCGGCGCGACTGTCGGATTTCTTCTGCTCGATGGGGGTGAAAATGCGCTCGACGAAGCGGTCGCCGTAGCGCTCGAGCATCTTCTCGACCCGACGGATATCGATGAGATCGCTGCCCAAGCCGATGATCATGCGCGCGCCTCGTCCATGATCCTGCGCATCTCTTTGATCGCAGCCTCAAGCCCGCCGAAGATCGCCTCGCCCACGATAAAATGACCAATATTTAATTCGACGATCTCGGGGATGGCAGCGACGGGGCGCACATTTTCGTAGGTCAGCCCATGGCCGGCATGGATCTCGAGACCGAGTAGAGCGCCTAGGCGAGCACCCTCTTGAAGCGCGCGGAGATGCGTTTCGACCGCGTGCTTATCGAGGGCAAAGCCTGCCTCCGCGTAAGCTCCCGTGTGCAGCTCGACAACGGGCGCTCGCAAAGAACGTGCGGCTTCGAGCTGCCGCTTGCTCGCCTCGATGAAGAGCGAAACGCGGATTCCGGCTTTCGATAATTCCGCGACGATAGGGGCGAGCCGGTTATGCTGGCCCGCGGTATCGATGCCGCCTTCGGTCGTGCGTTCTTCACGGCGCTCGGGCACGATGCAGCAGGCATGTGGCTTATGGCGGATCGCGATCTCGACCATCTCCTCGGTCGCGGCCATTTCGAGATTCAAGGGCAGCGCGATTTCGCCCATGAGCCGGTCGATGTCGGCATCGGTGATGTGCCGGCGGTCCTCGCGCAAATGCGCCGTGATCCCGTCCGCGCCCGCGGCCGCCGCGATCTTCGCCGCGCGCAGGGGATCGGGATGCACGCCGCCGCGCGCGTTTCTCAAGGTCGCGACATGATCGATGTTGACGCCAAGCCGCAGTGGTTTTCGTTCAGTGCTTGACATGCTCGAAAGGTAAGGTCGGCTGGACTTCGCGATGCTCGAAGCCGTTGCCATTGTCGTCGGTGTCGAGCCCCCGCGCGCGCTCGACCACCTCCACGGCCACATCGACTTTGAGCGCCCGGATGAGATTCTCGAGATGCACTGCGTCCCGGACCTCGACGTCGACCTGGAACTCGAAATAGAGCGGGTTTCGGCTGGTGATCTTCAAGTTCGAGATGTTAGCGCCGTTCTGGCCGATGACATTGGCAAGCGTCGCGAGCGCGCCGGGCGCGTTCTTGAGCCGAACGATGATGCGCGCGACCGAAAGCGCGCCGGCATGATCCTTCCAGCGCACGTCGATCCAGTCGGCCATGCTGTCCTGATGGCGATCGAGCACTTCGCAGTCGACGGTGTGAATGACACAGCCCGCGCCCGGTACCATCAGCCCGATGATGCGATCGCCGGGAATGGGATGGCAGCAGGAGCCGAGGCGATACGCGATGCCTTCCGTCAGCCCGGCGATCGAGACAGCTTTCGCGTTCGGCTCTACGTAACTGCGGCGCTTGCGCGAAGGGTCGCGCTTGAGCTCCGGATAGACTGCCTGAAGCACTTCATCGGCTCTGAGCGCGCCGCGGCCGATATCGGCGTAAACATCCTCGGGCTTGTGGAGCCTCAGCTTGCGAAGCACGCCTTCGACCGCCTTGTCCGTCAGCTCGTAACCTTCGTCCGAGAAGACTTTCTCGAGGATCTTGCGGCCCAAGGCGACATGCTGG
Source organism: Micropepsaceae bacterium (assembly GCA_035632215.1). Lineage (GTDB taxonomy): Bacteria > Pseudomonadota > Alphaproteobacteria > Micropepsales > Micropepsaceae > CAIYRG01. The sequence goes on along the minus strand of DASQHF010000161.1, from coordinate 533 downwards.
TCGCGCTGGGCATGGCGGAGATAGCGCCGGATTTCCGCGCGCGCCCGTCCCGTCACCACGAACCGTTCCCATAAGGGCGATGGCGTCTGCTCTTTGGAACAGATGATCTCCACCTGATCGCCGTTTTTCAAAGGCGTGTGCAGCGGCGTGTGCACACCATTCACCTTCGCGCCGACGGCGGTGTTGCCGACATCGGTATGGACGAAATAGGCGAAGTCGATGGGCGTCGCGCCGCGGGGGAGCGCGATCAGCATGCCCTTGGGCGTAAAACAGAAGACCTGGTCCTGATACAGGCTGAGCTTCGAGTGCTCGTAGAACTCCTCGGGATTGTCGCCGCGTTCCAAGAGCTCGACCATGTCGCGCAGCCACTCGAAGGCCTTCATCGCGGTTGCGTCGTTCTCGTCGACATGCTCGCGGTAGCGCCAATGCGCGGCGACGCCACGCTCGGCCACCTCGTGCATCTCCTGCGTCCGGATCTGCACCTCGACGCGCTGGTTTTCGGGACCTATGACGGTCGTGTGGATCGAGCGGTA
>DASQHF010000160.1:0-15867 GCA_035632215.1 Micropepsaceae bacterium | reverse complement strand
ACGACCACACCCGACTTCTACCAAAACGGCGTCGGCTGGATCACGCGCAGCAACGACTTCTATCCGCCCAAGAGCGGGCTTGGGCCCGTGACGTTCGATCCCGCGCATCCCTATCGGCAGAACGGCGAAGGCGGAGCACCGACCTTCCGTGTTGCCGACTTGAGCCATCCCGCGCTGATGCCCTGGGTCAAGGACACGCTCATGAAATTCAATGATCAGGTGCTCGCGGGAAGACCGCTTTACACAGTCGCGAATTCTTGTCGGCCGTCGGGCGTTCCGAACATGCTGCTCGTCCGCATCACGCCCTTCTTCTTCCTCCAGACGGAGAAGGAAGTCTGGCTTGTGTGGCAGAACGACCACATGGTGCGCCGCGTCTATCTGAACCAGCCGCATTCGAAGAACCTGAAACCGTCCTGGTTTGGCGAATCCGTCGGCCATTACGAGGGCGACACGCTCGTCGTCGACACCATCGGCCTGAACGCGCAGACGACCGTAGACAACTACCATACCCCGCATACGGAGAAGCTCCATGTCGTGGAGCGCTATCATATGGTGAATGGCGGGCGGCAGCTCGAGGTCGATGTGACGGTCGATGATCCGGGCGCCTTCACGACGCCATGGTCGGCCATGCAGCGCTACGGACGCGTCGACTTTTCCACTCGCAGCACGCCCGAGGTGGGGCAGCTAGCCGCCGACGTCGACGGATATCTCGTCGAGGAAGTCTGTGCCGAGACCGCCAGGACGCCGGTAGACATCGGCATGCCCCCCGTGCCGCAGGCGAATACGCCGGATTTCTGAATTCAGGGCTTCGCCGCGTACTCGCCCGCGAGCCGGCTGAAGACGGCGTTGCGCGTCTGCCCCGTGAACGCGGGATAATTGTGGAAGAACAGCCCGAGGATATCGCCGGACGCGTACAGGCCTTTGATCGGCTCGTGCAGCGTGTTCAGGACCTGTGCGTTGGAATTCACTTTGACTCCGCCAAAGGTGAATGTGATGCCGCAGGTCACCGGATAGGCGCGGAACGGCGGAGTCACAATCGGCACCGCCCAATTCGACTTCGGGATCGCAAGCCCGCGGGTTTTCTTCCCGTCGGGCATGGTGGGATTGAACGGTTCATCCCCACAGGCCGCGTTGAATTCATTCACCGTATGAACTAGCACGCGCGGCTCGAGCCCCGCTCTTCGCGCGAGCTCCTCGATATCGCCCGCTTCCTCAAACGTCGCCTTATGATGCGGATAGCGGTGCTGCCGGATTCCCGTCTGGTCGTAGATCTGCCAGGCGACGGCGCCCGGCTCGCTCAAGATCGCACGGCCGGTCTTGGCGTAGGTGTAGGAATGCTGCGCCTCGCCCTCATCGAAGAAGCGCAAGCCCAGCGCATTCACCGTGATGCCGAAACCATAATCGTAGCGGCTCATGGTGTTCCCGCGGCCATCGGCATGCTGCGGCGTCTCGAAGTCCGGCGCTTTGGCGTCAATGGGCGACATGTGGCCGCTCTGCCATTCGCCCGCCGTCGCCGCGCCGAGCGCGACAAGCGCGCTTAAGATCTCGCCCGTGTCGTGCTTCGACCCTCGTACCTTGACGAGATCGGCATGCCCCGAAAGATAGCGTGCGCGCATCTCCGCGCTCGCCTGAAAACCGCCGGCGCAGACGATGAGGGCAGGGGCCTCGAGGTCATAATCGCCTCCGTGCGTCGACACGCGCACCCCCTCGATCGCGTGCATGTTGCCGTGAATAGCGCTGACTGCAGAGGAGAAACGCAGCTCGATCCCGCGCCTCTCCGCGATCCGGCGCCACTGCTCGAGCTGGCCCGGACCGCCGCCCGCCACGTGAACAGCGATCCCGCGCTCGAAGTAGCGCTTGTTACCGACCTTGGCATGCTCCTTCAGAAGCTCCCAGCGGATGCCCACGTCCTTCATCCAATGGACGGCGGCGTTCGATTGCTCGACGAGCATGGCGCTCAAAACGGGGTCCATGCGCTTCTGCGTCATGCGCGCGAGGTCGGACGCGAAGTCATCCTTCGTATAAGGGGCAATCTCGATGCCGTCGAAGTCGCCGTCCTCGACCAGCTCGCGGATTTCTTCTGCCCCTCTGTGCCAGAAGCGGAAGCCGGTGCCCGAATAGCGCGCATTGCCGCCGTATTCCCCCTCCGGCGCCTTCTCGAGCATGACGACGTTCTCGGCGCCCGCGTCCTTTGCCGCGACCGCGGCCTCGAACGCGGCACTTCCCCCGCCGATGACGATGACGTCGGCGCGCTCGGTCCGCGTCAAGACGGCACTTTTTCCTTGGCCTCGCGGGCGCGTTTGTCGCGCTCAGGCCGGAACTCGGCCTCGTTGTAGCCGTGCACCGAGACGTCGAAGAGATTGCCGTCGGGATCCATGGCGCGATATTCCGCGAATGGCCGGTTGGCGGGACGCACTTCCAGAGGCTCTTCGAACTTCTTCAGCTTCTCCTCGACTTCCTTCAAGTCCTCGACGTGGAAGCCGAAGTGGTTGATGCCGCTCGGCGCCGCTTCGCCGCGGTTCTTCAAGAGCGCAAGCGTCAGATATCCGTCGCTCATATAGACCGCGCCGCCGCCCGAATGGATGCGCTTCATGCCGAAGACCTCTTCGTAGAAGACCGCGAGCCGCTCGGGGCTCTTCGTCTTGATCGCTAAGTGCCGGATCCTTGCCATTGTTCCCTTCCCATTTTGCCGTTCCGGCAAAGCTTAGGAGCACAGACCCGTTATGGGAAGGCTGCTCTGGCGCAGGGCGGACGGTTCCACCACAATGTGGGCGTTTTTCGGGGAAGATCGTGATCGAGCCTTTGCGGGAACTGAGCGCGCCGACGCTCGCATTGAGCGCCTACATCGCTTATGCGCTCGAGCAGCCGCTGCCGGCTCCGGTGCTCGAAAAAGCGCGCCAGCACATCCTCGATACGGTGGCGGCGATGATCTCGGGCTCGCACCTTGTCCCCGGGCGTCTCGCCATCGAGTACGTCGCAGCGCTAGGCGGCACGCGCCAATCCTCGATCGTGGGAACGCGTCTCCTGACCTCTCCGGTTCATGCGGCGCTCGCGAACGGCATGCTCGCCCATGCCGATGAGACCGACGACTCACACGCGCCCTCGCGCACCCATCCCGGCTGCGCCGTCATTCCGGCGGCGCTCGGCGTTGCCGAAGCGAAAAACGCGAACGGCGATCAGCTGATCAAGGCGGTGGTTCTCGGCTACGATGTCGCGTCGCGCATCAATTACGCGCTTGGTCCCGACGCGCTTGCGGCCCAATCGCGCAGCACCCACAGTGTTGGCGGCACATTCGGGGCGGGTGCCGCGGCCGGCGCACTTTTGAAGCTCGATGCGCGCCAGGCCCGGCATTTGCTGTCCTTCTGCGCTCAGCAGGCGTCCGGCATCAGCTCGAATGTGCGGGATCCCGATCATATCGAGAAGGCGTTCGATTTTGGCGGCATGCCCGCGCGCAACGGTGTCGCCGCCGCGACCATGGTTGCGGCCGGCATGACGGGTGTCGACGACGTCTTTGCCGGCGAGCGTAATTTTTTTCAAGCTTACGCGGCGCAGCCCGACCTTGCGCAGCTTTCGAGCGAGCTCGGGGTGCGCTTCGAGATTCTCGGCACCAACATCAAGAAGTGGCCGGTCGGCTCGCCGGCCCAAGCCGCGCTCGACGCGCTGACCGCCCTGATGGACGAGCACGGCATCGGCGCCGGCGATATCGCCGGCCTCGATGTGCATCTTCCCGCGCGCTCGACGCGAACGGTGGACAATGCGCCGTCGCCCGAATTGAACGTCCAGCATCTCTTGGCGCTCCTTCTCATCGATAAGACGCTGAGCTTCGAATCCATCCACGATAGGGACCGCATGGTGGATCCCGCGGTTCTCGGCATCCGGCGGAAGATCGCGCTGATCCCAAGCGAGGAGCTCGCCCTGGCCAAGCCGGCCCGCCAGGCGATCGTCGCGGTGAAGACCGAAGACGGGCGCGAGCTCTCTCATCGCACGCTCGCGGTCCGCGGCACGGCGGACAACCCCATGACCCAAGCAGAGATCGAGGTCAAGGCCTTCGACTTGATCGAGACCGTCTTGGGCGCGCGAAGAGCAAAAGCCATCTTGCGCGCGATCGCGAGCCTCGAGACGGCTGCGGATGTCGCCGAGTTGCGCCGCTTGTGGCAGCCTGCTTACGAGACGCGCCCGGGGCCCCGCGCATGACGCTGCTTCTTTCGAACGAGGACGTCGAGCGGGCGCTCCCTATGCGCGAGTGCCTCGAAGCGATGGAGATCGCCTATCGCGATCTTGGGCTCAAAGAAGGCGCCAATGGTCTGCGCTCGGAAGTGCTGACGCCTACTGCTCGCGGCGGCGCACTTTATTCGCTTCTGACGATGAGCGGCGTCGTTCCGCGCTTCAAAATCGCCGCGGTACGGATCGATTCCGACATCCTCACTTGGCCGTCTCTGGGCGGGGTGGCGCGTCGCGTCAAGGTGCCGGCGGCGGATGGGCGCTACGTGGGGCTCGTGCTCCTGTTCGACACCCATACGGGCGAGCCGCTCGCGATCTATCCCGACGGCGTGGTGCAGCGGATGCGTGTGGGCGCCGTCACGGGCTTGGCCGCCAAATATCTTGCGCGTGCGGAAGCACAGGAGGTTGCGCTCATCGGAGCAGGGTTTCAGGCAGGCGCGCAGGCGATGGCGATTGCGGCGGTACGGAACGTCAAGCGCATCCGTTGCTTTAGCCCGGATCGTCAGAAACGCGAGTCCTTCGCCCGTGAGATAGAGTCAAAACTCGGGCTGGAGGTCGTGCCTTGTGACAGCGCTCGGGAAGCCGTGAAGGGCGTCGACATCGTGCTCTGCGCCACCAACAGCATGGAACCGGCCCTGATGGCCGACTGGCTCGAAGCGGGCCAGCATGTGAGCAGCATCTCCCGGCTCGAGCTCGACCCCGACATCATCGCGAAAGCGAATGTCATCTTTCTCCACGTACACGAAGTTCACGGCAAAAGCATCCGCACGGCCGGCGCCTATCCGCCGAAGGACGTCGAAGACAAGCGGGCCGCGCTCGGCGCGAAAATCGCGCAAGCCGGCTGGCCCGAGCTTCCGGATCTTCTCCTCGACAAGGTGCCGGGGCGAGGATCGGATCGCGATATCACACTGTTCCTGAACTATACGGGGCTCGGCTATCAGTTCGCCGCCACCGGCCACGTGATTTACAAGAACGCGCGCGAGGCGGGCTTGGGCCGCGAGCTCGATACGAGCCTTTTCACCAGCGCCCTCCCATCTTAGCGCGGAGTGAAAATCCGCTCTCCCGCTCGGGACGTCGCTCCGCTCCATCCCGTCGGGGGCGAGAGCCAGGGAGAGGGGGGAGAAACGAGGCAATCACATTCACCTCAAGTCGTTCAGCCGCTATGCTTCAATCGATGTTGAGAGACTGCAACGTCCTGGCGCCATTCGCGCGGACCGCATTGCGCGCGCTCTGCGTCGCGATACTCGCGCTCGCCCCCTTGCGCGCGCAAGCCGCGGACGCCTTCTACAAAGGCAAGACCGTCATCTTCGTCATCAACACCGCTGCCGGCGGCGGCTACGACACCTACAGCCGGCTCGTCGCGAGCCACATGGGGCGGCATATTGCGGGCACGCCGTCCATCGTGCCTCAGAATATGCCGGGCGCAGCCGGCATTCGGGCGGCGAATTATCTCTACAACGCGGCGAAGAAGGACGGCACCGTCATCGGCATGGTGGACGAGGGCGTTTATCTGAACCAGATCTTAGGCATGCCCGAGCTGAAAGCGGATGCGACCAAATTCAATTGGATCGGCCGCATCCTCGACAACAGCGCGGTGCTCTTCGCGCGCCGCGCCGCGCCCGTAGACAAGATCCAGGACCTCTTCACCAAGCCGCTGATCGTGTCGGCGTCGGGCGCGGCATCGCGGCTGAATTGGACCGTGCTGAAGAACGCGCTCGGCATGAAGTTCAATATCATCCAGGGCTATCAAGGGGCCAACGAAGCGCTCTTGGCGCTCACCCGGGGCGAAGTGGATGCGCTCAGCCTGCCCTGGCCGATCGTGCGGGCAGGGCAGCCCTACCGCGACGGCGAGATCAAGCTGCTTCTTCAGACTGGCATCGACAAGGATCCGGATTTGCCGCAAGTCCCGCGCATGGTCGATCTTGCGCGCAACGACGACGAGAAGAAGCTCTTGGAGCTGTTCTCGTCGCCATCGTTCATTGGGCGATCCGTGTTGGCGCCGCCGGGCGTGCCGGCGGAGCGCGTCGCGGAGTTACGGCGCGCCTTTATGGACACGATGGCCGACCCTTCGTTTCTTGCCGACTTGAAACGGGCCCGGCTGGATGTCCGTCCCTTGCCCGGCGAAGAGATCCAGGCCGCCGTTGCGCGCGCGGGGAACTTCCCGCCAGCGCTTATTCAACGCGCCCGCCGCGCCGCCGAGATCAGGAACTGATTTTCCCTCTCCCCTTCCGGGGGAGAGGGTTAGGGTGAGGGGGACAACCTGAAACTCCGCATACAGAACAGCGAGATGCAGGTCTATCTCGGTGAACCCAAGCGCAGCGTGCCCGGGCCTGCCGTCATCCTCATGTATCATCGCGGCGGCATCGACGGATTCACCAAGCTCGTGGTCGATCGTCTTGTCGCAAGCGGCTGTCTCGTCGCGGTCCCCGACGTCTACCACCGCGCTCCGAGCGGCATCCCGGCCTCGGAGCGAAAGAATTTCTTGAAAGATGCCGAGATTGTCGCCGACGCCGAAGCGACCATCGTGGCACTTTGCGAGCGTCCGGACGTCGACCCGAGCAAGCTTATTGTCATGGGCCATTGCATGGGCGGGCGCATGACGTTCCTTGTAGCCGCGAGCCTGCCCGTCTTTTGCGGCGCGGTCGTACTTTACGGCGGCGGCGTGATGCGCTCGTGGGGCGAAGGTCCGGCGCCTTTCGACAATCTCAAACACATCCGCTGCCCGATGATCGGTTTCTTCGGCAATGAGGACAAAAATCCCTCACCCGAAGATGTGAACCGCATTGATGCCGAGCTTTCGAGCCACGGCATCGCGCACGAATTTCATCGCTATGACCGCGTCGGGCATGGGTTCCAGAACCCAGCCCATGATTTACCGGACGAACGCGCCGCCGCCGAAGACGCATGGACGAAAACGTTCGCGTTCCTCGATCGCGTGACCGGATAGGGAGGGGGCGCCTCAAAAATCCGGCTTGACCGCCTTCGGGATCGCCGAGTCACCATTGTTGTAATACTCGTGCTGGTTCTCGGCGCAGATGAGCTCCGGCCAGGGATTGACGGCCGGCCGGTAGGTGATGGTCGACGTCCAGGGCGTCGTGAACACGCCCGGGTCCTCGACCGTGAAGTGGAGCTGGAGCACCTTGCCCCTATATTGGGGATCGTAGCCCCAGTTTTCGCCGCCGCGAGAATTCTCCTTTGCGTTGCGGTCGATCGCGTCCTTGGCCTCGTCGTAATCCACGAGCCGATAGCGCTCGACGACATGGAGGGCGGGCGAGTGCGGCGTTCCGTACATGTCGACCATCGCGAATGGCCCTATTCTGATCCCGACCGTGTCGATCACCAGCGTGTCGCCCTCGTAGTGGCCGACCGAATCGCCGTACCAGGACGGGACGGGATTGGCGGGATGCTTCTCGTTCATGCGCACGTGGCGGACTTCTCCGCCTTGGCGGTAGATCATCGTGACGTGATCTGGGCGCTGGAAAATCTCCACCAAGAAGTCCCAAAATATGTACGGCACGCCGCCTGGCCAGCATTGATTGCTCGGCGTCGGATAGCCCCGGCCCGCAAGCGAAATGTCTCCGTGCTGCTTCACGGCTTGGGCCGCTTCCGGTTTGAGGATCGGATTGGTGTAGTCCCCGACAAGCTGCCCGAAATTGGCGACGCCGTCGGGCCGGCGCGATCTATTGGTCACCGGACCCGGACCCGATTTGGGCGGCTCGAAGCCGGTCAGGAAGGGATGAGACCATTGGCCGCCGAAATCCGGGATCTGTGGCGCGCCGGCGCCATTTGCCGAGGGCCCGATGAGCACGCCAACGCATGCTCCTAGAAGAGCCACGCGCAATGTCCTAGTCACGCTATTCCCCGTTCGGAATTTCTTCGTCCGCCCACGATAGCACCATTCGGCGCTCTTGCACTGGAAGATCAGAAATCCGGCTTCTCCGCGCGCGGTACTTGGGCATCCTTGTCCGCATAATATTGGTGCTGGTTCTCCGAGCAGACGAATTCCGGCCACGCGCCAGCCGCCCGCCTATAGGTCATGCTCGCCGACCACGGCTTGGTGAAGACGCCGTCGTCTTCCACGGTGAATTCGAGCTGGAGCGCCTTGCCGTGGTAGTTCGGATCGATGATGAGGCCCGAATCGTTATTCGGAATGGCGATGTTCTCCTTCAACGTCCGCTGTTCGGCCAACTTCGCCGCCGCCTCGTCGACGAATCGATAGCGCTCCACCACATGCAGGGCCGCTGAATAGGGCGTCCCGTAGACATCGACCATGGCGAAAGGCCGCGTCGTCCTCACGCCCACCGTGTCGATCACCAGCGTATCGCCCTCGTAATGGCCGACGGAGTCACCGTAAAGAGACGGCGCCACGCGCTTCGGATGTGTCGCATTCATGCGCACCTGGCGCGTTTCATGATCGGGATTGGAGTAGAGGATCGTGATCTTGTCCTTCTGCTGCAGAAACTGGATGCCGATCGTCCATAGGATGTATGGCACCGGCTGCGGCCAGCACTGATTGGCTGGCGTCGGGAAAGTCACGCCCGATTTCGAGATCTCACCGAGCCGACGGAGCACTTCCGCAGCGTTGGGTTTGAGGATCGGGCTTTCGTAGTCGCCCATCAGCTTGTCGCTGTCGCCGACGCCGTTGGGCGTGCGCGCCTTGTTGACGATTCCCCCTTGTCCGGAAAGCGGCGGATCGAAGCCCGGCCAATAGGGATGCGTCCAGATGCCGGAGAAATCGGGCGCCGCCTGTTGAGCTGCCGCGTCGGCGCCCAGAATTGCGCTCCCCACTAGAGCCATGAGGAGCGCCAATTGCCGTTTCATCTTTGCCTCCGCCCTTGGCCTCGCCGCATTCTAAAGCAAAAACGGCGGGCGAGGAGAGCCGGGCTTGGCCGCCGCCGAGAGCGGCGTAGAATGCCTAAGCGAATCAGCTGCGCCACAATTCAGCCTCGGTGGCAACGAATTGTTATCGTTTGGGTTATTAGCGTGATTGAGGGGCCCGAGCGTTTCTTGAGACGAGGTGGCCCCGGCTAGAGTGAAGGACCGTGGGTAACAGTGCATCGCGCGTGAATGTCCAGTACGCCGTCCTCCCGTGGCGGGGGTCGAAGGGCGCGATCGAAATTCTGCTCATTACCACCCGAAACACGCGACGCTGGATCGTGCCCAAGGGTTGGCCCGTCGACGGTCTGACGCCCGCCCAATCCGCCGCCCAGGAAGCGCTCGAGGAAGCCGGCATCGAAGGCGAGGTCGCGGACGAGCCGCTCGGCTCGTTCCGGCATGACAAGGAAACCAAGTCCGGCGAGACCGTCCTCTGCACTGTCCATGTGTTTCCGATGGAAGTCACCGGTCAGCGCCAGAGCTGGCCGGAGAAACACTTGCGTGAGATTCACTGGTGCTCGGTCGAGGAAGCACTCGCGCGCGTCAAGCACCCAACCTTGCGCCGCCTGATCCTCAAATTCGTGAAATCCGCGCGCCAGCTCGCCCACACGGCGTAGTCACCCCGGCTCCAGGCCTGTCTTCTTGAGCACCGGAATTGCCGCGGGCGCGGTCACGAATCTGATCAGCGCCCGTGCCGCTTCCGCCTGCGGCGCCGATTTGTGGATGCCCGCCGAGAAGATCGTCACCTGCTGCACATCGCCCGGAATGGGGCCGAGATAATCGATGCCCTTCACCGCTAAGAGCTCGCTCACCTGCGTGAAGCCGATGTCGCCGTCGCCGCGCGCGACCGCAACGCCCGGCGACTCGCCGGGCCCGAGCCGCTTCGTCTTGCTCTTGATCTGATCCGTGATGCCCCAGCGCTGGAACAGCGCCGTAAGATAGGTCCCGCTCGGACCGCCCGAGATGATGATCGACTTCACGCTCAAGAGATATTTCTTCAGGCCTTCGGCGGAGGAGAGATCGGGCTTGGGCGCCCCGGGCCGAAGCGCAACTCCGATGATCGAATGTGCGACGTCGACGCGACTCCCCGGCGCGAGCTTTCCCGCCCGGATCAGATCGTCGATGGTGAAGGAGGGCGCGATCACGACATCGGCGACTTCTCCGCCGCCGATGCGCCGCACCACGTCGTCGGTGCCGATCCAACCGACGGCCACATGATGGCCGCTTGCCTTTTCGAACCCCGGCAGTAGCTGAAGATAGGTCTCCTTGACCGCGTTCGACGCGATCATCTTGATCTCGGCCGCGTCCGCGCGCCCGGCGAACAGGAGAAGCGCGCCATAGGCGGCAATGCGAACCAGCCCAAGCATCAACGACATGCGCGAGCGTCCTTTCGTTTCGAACTTGTAATCTCGCATCAATGAGCGCCGCGAACAACGCGGGCGTTCAAGCGGCGTAGGCGTAATCTACCCGTTCGCGGAACTAAACTTGCGGCAAACGTGGCGACAGGAGAGCAAGATAGCTTCGCGCCCTGGGAGCTGAGCTAGTAGTCAAGTCCTATGCCCTAGGCGTCAGCTACTCGATCGGCTCCCAACTTTTTCAAAAATCCGCTTTCGCGGCCTCTGGAATCGGCCCAGCGACATTTTCGTTGTTGAAAAAGTCGGTCGGATTTTCCGCGCAGATCAGCTCGATGATCGTGTCGCCTTCGCGGCGCTTCCAGCGCTGGCGCGCCGACCAGGGCGTGGTGAACGCGCCTGGATCCTCGACCGTGATCTTCACCTCGAGCGTCTTTCCGCCGTCGAGCATCTTGAAGCGCTCGACGACATGCAGCTGAGTCGTATGCGGCGTGCGATAGGAATCGACGAAGGTCTTGTCGTTCAAGCCGACCGTGTCGACGACGAGCTCGTCGCCTTCGTAATGCCCGACCGAATCCCCGTACCAGGACGGCGCCCGGTCCTTCGAATGCGGCACGTTCAGATAGATGTGCCGTACCTGCATGTCGGACTCTTCGAGGATCGTCACCTCTTTCTCCGTCTGAAGGAAGAAGATCGGCCGCACCCGCGCATAGATGTCGAAATTGGGAACCCCGCCTGGCCAGCAGCGCGAGTCGGCGGTGAACGGGACCTTGCCCGCGAGCACCTCTTCGTTCGGCTTCTTCATCCGTTCCGCGGCCCAAGGTTGGAGGATCGGATTGGAAAGGTCGGCGACGCGGTAGCTCACCCGGCCCTGACCGTTCGGGATGTAAGGATGATCCTTCGCCGATACGACCGGGCCCGGCCCGTTCTCGGGCGGCATGAAATCGTCGCCCGCGGGACGCGCTGGGATCCACGCGGTGTCGCTGCTTGGCGCGAAGTTCGGTACCTTTTGTCCGCCGCCCTCGGCCGCAAGCGCGGGGCTAAGGATGGCAAGCGCACAAACAAGTCCCGAGAAAAGCTTGGACATGGAAACACCTCCGCGGCGCCGCCATCCTATCCTGAAAGCGCGCCTTGAAGGGAGGGCATCAACCTAGAAACACAGGAGGCGCAGAGTTGAGCGCGCCAATCTGGACACCGGCGCAACCTCCTGCATAGTTGTGCCGTGGGCAACCCGCACATCGAATCCATAGCCCCGGCGCCGTCAAAGCCCGTGCTCGTGTATGACGGCGATTGCGGCTTCTGCAATTACTGGGTGCGCTACTGGCGCCGGCTGACGCGCGATCAAGTCGACTACGCGCCTTATCAAGAAGTCGCGCCGCGATACCCGCAAATCCCGCTCGAGGCCTTCAAGCGCGGCGTCCAGTACATCGCGCCCAGCGGCAGGGTCGCGAGCAACGCGGAAGCGAGCTTTCGCGTGCTTGCTCATGGGGGTAAGCGCCTGTGGCTCGCGCTCTACCGAAACTTGCCGGGCTTCGACGACTTCACCGAGATCGCCTACACCGTCATCTCGCGCCGCCGCGAATTCTTTTACGGCATCAGCCGCGCCCTTTGGGGTCCTGAGCTCGAGCCGCCGCGTTACGAGCTTATCTCTTGGCTGTTCCTGCGCCTCTTCGCCCTTGTTTATCTTGCGGCGTTCGCGTCCTTCGGCGTGCAAGCGTTAGGCCTCATCGGCAGCCACGGCATCCTGCCGCTTGCCGACTTCGTCAATGGAGAGACGGCGCGCATAGGTGCCGCGCGTTATTTCGTCCTGCCGATGGTGTTCTGGCTTTCCTCGAGCGATCTCATGATCGAAGCGGTGTGCTGGGCGGGCGTGGGCCTGTCGCTGCTCCTGTTCGTCAACGTGCTCCCGCGCCTCTCTCTGTTCCTGCTCTTCGCGCTTTATCTCTCGCTTCTCTACGCCGGCCAGGACTTCATGAACTTCCAATGGGACGTGTTCCTCTTGGAAGCGGGATTCCTGGCGCTCGTTTTGAGCTACTCGCGCAAGCCCGGCATCTGGCTTCTACGCTGGCTCCTGTTCCGTTTCATGTTCATGTCGGGCGTGGTGAAGCTTTCGAGCGGCGATCCCAATTGGTGGGGCTTGACCGCGCTCTCCTATCATTTCCTCACCCAGCCGCTGCCCACCCCGCTCGCCTGGTACGCGGCGCAGCTGCCGGCGTCGTTCCTGAAGTTCGCGACCGCGGCGACCTTCTTCATCGAGCTCGTGCTCCCGTTCTTCATCTTTTTCCCGCGGCGCATTCGTTTTGTCGCGGCATTCGGAACGCTCCTTTTGGAGATGCTCATCTTCGTCACCGGCAATTACAACTGGTTCAATCTCCAGACGATGCTGCTCTGCCTCGTGCTGTTCGACGACCAGGCGCTCGAGAAAATCCTGCCGCAGCGGGTGAAGGGATTCGTTTCGCGGCGCGCGCCAGCTATTCGGCCCAAACGGGTCACGCGCTACGCAGTGGGTGCGCTTACCTGCCTCATCGTCTTCGCTTCGCTTGTCGAGATGGATTGGCGCTTCGGCGGCAGGCCGCCGGCGCTGGCACTCGCGATCGATGAGCTGATCGAGCCCATCCACATCGTCAGCGGCTACGGTCTGTTTGCGATCATGACGACGGAGCGCGACGAAATCGTCATCGAGGGCTCGAACGACGGCACGGACTGGAAAGAATATGGCTTCCGCTACAAGCCCGGCGATCTCACCAAAGTGCCGCCGTGGAACATCCCGCATCAGCCCCGCCTCGACTGGCAGATGTGGTTTGCCGCGCTGGAACAGCCGGAAGGCCTTTCCTGGTTTCAGAAATTCTTGAGGAGGCTGCTGGAGAATCAGCCCGACGTGCTCGCGCTCCTTGCCTCGAACCCATTCCCCGACGCGCCGCCGCGCTACATCCGAGCGCAGTTCTATGATTACACCTACGCGAGCGCCGACGAGCGCGCCAAAGGGACCTGGTGGAAACGCCGCGCGCTACGCCTCTACTGGCCCGCAAGCCAGTTGCGCGACACTGCGAACGAGCATTGATCGGTTACTGCACCTGTTCGCAGCTAATGTCTCCGCTGTCGCGATGCAGACCCAATGGCCGGCGTGCCTCGTAAACGCGTTGTACGAGCGCTTGCGAGGAAAAGTCAGCGCATTCGAGGTCCGCTTCGAGGAACCGGCCGCCTTCAAAGGCGTGCGACGTGCTGAGCTGCGTAAACCCGGACAGAGCAAGGCCCGAGGCAAGTCCCATCACGAACATCCCCCGGCGCCGGCGCTTCTGAAACCAGCGGCGCCTGCGACGGAAGGGCAGGTTCACGCCGCTGCCGAGCGATGAAGTGCGTTGCGATGATCGCGCACCAGCCGGTGTACCGTGATCGGGCACCAGATCCAGAACAGCGACCACACGACAGCCATGCCGTTGGAGGTGAAGTCCGAGTGCGGCCAGGCGCCGCTTCCGACTTCCGCTACCCAGATGGCAAGCGTGACCGCGCTTGTCCCTATTGCCGCGAGCGTCGCCCATCCGCGAAGGAAGAGCACGCCCATGCCGGTGGCGATGGACAGGCACGCCAGCGACAACCAATTGAAGCTGCCGAACAGCACGCCTTCCCAGATGATCGCAGTCGCGTAGGCGAGGAAGATGAGTGCGTATACGAAACGCATGGGGCACCTCGACAATCCCGCAGCCTCCATTGTGCCTGGTTCCTCGTCAGCGCCCGCATGGAACCGGAGGAGCCGCTTAACCGCTCGTAAAGCAAGAATGTCCGATTGCACGCATGCGGCGCCGCAACGTGGCGTAAGCGGTTGGAATATCAGGATGTGGCCGGCGACACCGCGGGCTCCGCGACTTCATCCCAGATCCGCACCTGGTGCGTCTCTTGGCGCAACCCCAGCGTCGAGACGGCGACGCCGATCCCGACGATTACGACTGGATAGGCAAGCCCAATCAGCGGAATCCCGGTGAACGTGGTAGCAAGCGCCGTCGCGATGAACGGCACGCCGCCGCCGAACACGCCGGTGCCGATGTGATAGGGCACCGACAGGCACGAATAGCGGATGCGCGCCGGGAATAGCTCGATCAAGAACGCGGCCAATGGCGCATAGGTAATCGTGACGAGGACCATCAGATAGCCGACAAGCGCGGTCAGGAGCAGCGGGCTGTCTTTGACCTCGCCCATCAGCCGGAACACCGGCCAATAGGAGAGAACGGCCAACACGAAGCCGCTCGTCATGATGACTCGCCGGCCGATTCTGTCCGACAGCCAGCCGAAGAAGAGGAAGAACGGCACCGAGAGCGTAAGCGCCGTGATCATCACCAGATAGACGGTGACATAGGGCACCATCAGCACCGTCTGCATGTAGGCGAGGACGTAGAACTGGCTCGTGTACCAGACGACGCTCGCAGGCGCAGTGAAACCGAACAGCGCGAGCAGAATGAGCCGCCAATTGCGGCCGTTGCCATAAGCATCGCGCATCGGGCTCGATGACGCCTTGCCCATCTCTTTCAAGCGCCGGAACAAGGGCGACTCGCCGAGCTTGAGCCTCAAGTAGGCGGAGAGGATCACCAAGAGCGCCGAGAACATGAACGGAAAGCGCCAGCCATAATCGCCGAAGGCCTGATCGCCCATGCCGAGACGAAATGCCATGATCACGAGGAGCGCGGCGACAATGCCCATCGTTGCCGTCGTCTGAAGCCAGCTCGTGTAGAAGCCGCGTTCGCCGTCGGGCGCATGCTCGGCGATGAAGGTCGCGGCGCCGCCATACTGTCCGCCGAGCGCCAGCCCCTGGACCATGCGGCAGGCGACGAGAAGCGCGGGCGCGAGCCAGCCGACCTCGGCATAGGTCGGCAAGCAGCCGACGAGGAAGGTGGATGATCCCATGAGCCCGAGCGTCAGCATGAAGGTGTATTTGCGGCCGATGAGATCGCCGAGATATCCGAAGATGACCGCGCCCAAAGGTCGCACGACAAAGCCGGTCCAGAAGATGCCCAGCGAATAAAGGAAGCCGTTCTTCATGTCGCCGGGGAAGAAGTGCCCGGCGAAGAAGATCGCGAGGACGCCGTAAAGGAAGAAATCGTACCACTCGATGAGCGTGCCGCCGGACGAAGCGCTGATGATGAAGGCGAGGCTTTGCGTCTTCTTTAGGGGCTCGGCCCGGTATCCGCTTGCAGCGACGGTCGACACGATGTCCTCCCAGGAACCCGACGCTTCGTTGGCGCGCCGCTGTGTTTTGGAAACTGGACGCTGTGCTCTGATGCCCTCTTCAATGCCCTTCCTGAGAGAAGGGTGACACTTCATTCCGGACACATGGGTAACACAATCGGGCCTTTTGCGGGGGACGCAAAATGCCCTGGAAGGTGTGTGAACCCATGGATGAGCGACTGAAGTTCATTGCGCGGCTGTT
>DASQHF010000159.1:0-24106 GCA_035632215.1 Micropepsaceae bacterium | reverse complement strand
AGGTCGCTCGGGAGCGCGCTTACGCGATCCCGAGCGGGAGAGGGGGTGTGAACGCTCGAGCTATATTGCGTCGCCCCAGTGTTTCTTTGCCGCGGCCTTAAAGGCGGCTTTGGTGCGCGAGGGGATGATGTGCTCGGAGATCGCGCCATCGGCGCACACGGTGAGCCGCATCTCGGGCTTGAAGCGCCGCGGCGGCGCCACGATGCGTCCCGCGATCCTTTCCAGGGCAATGCTCTCCCGCGCCACCGCAACGTAGGAAAACTTCTCGTCCTCGAACGGGACGTCTGCGTCTTTCGCTTGGCGATGCGCGCGCGACCGTGCGAGCCGTACCGTGAAATGACACCATTGGGGCGCCGTCATCGGACAACCATAAGCGCCCGCACATGGCGAAACGACGTTTGCTCCCTCATCGAGGAGAAGCTTTCTTGCCGACAGCACGCGGGCAAACCCTGAGGGCGTGCCGGGCTCGACGATGAGAAAGAGCCCTCCGCAGGCGCCCCACGACTTTTGCACGGCACCCGAATAAGCAGGCTCGGAAAGCTCGCCAAGCGCGTAGACCGCGATCACCGCATCGAAGCGAGATGCAGGATCCAAGGCCGCGACATCGGAGCGCAAGAGTCTCGCTGAACGCAGCACCGGGCTTGTGCTCGCGTGCGCTAGCGTTTCCGCCGCGGCAAGAAACCGCGGATTCGAGTCGAGCAGAGTGATCGACCGAAGCGACGGCCAAGCCTCTATCGCTGCCCAGCTTGCTGTCCCCGGTCCGGCGCCAACGTCCAAAAGCGATTGCGGCGCGAACGAAGAAGCGCGCCCGGTCGAGGCTTCGAGCGCGGATGTGACCGCGGCGTATGTCGCCGGCAGACGCGTCGCGAGATAGGCCGCGACATCCTCGTCATCTCTGACCGCGTTGTCTGAGTGCCGGCCCTTACGATAGGACTCCGACATCGCGCGCGCATGGCGCGACAATTCGGCCTGCGGAATGTCCCGGATGAACGCTTTGATGGCCTGGCGCAGCTCTATCGGAAGCTCAGAACCGCTCACGCGAGCGAGTCGATCATTTCATCGGTCAAGCTGCCCGGCACCACGGTCACCGGAATAGGATAGGCGCCGGCCGCAGGACCCGCGATCAGAGAGACGAGTGGCCCCGGCCCTTCCTTCGATGTGCCCGCGGCAAGAATGAGAATGGAGATGGCGCGGTCTTCCTTCAACAGGCCGCGGATCTCGTCTGCCGGGCGTCCCTCGCGGATCACAAGCTCGGGCGTCGCGCCCAAAATCTCGTTCACGAACTTGGATGATTCATGGAGATGGCGCTCGGCTTCCTCGTGGGCTTCCTCCCGCATCCGGCGCTCGACCCCGGCCCATTGTTGAAAGTCGGCCGGCGGCACGACGTAAAGGAGCGTGACGATGCCGCCCGTGTGCTGGGCGCGGCGCGCGGCGAAACGGAGCGCCAAGCGGCACTCGGGCGTCTGGTCCACCACCGCGAGGAATTTACGGCGCAGCAAGGTCCGGACGGGCGAGCTCGAATGGGGATCGCTCATGCGAAGGCATGGTGCTCCGGCGCGCGGAAAGGAGCAAGGCGCTCAGGCTTTGCCGCGCTCATCCAGCAGACGTTTGAGCGTGTAAACGAGCTCAAGCGCGCCCTTGGGCGTCAGCGCATCGGGATCGGCGGCCTTGAGCACCTGCTCGACCGGGTTTACCGCCGGCTCCGCGGGTTTGTCCGTCCTAACCCGCTCTGCGAACAGGGGCAGATCATCGATGCGGGCGAGCGGCTTATGGCCTTCGCGGCCCTCTTCGAGCGCGCGCAGGACTTCGCGCGCCCGTTCGGTCACGGCCTTCGGCAAGCCGGCCAGTTTGGCGACCTGGATGCCATAGGAGCGGTCCGCGGCGCCGGGCGCCACTTCGTGCAGGAAAATGACGCCATCCTTCCACTCCCTCACTTTCATGGTCGCGCAGGCGACGTCGGAAAGCCTTTCGGAAAGCGCCACCAGCTCGTGATAATGGGTCGCGAACAGCGCGCGCGATTTATTGACCGTGTTCAAGTGCTCGACCACCGCCCAGGCGATGGCAAGCCCGTCGAAGGTCGCCGTGCCACGACCGATCTCGTCTAAGATCACGAGCGAGCGCTCACCCGCCTGGTTCAGAATGGCTGCGGTCTCGACCATCTCGACCATGAAGGTCGACCGCCCGCGGGCGAGGTCATCGGCCGCTCCCACCCGACTGAAGAGCTTGTCGACGGCGCCGATGTGCGCGCTTTCCGCCGGTACGAACGAGCCCATCTGGGCTAAGAGCGCGATCAACGCATTCTGGCGCAAGAACGTCGACTTGCCCGCCATGTTGGGGCCGGTGACGAGCCAGAGGCGGCCGGGCGAGGCGGATGTTTCGGGCGAGAGATCGCAGCCATTCGCGGTGAACGGTCCGCGATTGTCTTCTTCCAGCGCCGCCTCGACGACCGGATGGCGCCCGCGCAAGATGCGGAAGGTGATCGAGTCATCGACGACCGGCCGGGCGTAATTCCGGCGCGCGGCCAATTCCGCGAGCGCTGCGTTGACATCGATGACCGCGAGCGCATCGGCGATGCTTGCAAGCGCGCCCGCGGCCGATTTCACCTCGGCGACAAAGGAGTCGAACAGCTCCAACTCGAGACTCAACGCCTGCTCGCCCGCCTGCGCGATCTTCATCGCGAGGCCGTCGAGCTCATCGGAGGAAAAGCGAACCGCGGAGGCCACCGTCTGGCGATGACGGAAACGGCCCTGCGAGACCGAGAGAAGCCGGTCGGCGTTCGTCGCCGTCACCTCGATGAAATAACCAAGCACCGCATTGTGCTTGATCTTCAAGGACCCTATGGCGGTCTCTTGCCGGTAGCGTGACTCGAGGGCGGCAATCACGCGCCGGGATTCATCGCGCAGTGACCGCGCTTCATCCAAACCCGCATGGGCGCCGGCGAGAATAAAACCGCCGTCGCGGGCGAAGAACGGGAGCTCGGGCACCAGATGCTGCTCGAGTTTCTCCGCGATTACGCTCGCACGCGTCAGGTTCTCGGCCAAATCGACGAGCGCATGGTTGAGCTCTCCTAACGCTGCGGGAAGCGGATCGGAGAAATCGGCGAGCGTGCGGCGGAGCGCGCGGGCGGCTTTAATGCCGTCGCGGATTGCACCGAGATCGCGTGGACCGCCGCGCGCGACGTTCAGCCGCGCGCAAGCGCGCGCCACGTCGGGCGCCGATTTGAGCGCCTTGCGCACGCCCTCGCGCAACTCTTCGCGCTCGAGAAAAAAGGCGACGGAATCCAGCCTGGCCGCGATCGCCGAGGGCTCGGCCAAGGGCGCGGTCAGACGCTGATGCAGAAGGCGCGCTCCGGCCGCCGTTACCGTGAAATCGATCACCGACAACAAGCTGCCGCGGCGCTCGCCAGAAAGCGTCTCGGTGAGCTCGAGGTTGCGCCTTGTCGCGGCATCGATTGCCATCCGCCCGCTCGCCGCTTCCCGTTTGGGGGCTTTGAGTGCCGGGCGCTTCCCCTTCTGGGTCAAGTCGAGATAGGCGACGAGCGCGCCAGCGGCGGAGAGCTCGGCGCGCGTGAAATGGCCGAACCCGTCCAGCACCTGGACGCCGTAAGTCTCTTTGAGCATGCGCTCGCCGGATTGAGAGTCGAACCCGTGCGATGGTCGCGGCGTCAGCCGTGAGCCGAGTTCCTTGAACACCGGAGCCAACACCGGATCGGCAATCAGCTGATCCCCGGCCAGCACCTCGCGCGGGCTGAGACGGGAGAGCGTCTGCGCCAGTTCTTCGGGCTCGAGTTTTTCGATGACGAAATCGCCGGTCGAGATATCCGTCCAGGCGAGCGCGAGCGCGCCGCCCGCGCGCGCGACCGCGGCCAAGAGCGATGGCGCGCGCGCGTCAAGCAGCGAATCCTCGGTCAAGGTGCCCGGCGTGACCAGCCGGATCACTTCGCGCTTCACCGGCGACTTCGAGCCGCGCTTTTTCGCGAGCTGCGGGTCCTCCATCTGCTCGCAGACGGCAACCCTAAATCCCTTGCGGATCAGCTTCTCGAGATAGGCTTCCGCCGTGTGAACGGGCACACCGCACATCGGGATATCGTCACCCAGATGCTTGCCGCGCTTGGTGAGCGCGATGTCGAGCGCGGCTGCCGCCTTTGCCGCGTCCTCGAAGAACAGCTCGTAGAAATCTCCCATGCGGTAGAAAAGGAGATAGTCGGGATGGGCGGCCTTGATCTCGAGATACTGCGCCATCATCGGCGTCGCATCGCCATTGGTCACGCTTTCGGGCGCGAAAGCTCCTGGCTGCGGGGACATCTCGGTCATGGGGCAAGACCCTAGAGCATGATCGCAAAGCCGAGGAGCATTAGGGCTTGGCGCCTCGGCACTTTTCCCCAGGCGGGGGCGCGTGGTTGCAAGCAGCACCCCGCCCAGCCGATAGTGCGGCCAACCAGAACATAGTCCCGGAGAAAACGTCCCGTGCCCCCCGTCAAACCCGACCGGCCCTCCTTCACCGATGAGGAAGCGCTTGCCTTCCACGCCGGCGCGAAGCCCGGAAAGCTCGAAATCCGGCCCACAAAGCCGATGGCCACCCAGCGCGACCTTTCGCTGGCCTATTCGCCGGGTGTGGCCGTCCCGGTGCGCGCCATCGCCGCCAATCCGGACCTCGCCTACGACTACACCGCGCGCAGAAACCGGGTCGGCGTGATCTCGAACGGCACCGCGATCTTGGGGTTGGGCGATCTCGGAGCGCTGGCCTCGAAGCCGGTGATGGAGGGCAAGGCCGTCCTCTTCAAGCGCTTCGCCGACATCGATGCGATCGATCTCGAGGTCGACACCACCGACGTCGACGCCTTCATCGCCGCTGTGCGCTATCTCACGCCGACCTTCGGCGGGATCAATCTCGAGGACATCAAGGCGCCCGATTGCTTCGTGATCGAGCAGCGCCTGCGCGAGCTGATGGATATCCCCGTTTTCCACGACGATCAGCACGGGACGGCGATCATTACGCTTGCCGGGCTCATCAACTCTCTCGAACTCACGGGGCGCAACCTCAAGGACGTCAAAGTCGTCGCGAATGGCGCGGGGGCGGCCGGCATTGCCTGCCTCGATCTTTTCGTTGCTATGGGCCTGCCGCGCGCCAACATCGTGCTCTGCGACACCAAGGGCGTGATCTACCGCGGGCGCACGGAAGGCATGAACCAGTGGAAGGCGGCTTTCGCCTCCGAGACAAGAGCGCGCAGTCTTGGCGAGGCGCTCGAGGGCGCGGACGTGTTTCTTGGCCTTTCGGCGAAAGGCGCGGTGACGCAAGCAATGGTCGAGAAGATGGCCAAGAAGCCTATCATCTTCGCCATGGCCAATCCGGATCCCGAGATCACGCCCGAAGAAGTGCGCGGAATCCGTCCCGATGCCATCGTCGCCACCGGCCGTTCGGATTATCCGAACCAGATCAACAATGTGCTGGGCTTTCCCTACATCTTCCGCGGCGCGCTCGATGTCGCCGCGCGCACCATCAATGAAGAAATGAAGATCGCCGCCGCGCACGCGCTAGCGGGGCTTGCGCGAGAGGACGTGCCCGATGAGGTTGCGGTTGCCTACCGCGGCGCCCGGCCTTCCTACGGACCCGATTACATCATTCCGGTGCCCTTCGATCCGCGACTGATCGCCCGCGTTTCGTCCGCAGTCGCGGAAGCCGCGATCAAAAGCGGGGTCGCACGCCGGCCGATCAAGGACATGGAAGCCTATCGCGACCAGCTTTCGGCCCGGCTCGATCCTTCTGCTTCGCTGTTCCAGACGGTGATGACGAGCGTACGCGCGAACCCCAAACGCGTCGTCTTCGCGGAAGGCGAAGAAGAGGCGGTGATCCGCGCGGCGACCGCGTACCAGACCTCAGGCCTTGGACAACCGATCCTCGTCGGCCGCGAGGAAGTCATCCGGCAGCGCATCCAGAAGCTCGGAATCGAGGTTGATCCGCCGCTCAAGATCTGCGTGCCGCGCTCTTCCGCCGAAGCCGCCCCCTACGCCGAAGCGCTCTACAAGCGCCTCCAGCGGCAAGGCGCGCTCTACCGCGATTGCGTGCGGATGGTGAACAACGACCGCAACATCTTCGCCGCCTCGATGCTGGCGGCAGGCGACGCGGACGGCATGGTCACCGGCGTCACGCGCAATTATGGCTTCGCGCTCAACGACATCCGGCAGGTGTTGGATCCGCGCCCGGGCCAGCTACCCATCGGCGTGAGTATCATCCTCTCGAAGGCCCGTCTCATCTTCGTTGCCGACACGACGGTGCACGAGATGCCGACGGCCGAACAGCTCGCCGACATCACCATCCAGATGGCCGGCGCCGTGCGCCGCTTCGGCCACGAGCCGCGTGTGGCGCTGCTGGCATTCTCGACCTTTGGCTTTCCGCGCGGCGAGCGCTCGGAGCGGATCATCGAAGCCGTCGCGCTGCTCGCCAAGCGCAAGGTCGATTTCGAGTATGACGGCGAGATGGCCGCGGATGTCGCGCTCGATCGCGAGAAGATGCGGCTCTATCCGTTTTGCCGGCTGTCCGATGTCGCCAATGTCCTGATCATGCCCGCGATCCACTCCGCCTCGATCGCGACCAAGCTGCTTCAGGAGCTGGGCGAGGTGACGATGCTCGGTCCCGTCCTGGTCGGGCTCGACAAATCGGTGCAGATCACGCCCTTGGGCGCGAAGATGAGCGAAATCTATAACATGGCCGTACTGGCGGCTTACGACATCAATCGTTAGATTTGGGGCGCGGAAGCCCGAGACGAACTCCTTGGGGGATTGATCATGCGTCTCGCAGTTCTTGGGTTCTGCGCTTTGGGATTGCTCGGCTGCGCTAGTTCGGAAGCCAACCAGGTGGCGACAGAACGCTGCGAGGCCGTCGGCATTACGCCAGGGGATCCCGACTTTGCGGTTTGCATGCAAGCCTACCGGCAATCGCAACGGGAGGGCGCGCTGAACCAGAATTACCACAACGCCATCAACGCGGTGCCCGACGATCGCCGGCGCGCGCATGATTGGGTCTTTTAAAGGAGACGCCCCTGGTGCCTCGCCAGAGAGCTCTGACCGGCCCGCCGCGAGCCTGTAAATACGGGAAAATACGCTGAAAAACCGTGGGTTGGCCTGCTTGCGGGGTCAACAACCCAACCCTATATAGGCCGAAGCTACATATTTGGCTTTGCGTCAAAGGGGATGGGCCGCGGGGCCGCTTAACTTTAAGGACCCCAAAGGGACCATCCGCCGCCAGGAGGATTGATATGGCAAAGGTGATCGGCATCGATCTGGGGACCACGAATTCGTGCGTCGCCGTCATGGAGGGTTCTACCCCGAAAGTTATCGAAAACTCGGAAGGCGCGCGTACTACCCCCTCGATTGTGGCCTTCACGGCCGACGGCGAACGTCTGATCGGCCAGCCGGCCAAGCGCCAGGCGGTGACCAACCCCGAATACACGTTCTTCGCCATCAAGCGCCTTATCGGCCGCCGCTTCGACGACCCGATGACCCAGAAGGACATCGGCATGGTGCCCTACAAGATCATCCGGGCGGACAATGGCGATGCCTGGGTGCAGGGCCGCGAGGGCAAGCGCTATGCGCCCTCCGAGATCTCCGCGTTCATCCTTCAGAAAATGAAGGAAACGGCCGAGAGCTATCTCGGCGAAAAAGTCGCGCAGGCCGTGATCACGGTTCCGGCTTACTTCAACGATGCCCAGCGCCAGGCGACCAAGGACGCCGGCAAGATCGCCGGGCTTGAGGTCCTCCGCATCATCAACGAGCCAACCGCAGCCGCGCTCGCCTACGGCATGGATAAGAAACATGCCGGGACGATCGCGGTCTACGACTTGGGCGGCGGCACCTTCGACATCTCGATCCTCGAGATTGGCGATGGCGTGTTCGAGGTGAAGTCCACCAATGGCGACACGTTCTTGGGCGGCGAAGACTTCGACCAGCGGCTAGTGAATTACTTAGCCGACGAATTCAAGAAGGAATCCGGCATCGATCTGCGCTCCGACCGTCTGGCGCTTCAGCGCCTCAAAGAGGCGGCGGAGAAGGCGAAGATCGAGCTCTCCTCCGCGATGCAGACGGAAGTGAACCTTCCCTTCATCACCGCGGATGCATCGGGTCCCAAGCATCTGACCATGAAGATCACGCGGGCGAAGCTCGAAGCGCTCGTCGACGATCTCATCCAGAAGACGATTCCGCCGGTGAAGCAGGCGTTGAAAGACGCTGGCGTCTCCGCCAATCAGATCGATGAAGTGATCCTCGTGGGCGGTATGACCCGCATGCCCAAGGTGCAGGACATCGTCAAACAGCTCTTCGGCAAGGAACCGCATAAGGGCGTCAATCCGGATGAAGTGGTCGCC
This sequence comes from Micropepsaceae bacterium, assembly GCA_035632215.1. Classification (GTDB taxonomy): domain Bacteria; phylum Pseudomonadota; class Alphaproteobacteria; order Micropepsales; family Micropepsaceae; genus CAIYRG01. Next base: position 15,747 of record DASQHF010000159.1, on the reverse strand, counting down.
GTCGGCGCCGCGATTCAGGCCGGCGTCTTGAAGGGCGAGGTCAAGGACGTTCTGCTTCTCGACGTGACGCCGCTCTCGCTCGGCATCGAGACCTTAGGCGGCGTGTTCACGCGGCTGATCGAGCGCAACACCACCATCCCGACCAAGAAGAGCCAGATATTCTCCACGGCCGACGACAATCAGACCGCGGTGACGATCCGCGTCTTCCAAGGCGAGCGCGAGATGGCGGCCAACAACAAGCTCTTGGGTCAGTTCGACCTCGTCGGCATTCCGCCGGCGCCGCGCGGCGTGCCGCAGATCGAGGTGACCTTCGATATCGATGCGAACGGCATCGTTTCCGTCGGCGCCAAGGACAAGGCCACCGGCAAGGAGCAGAACATCCGGATCCAGGCTTCGGGCGGGCTGTCCGAGGCCGACATCGACAAGATGGTCAAGGAAGCCGAAGCCCATGCCGCCGACGACAAGAAGGCGCGCGAGCTCGCCGAGGCCAAGAACCATGGCGATGCGCTGATCCACACCACCGAGAAGGCGGTCTCCGAGCACGGCTCGAAGATCTCCGACGCCGAGCGCACAGCGATCGAAAACGCGATTGCCGCCTTGAAAGCCTCGATCAAGAACGAGGACGTCGAGGACATCAAAGCCAAGACCAATGCGCTGGCACAAGCTTCGATGAAGCTCGGCGAAGCGATGTACAAGGCGAGCCAGGGTGGCGACGGCCAGGGCGGTCCGGGCGCGGGCGCGGCCGGAGGCGAGACCAAGAAGGACGAGAATGTCGTCGATGCCGAATTCTCGGAAGTCGACGACGACAAGAAGCAAGGCGCAGCGTGAACGCAGAAGTCGGAAGACGGAAATCAGAAGTCAGAACGCGGGGGCGGTTATGACAAATGTTAACTCGGTGAGTTTAGATTCTGATTTCTGGTTTCCGAATCCTGACTTCCGATTTCTGGCGTCTGACTTCTGACCATGACCAAGCGTTGCTATTACGAAGTCCTTGGCGTTGCGCGTGAGGCCTCGATCGAGGACATCAAGGGCGCATACCGCAAGCTCGCCAAGGAACATCATCCCGACCGCAATTCGGGCGACAAGTCGTCCGAGCATAAGTTCAAAGAGATCAACGAGGCTTACGACGTCCTCAAAGACGGCAACAAGCGCGCGGCCTATGACCGCTTCGGCCATGCCGCTTTCGAGCATGGCGGCGGCGGCCGGCCGCCCGGCTTCGACTTCGCTTCTTCCTTCACCGACGTTTTTGACGATCTCTTCGGCGAGTTCATGGGTGGCGGGGGAAACCGGGGCCGGCGGCAGAACCGCGGCGGAGACCTCCGCTACAACATGGAGCTTGCCCTCGAGGAAGCCTATTCCGGCAAGAACGCGCAGATCCGCGTGCCCACAGCCGTCAAATGCGAGGCGTGCGAGGGATCCGGCGCCGAACACGGCAGCAAGCCCGAGACCTGCACCGCCTGCGGCGGCCAGGGCAAGGTCCGTGCGACGCAGGGGTTCTTCACTATCGAGCGCACCTGTCCGAAATGCCGCGGCGCAGGCCGTGTGGTCCGCCATCCCTGCAAGGCATGCAGCGGGGCGGGGCTGGTTCAGAAGGAGCGCACGCTCTCGGTCGATATTCCGCCGGGGGTGGAGGAAGGGACGCGCATCCGCCTATCGGGCGAAGGGCAGGCCGGGCTGAACGGCGGGCCGCCCGGCGACCTCTACATCTTCTTGTCCCTGAAGCAGCACCCGATTTTCCAGCGCGATGCGCAGGATCTGTACTGCCGCGTGCCCATCGGCATGGCAATGGCGGCCTTGGGCGGCGACATCGAAGTTCCGACGCTGAATGGCAGCAATGCCAAGATCACCATCCCAGAAGGGACGCAGACCGGTCGCCAGTTCAAGCTCCGCGGCTGCGGCATGCCGCTTTTGAAAGGCCACGGACATCATGGCGATCTCTTCGTCGAGGTCCGGGTCGAGACGCCGGTGAAGCTGTCGAAGAAGCAGAAAGAGTTGCTGCGCGCTTTCGAGACCGAATCCGCCGGCACGCAGCCCGAGACGGAAAACTTCTTCGCCAAGATGAAGGAATTCCTCTCCGGCGGCGCGCAGTAGCGAACGCCAAATCGGTCCCGGACCGCGCTTTCAGCGCCTCCGAGATAATCATTCGGTTAAGGCCGAACGATCACTCCGCTGCTTCGGCGATTTGGGGCGCGGCCGACAGCACGTCGTCGCCGACATGGCTCTCGAACTTCTTGAAGTTGTCGCGGAACATGCCGACGAGCTTGCGCGCCATCGCGTCATAGGCCGCCTTGTCGGCCCAAGTCTCGCGCGGATCGAGGATCTTGGAATCGATCCCCGGCACGGCGACAGGCACGCGGAAGCGGAAATTGGGATCGACCCGCATCTCGGCATCCGCGAGCGAGCCGTCGAGGGCGGCGCCCAAAAGCGCGCGCGTGACCTTGATCGGCATGCGCCTGCCAACTCCGTATTTGCCTCCGGTCCAGCCGGTGTTGACGAGCCAGCAGTCGACTTTGTGCTTGGCGATAAGATCGCGCAGGAGATTGCCGTACTCGGTCGGATGGCGGGGCAGGAACGGCGCGCCGAAACAGGTGGAGAAGGTGGGCTCCGGATCGGCGCCGAGGCCCTTCTCGGTGCCGGCAACTTTGGCGGTGAAGCCCGAGAGGAAGTGATACATCGCCTGACCCGCCGTGAGCTTCGCGATCGGCGGCATGACGCCGAAGGCGTCCGCGGTGAGGAAGATAACGTTCTTCGGATGTCCGCCTGTCCCTAAAGGCGACGTGTTCGGGATGTAGCCGATCGGGTAAGCGGCGCGCGTATTCTCGGTGTAGCGCTCGGAATCGAGATCGAGCTCGCGCGTCTTTTCGTCCATCACGACGTTTTCGAGGACTGTGCCGAACCGGTGCCCGGTCGAATAGATCTCGGGCTCGGCTTCCGCGGACAAGCGGATCATCTTGGCGTAACAGCCGCCCTCGATATTGAAGATGCCATTCTCGGACCAGCCATGCTCGTCGTCGCCTATGAGGATGCGGTGCGGGTCGGCCGAGAGCGTCGTCTTTCCCGTCCCGGAAAGCCCGAAGAACAGCGCCGTATCGCCGCTCTTGCCCATATTGGCGCTCGCATGCATCGACATCACGCGCTTGCCGGGCAGGATGTAGTTCAAAAGCGTGAACACCGACTTCTTCATCTCGCCGGCATAGGAGGTGCCGCCGATGAGGACGAGCTTCTTGGCGAGGTGAATCGCGATCACCGTGCCGGTGCGGCAGCCATGCGCCTTGGGATCGGCGGTAAAGCCCGGGAGGCAAAGGATGGTGAACTCTGGCCTGAAATGCGCGTACTCGCCGGCCCGCGGCTCGATCAGGAGATGCTGGATGAAGAGCGAGTGCCAGGCGAACTCGGTGATCACGCGAACGGGCAAGCGGTGCGTCTGGTCGGCGCCGCCGTAAAGGTCCTGCACATAGAGCTCGCGCCCTTGCGCGTAGGAGATCATCGCAGCGAAGAGGGTGTCGAATTTCGCCGGATCCATCTTCTGATTGCTCTCCCACCAGATGTGGGATTCGGAGGACGGCTCGACGACGAAGAATTTGTCCTTGGGCGAACGGCCGGTGTGCTGACCGGTCAAGACCACAAGCGGACCGTCTTTGGCGACTTTGCCCTCGCCTAAGCGGATCGCGCGCTCGTAAAGCTCGGCCGCGTTCAGATTCCAGTGAACGTCTTTCAAGTTGCGAAAACCATGCTGTTCCAAGCCCAACGCGCTTGGCTGCCCTTGCTCGGCCATTTCCTACCCTCGTGTATCGTTTGCTCGTTGCGCCTCTGGCGGGCGAACGGGGGGGGTTTATGGGGTCTCCCCCTTGATCTGCGCAAGATAAAACTCAGGTCTCATGGCCGCAACGCGCCTCTCTGGCGCTGGTTAAAAATGGCGAGGAAGCTTGAGCGAACGTGCTAGAAGGGATCATGAACGAAAGCAGTCCGAAGAGCCCGCTTTTGGGTGACGAAGAACTCGAGCGCTATGCCCGCCACATCATCTTGAGAGAGGTCGGAGGCGTCGGCCAGGCTAAGCTTTTGGGCGCCAAAGTCCTGGTGATCGGCGCGGGCGGGTTGGGAAGCCCGCTCATCCTCTATCTCGCGGCCGCAGGGGTCGGCACCATCGGGATCGTCGACTTTGACCGCGTGAGTCTATCCAATCTGCAACGCCAGATTGCTCATCGTACGGCCGACATCGGCCGGATGAAGACGGAATCGGCAAGAGACGCCGCGAACGCCATAAATCCCGGTGTTGTAATCATCCCTCATGCCGAGCGCCTGACGGCGGATAACGCGCTCTCCCTTATCGGCGGATACGATCTCGTCGCCGACGGTTCGGACAATTTCTCCACCCGCTTCTTGGTGAATGACGCGTGCTACTTCGCCAAGAAGGTACTTGTTTCCGCCGCCGTCACGCAGTTTGACGGCCAGCTCGCGACCTTTAAGCCTTGGGATGAAGCCGGCGAGTTTCCTTGCTACCGCTGTCTGTTCCCTGAGCCGCCTCCCCCCGACGCCATCCCCAATTGCAGCGAGGCCGGGATCTTGGGCGCGGCCGCGGGCGTCATGGGAACCCTGCAGGCGATCGAGGTGATCAAGGAAGTGGTCGGCATTGGCGAAAGCCTGGCCGGCCGGCTTCTCATTTACGACGCGCTATCGACCGCCTTCAGGACGGTCAAGATCACGCCCGACCCGGCCTGCGCCTTGTGCGGAACCGCACCGCGCTTGAAAGACCTCTCTGTCCATCTCGGCGCGAGCACCCCCGCGTAACCGCAAGCCGCTGCACCGGAATTCAGGTTCGCCCGGACGCCGGGCCGCCTGGTTAACCGCCGCTTAAAAGAAAACCCCTAATTTGCTCCGGCATTTTGCGAGCCGGGGCATGTCGGACGTCCATTACGAGGTTTTCCGCCAGCAGGGGAAAGGCGGCGGCTGGGCGCTCTTTGAGGCGATCGCCAATCGCGACGCCGCGATTGCGCGCGCCAAGGAAATTCTGTCGGGAGGCCAGGCTTCCGCCGTGCGCGTCGTGAAGGAAACCTTCCACGCCGAGAGCGGCGACTACATGAGCCTCACGGTCTTCGAGGACGGCAAGGTCGAGGTCAAAAAGAAAAACGCGAAGGTCGAAGAGATCGACAATCCCACGCCGTGCTTCAAGCCGGACGATCTCTATTCCTATCATGCGCGCATGACGATCGCGCGGCTCATCGGCGATTGGCTGGCGCGTCAGCGTCTGACAGTGACCGAACTCATTCATTCGGCCGCAGCGATCGAGAAATTCGAAGCGACCGGCACGACCTACCAGCATGCGGTGCAGAAAGTAGCCGTCAGCCAGGCCGCCGATTCGGCTGTGCCGGTAGCGCAGATTGTCAAGCAGCTGAACGAATTGTCGACCACCGCCATTCACCGCGTTTACAAGGACGAGCGCCGCGGCCTGTTTCCGACGCTCGAGGCGAACAAGTTCGCTGCCTTCGTCGGAAAGCTCGCAGGCAAGCCGGATGCCAGTTACGTCTTGAACGGCGCGCTCGCAAAATATCTTGCGCCCGCCAAAGGCTGGGACGAGAAGCTCCAGCGCCTGCTCGCGCTGATGCCGGAAATTCCGGCGGAAGGCCAGGCGCGCGCGCTTCTGTTCGCCGCCATCGACGCGCTCGTTGCGGAGATGCTGAACGGCGCTGCCGCACTTGCCGACCTCTTGGGCCACAATCCCGATCTCGGCCATGCCTTGATGAATCTGGTCGAGCTTTTCCTCGGCACGGAAGTCCACTCGGAAGGCGCGGGTCAGGGCATCAACGAGCTCGCGCGCTATTTCGCGAAAGACGATCTGCCCGAAGGCCGTGCGGCCATCGCCGGGCGCATCTTAGCGGAGCTCAAAGGGATGAAGCGGCTCTGCCCTTCGTGCATCGGCGACGAACTCAAGATGCTGCGCAAGCTCGCCAATCTCCTGGTCCGCGGCCAGGGCAAATATCTCTCGCACGAAGACCTCATCAACGCCTTCACCGAGCGCTCAAAGCGCCTCGTCATGCATGAGCCGCTGTTGCAGTTCATGCAGACGGCCAGGACCCAGGACGAAAAGCTCGAACGCCTGCTCGTCGTCGAAGAGAACATCATCGGCGCCGAGAACAAGCGCATTCTGGCGAGCTTCGTGGTGCCGGTGATCACGTCGACGAATTTCGAGGCCGAGCTCTGCGCCAGCGCCGCGGTGCCGCAGCGGCTTCGGCGGCTCTCGGAGCTTCAAGAGCGCGTCCTGCGTTCGGGGTTCCAGGACATCCAGAAGAACCAGATCGCCATGGCCTTGGACGCGGTCGCGTTGCGGATCGAGGAACGCGCGAAATTTCTCGCTTCGCTCGAGTCGCGTGTCGCGAACAGTGTCGAGCGCGTGCAGATGCTCTTGAAGCTGTGCACGGCGGGCGTCTTCACCCAAGGCGATTTGATGATGAAGGCGCGGCGACTCCTTCTATCGACGCTGACAAGGCCGGGATTCCTCGTCTCCTATATCGGTCAGCTAGAGCGCGAAAAGAAGGCCGTCGATCGCGATCAAGTGCTCGCGGAATTGGCCGGCCAGCTCGCTGCTATCGGCGTTCCCCCCGACGACGCGCTGAAGGCGCTGGCGGCTTAGCTAATCCCAAAAACGTGTCATGGCCCGCGCAACCGGGCCGTGACACACTGGTTTAACTAATGCGCTTCGTCCCAGTTCTTGCCCGCTCTGGCTTCGACCACCAGGGGCACTTTGAGCTGAATCGCGGGAAGCGTTGCCCGCTCCATCACCTTGCGCGCGACCTCGCACACGGCGTTCGCCTGCGAGGCTTTGGTCTCGATGACGAGCTCGTCGTGCACCTGAAGCAGCATCTGCGCGTCGAGATCGTTTTCGGCGAGTGCCGGGGCCAACCGCACCATCGCGCGACGGATGATGTCGGCGGCCGAGCCTTGAATCGGCGCGTTGATCGCCTGACGCTCGCCGAAGGCGCGCTGCGCCGCGCTCTGGGCCTTTACGTCGCGAATGTAGATGCGCCGCCCGAAGATGGTCTCGACATAGCCCTTCTCGCGCACGAAGGCCTTCGTCTCATCCATGTAGTCGCGGATGCCGGGGAAGCGCTCGAAATACTTCTTGATGTAGGCGTCCGCCTCGCCGCGCGGGATCCCGAGCTGATTGGCGAGCCCGAAAGCCGAGATGCCGTAGATGATGCCGAAATTGATCGCTTTCGCGCGCCGGCGAACCTCGGCCGGCATGCCCTTGGTCGGCACGCCGAACATCTCGGACGCGGTCATCGCGTGAATGTCGAGGCCTTCGGCGAAGGCCTTGCTCAACGCGGGTACGTCCGCGATATGCGCGAGCAGCCTCAGCTCGATCTGCGAATAGTCCGCCGAGACGAGCAGTCGTCCTTCGGGCGCCACGAATGCCCGGCGAATGCGCCGGCCTTCTTCCGTGCGAATCGGGATGTTCTGTAGGTTGGGTTCGTTCGAAGACAGCCGTCCGGTCGTCGTCCAGGCAAGCTCGTAGGACGTATGCACGCGTCCCGTCGTAGGATTGACATAGGCGGGAAGCGCGTCGGTGTAGGTCGATTTCAGCTTCGAGAGCTGACGCCACTCGAGCACCCGCGACGGCAGCTCGTGTCCTTGCGCGGCGAGTTCTTCCAGAATATCCGCGTCCGTGGACCAAGCGCCCGTCTTGGTCCGCCGGCCTCCGGGGAGCGAGAACTTGTCGAACAGGATGTCGCCCAGTTGCTTGGGCGAGCCGAGATTGAACTTCTCACCGGCAAGCTTGCAGCACTCCTCTTCGAGCCGCACCATGCCGGCCGCGAAGTCGTTCGAGAGCTTGGCGAGAAACGGGGGCGCAATCATCACGCCGGCGCGCTCCATCTCGGAGAGCACCTGGATCATCGGCCGCTCGAGCGTCTCATAAACCGTCATCCGCCGCTCTGCGACGAGCCGCGGCTTCAACAGCGATGCCAAGCGGATGATGACGTCGGCCTTCTCCGCGGCGTAACGCGCCGCCGCTTCGATTGCGACCTTATCGAGGCTGATGCGATCGCGTCCCTTGCCGATGATGTCGGCGAGCGCGATCGGCTTGTGGTTCAGATGCTTCTCTGCGCCTTCTTCGAGCCCGTGCCCGTTGAGGCCAAGATCGAGCACGTAGGACATGAGCATCGAGTCCTCGTGCGCCTTCAGATGAATGCCCCGTTGGGCGAACAGCACGACCGCGAATTTGAGATCGTGGCCGATCTTCGACACCGAATCGTCTTCGAGCAGCGGCTTCAAGCGCTTGAGCGTCTCCGCCTCGGGCAGTTGCGCCGGCGCAGCGCCGGAAAGCTCAAGCCCGCTGTCGGCGGCATGGCCGAGCGGCACATAGCAAGCCGCGCCAGGCGCAGTTGCCAACGCGATGCCGATGATCTTCGCCCGCATCGGATCGGGCGAATCGGCTTCGACCGAAATCGCCGTGGCCCCCAAGTCCTGCGCCACAGCGATCCAACGATCGAGCACCCGAGCCTCGGTCACGACTTCATAGGCGGCGTGATCGAAGGCTTTGAGAATCCTGCCGCGATCCATGACCGCGCCGGGGCAGCCTTTGGATTCGGCGGGAATGGGCGCTGGTGTCTTCGCTGCAGGCGGCGCTTCTCCGACGGCGCCAGACTCGCGCGCAACGGGCGTGAAGAGCTCTGGATCCTCGACACCGAGTTTCGCGGCCGCGCGGCGCAACAGGCTGGCGAACTCGAGCGCCTTCAAGAACGGGAGAAGATCGGCGGGATCAGGCTCGCGAACCGCGAATTCGGCGATTTTGGTATCGAGCGGCACATTGACGTCGAGCGTAACGAGGCGCCGCGACAGCCGCGCCTTCTCGGCGTTTTCGATGAGCGCTTCGCGGCATTTGGGCTGCTTCACCTCGCTCGCGCGCTCAAGCAGGGCATCGAGATCGCCATATTCCGATATCAACTTCGCCGCCGTCTTCACGCCGATGCCCGGCACTCCCGGAACATTGTCGGTCGAGTCGCCGATCAGGCTCTGCACGTCGACAACTTTCGCGGGCGGCACGCCGAAGCGCTCGATCACCTCGGCGGTGCCGATGCGCTTGTTCTTCATGGTGTCGAACATCTCGACCAGATGATCGTCGACGAGCTGCATCAAGTCCTTGTCGGAGGAGACGATTGTCACTTTGGCGCCAGCCTCGCGACCGAGCCGCGCATAGGTCGCGATCAGATCGTCGGCTTCGAAGCCCTGCTTCTCGATGCAGGCGACGCCGAAGGCGCGGACCGCATCCCGCGTCAAGGGGAATTGCGGTTTCAGATCATCCGGGGGCTCGGTGCGATTTGCCTTGTACTCGCCGAAGAGCGCGTTGCGAAAGCTCACGCGGCCGGCGTCGAAAATGACCGCGAGATGGGTCGGCTTGTCGCCTGCCTTGGTGTCTTCCAGGAGCTTCCAGAGCATGTTGCAGAAGCCCGAGACCGCTCCCGTCGGCAAACCGTCGGATTTGCGCGTCAAGGGCGGGAGTGCGTGATAAGCGCGGAAGACGAAGCCCGATCCATCGACGAGATAGATGTGATCGCCGGCTCTGACTTCGCGCTTGAATCCGTGCTCCAAAGCCGTCAATGGCTGTCCGCCTCGCCCTTGTCCCTAGCCTCCTGCGCTTCCTTGCTGAGCACGAAGCGCCGGTCGCAATACCCGCACTCGACGAAATTCTCGTCGCCCATCTCGAGATAGACGCGCGGATGACCGAGCGCGCCCTGGTCGCCGTCGCAGACGACGCGCGTTTTGTTGACGACGATGGTTTCCGGCGATTGAACGCTCATGGTCCGTCCTGAAAAATTCGCGAAGGCGCGGGGATCATAGCCACCGACGCTGGCGCCGCAACCCTGTCAGGGCGGCTGGTCGCTTTAGCGCTGGATCGGTGGCTGGGCGGCGGCTCGCTTCTTCGCATCGTGCTGGGCGGGGAGAAGCGCGCTCAAGATCAGCCCCGGCGCGCCCAAGACGATCGATCCCGGCCAGGAGATCACGGTAACCGAAAGGGCGGCCAATTGCGGCGGAAGATTCATCTCGAGCCACGCTTTGGCGTCCATGTGAAACAGCATGAGTATCTGCGCGAACGAGCGGATCACGAGCTTGCCGTTCATCTCCAGCGTGGTGACGACGTCGGCGCCGAACAGCATCAAGCCGAACATGATCAGGATGACGCTAATGAAACGGAGTACGAACATCGTCCCTCACTTGGTCGAGCAAAGCGCGCTCGCGACGGTCATGATTCGAGGTAGCGCGAAAAGGTCCAGATCACGGCGCCGATGCCGGCGAGAATAGCCCAAGCGGGCCAGCCGAGCACGATTGCGCCAACGGCGCCAACCGTGCCACCGGTCGCATTCAGCCACGGCATCGGGTCGGCCCCGTAGAGCGCGAGAATCTGCTGAGCCGAGCGCACGGTCAGAATACGGCCCCGTTCCAAGGTCGTTATCTCGTCCGCGCCGATCAACATCAGAGCGTGCCCGACGAACACGATGCCCGCCCACTGCAGCACGATAAGGACAATCCGCACGGAAGCCCCCTTCCCGACGGTGCCGAACGGTCAAGATAGTCGGAAGTCCTTTCTTCTCAAAGGGCGCGCTATTGCGCCGGCTGGGATTCCTTCACGGGCTCTTCTTTCTTGTCCTCTTTCTTCTCAGGCACGATTTCCTTGCCCGTGACTTGGTCGACGACTTTCATCGACAAGCGGACCTTGCCGCGGTCGTCGAGCCCGATCAGCTTAACCTTGACGTTGTCGCCTTCCTTGACCACGTCCGTCACCTTGGCCACGCGCCGCGGCGCAAGCTCCGAGATATGCACGAGGCCGTCCCTCGGCCCGAAGAAGTTCACGAAGGCGCCGAAATCCATGATCTTGACGACCTTGCCCTCGTAGATCTCGCCGACTTCCGGCTCGGCCACGATCGACTTGATCCATTTCAAGGCTGCCTTGATCGAATCTCCGCTTGCGCTCGCGATCTTGACCGTTCCGTCGTCCTGGATGTCGATCTTCGCGCCCGTCTTCTCGACGATCTCGCGGATCACTTTTCCGCCCGACCCGATCACTTCGCGGATCTTGTCGGTCGGGATCTTGATGGTCTCGATCCGCGGCGCGTGCTCGCCGAGCTCCGCCCTCGCGGCGCCGATCGCTTTTCCCATCTCGCCCAAGATGTGCATGCGGCCTTCGCGCGCCTGATTGAGCGCGACCCGCATGATCTCTTCGGTAATGCCGGTGATCTTGATGTCCATCTGCAGCGAGGTGACACCCGTATCCGTGCCCGCGACCTTGAAGTCCATGTCGCCCAGATGATCCTCGTCGCCCAAGATGTCCGAGAGGACGGCGAAGTCTTTCCCTTCGAGGATGAGACCCATGGCAATCCCGGCGCAGGCCCGCTTCAAGGGCACGCCCGCATCCATCAGCGCAAGCGAGGACCCGCATACCGTCGCCATCGAGGACGAGCCGTTCGACTCGGTGATCTCGGAGACGACGCGGATGGTGTAGGGGAAGGTCGTCTTGTCGGGAAGGAGCGGATTGATCGCGCGCCAGGCGAGCTTGCCGTGGCCGATCTCGCGCCTGCCCGCGCCCGTCATCCGCCCAACCTCGCCGACCGAATAGGGCGGGAAATTGTAGTGCAGCATGAAATGCTGCTTATAGGTGCCCTCGAGCGAATCCACGAACTGCTCGTCTTCGCCGGTCCCGAGCGTCGTGACGACAAGACCTTGCGTCTCGCCGCGCGTGAAGAGCGCGCTGCCATGCGCGCGCGGAAGCACGCCCACTTCGCAGCTGATCGGGCGCACCGTCTTCAAGTCGCGCCCGTCGATGCGGCGCCCGGTTTCGATCACCGACCTCCGCATGACGCGGCTTTCCAATTCCTTGAACATCTTGCCGAAGGTATTGGGCGGGATCTTGCCCTCCTCCTCGCCCGCAAGCGCCGCGGCGGCGGAAAGCTTGATCTCTTCGATGCGGTTGCGCCGGGCGGCCTTCTCCGCAATCTGATAGGCCGCTTTCAAGTCTGCCTCGGCATGGCCTGCAATCACGGCGAGCTCGGCTTCGTGCTCTCCCGCCTGCACGTCGCGCGGTTCTTTGGCCGCCTTCTCTGCCAAGCGAATGATCGCCTCGATCACCTTCTGCATCTCGCGATGACCGAACATCACGGCGCCGAGCATCGCTTCCTCGGAGAGTTCCTTGGCTTCGGATTCGACCATGAGGACGGCATCCGCCGTGCCGGCGACCACGAGATCGAGGGATGAGTTGATCATCTCGTCGATCTGCGGATTGAGCTTGTATTCCCCGGCGATGCTCCCAACACGCGCTGCGCCGATTGGGCCCATGAAGGGGATGCCGGAAAGGGTCAGCGCCGCGGAGGCGGCCACCATCGCCACGATGTCGGGATCGTTCTCGAGATCATGGCTCAAGACGGTGACGATGACTTGCGTCTCGTTGCGGTAGCCTTCGACGAAAAGCGGCCGGATGGGGCGGTCGATGAGCCGTGAGATCAGCGTCTCGCGCTCGGTGGGCCTCCCCTCCCGTTTGAAGTAGCCGCCGGGAATCTTCCCCGCGGCGTAGAATTTTTCTTGGTAATTGACGGTCAGCGGGAAAAAGTCGATGCCCAGCTTGGGCTCTCTTTCCCCGACCGCGGTGGCGAGCACAACGGTCTCGCCATAGGTCGCCACGACCGCGCCATCAGCTTGGCGCGCGACTCTCCCCGTTTCAAGAACGAGCTTGCGCCCGCCCCATTCGATCACCTCGCGATGAATATTGAACATTCGTTTTGTCCTTCCTTCCCGACGCCGGATTGCGGCGGGCCTTGCCTGTTGACTTCAAGAAAACAGGATCACGCGCGCCTCCGTTCGAGAGGACACGCGAGTTGGTGACCGGGATATGCTCCCGGCCGGTGAAGGCGGCCAGTTCCCGGCCGCCCGATGAAGAGATGGAATTCAGCGTCTCAGACCCAAGCGCTGGATGAGCGCTTCGTAGCGTGCCTGATCCGTCGCCTTGACATAGTCCAGGAGGCGGCGGCGTTGCGACACCAGCTTGATCAGACCCCGGCGTGAATGGTTGTCCTTCACGTGGGTCTTGAAGTGCTCGGTCAGATTGGCAATGCGTTCGGACAGCACTGCCACTTGGACCTCGGGCGAACCGGTATCGCCTTGCTTGGTCGCATATTGGGCGATCACTTCCTTCTTGCGTTCGGCAGTCACCGACATCGGTCAATAGTCCTTTACAATTATGGGCTTGGCCCAAAGTTGAACACCCGGAACGGCCTCAACTCCCCCTCCGCCACCTCGGCCAGAGCCACCGGCTCACCGCCGGCGGTCGAGAGATAAACCGTCAGACCTTGCAGACCAGCACCCGCTTCGACCACCCCACTCCCGGTGAGCGCGGCAAATTGCGGCGCACGGATGAGAATCGGGTTGCCGCTGCGGAGCCGGACTGAGTCGGGGCCCGTCACGGCCAGCGCCGGGATGCCGTCCAGCGCGGTCGAGATGGGCCTCAAATGCTCCAAGGCGGCCGGACTATGGCCTAAGGCCTCCAGCATATCCAGCGAAATCGCGGATTCTGCCCCGAAGGGACCCACCCGTAGCCGCCTCAGCTCCGCGACATGGCCGACCGTGCCGAGGGCTCGGGCCAGGTCTCGTACCCAGGCTCGTACGTAGGAGCCCTTGCCGCAGGCGATCTCGAATACCGCGTGATCGGCGTCGGGCATGTCGAGAAGCCGGGCTTCACGCACTTCAATCAACCTCGGGTTGAGCGAAAAGTCTTCGCCCTCCCGGGCAAGATCGTAGGCCCGCGCCCCTTCGACTTTGACCGCGGAATAGGCTGGCGGGACTTGCATGATCTCGCCCGTCAGCTTCGGCAAGACCGAAAGAACCTGTTCGCGCGTCGGCCGCACGGCGGACGTTTCCACGACTGACCCCTCGGCGTCGTCCGTATCGCGCGCCTCCCCCCAACGAGCGGTAAAGCGATAGAGCTTCTCGCCTTCGACCGCGAAGGGGACTGTCTTGGTCGCCTCGCCGAGCGCGATGGCAAGCACGCCTGTCGCGAGCGGGTCGAGTGTTCCGGCGTGGCCAGCCTTGGCGGCATCGAAAACGCGGCGCACGCGCGCGACCGCCTGGGTCGATGTCATTCCTTTGGGCTTGTCCAGGATCACCCAGCCATGGACGGGCGAGCCCTTACGCTTCCGAGCCATCGTCGTCCTTCGGTGCTTCGTCCGCGCGTCTCAAGTCGCGCGCGACACGCTCCGAGTGGAGAATCCTGTTGATCCGCTCGGCTTCGGCGAAAGATGTGTCCTCGACAAAGCGGAGCTCGGGCGTGAATTTGAGCGCGATGGTGCGCCCCATCTCGCCGCGTAAGTAGCCGCGATGGCGGTTCAAGGCGGCGACCACGGTGTCCGCCTTCTTGCCCCCCAAGGGCTCGACGAAGACGGTCGCGTGCCGCATGTCGGGTGAGGGCTTCACTTGGGTTACCGTCACCGACACGCCAGCGAGATCGGGATCGCGGATTTCACGTTCGCGCAGGATCTCCGAGAGCGAATGGCGCAACATCTCGCCTACCCGCAACTGACGCTGCGAGGGTCCTTTCTGAGGCGGACGAAACTGCTGCCGGGACATTGGTTCGATGCGCGCGACGATACGAGCTGAACGGCCGTCGGACCTAAAGCGTCCGCTTGACGGTCTCGACCTCGTAACACTCGATGACGTCGCCCTTCTGGATATCCTGGTAATTGGCGAACGACATGCCGCATTCCTGGCCGGTCTGAACCTCGCGCACTTCGTCCTTGAACCGTTTGAGCGTGGCCAGATCACCCTCATGGATGACGACGTCATCGCGGATGAGCCGCACTTTCGCGCCGCGCCGCACCACGCCTTCGGTGACACGGCAGCCTGCGACCTTGCCGACCTTCGAGATGTTGAAGACCTCGAGGATTTCGGCGTTGCCGAGGAACCGCTCGCGCGTCTCGGGCGCGAGCATGCCGGAAAGCGCGGCTTTCACGTCGTCAATGACATTGTAGATGATGTTGTAATAGCGGATGTCGACGCCGTCGCGCCGCGCGCGCTCGCGCGCTTGCGCATTCGCGCGCACATTGAAGCCGATGATTGCAGCGCCCGAAGCCTGGGCGAGAATCACGTCGGACTCGGTGATGCCGCCGACGCCGCCGAACAGGACCTGGGCGCCAACCTCATCCGAGCCGAGCTTGACGAGCGAGCCTTCGAGGGCTTCGAGCGAGCCCTGAACGTCCGTCTTGATGACGAGAGGCAGCATGCGCTTCTCGCCCTCCTTCTGGCTCTTTAAAAGCTGATCCAGCGACTGGCGCGTGATCGCGGCCTGGCGCGTTTCGCGACGCTTGCGGGCGCGGTATTCGGTGACCTCGCGCGCGCGCGCCTCCGAATCGACGACCACAAACTCGTCGCCTGGCTCAGGCGTGCCGGAAAGACCCAGAACTTCAACCGGTTCGGCGGGAAGCGCCTGCTCGGCCGTTTCGCCGCGATCATTCACCAACGCCCGCACCCGGCCCCATTCGGCACCGGCAACGACGAGGTCGCCGTGTTTCAGCGTACCGCGCTGCACGAGCACGGTTGCAACCGGTCCGCGGCCCTTGTCGAGCTTCGCCTCGATGACGGCACCATCCGCTGCGCGCTTCGGGTTTGCCCGCAAGTCGAGCACCTCCGATTGCAGGAGAATCGCTTCCTCGAGCTTGTCGAGGCCGAGATTCTTCAATGCCGAGACTTCAACCGCGAGCACGTCGCCGCCGA
>DASQHF010000158.1:0-3008 GCA_035632215.1 Micropepsaceae bacterium | reverse complement strand
TTAGCCGGCGCCCCTGGCGCGCCGGGTGAGGGGCAAGTTCTTCGAAAACTATCGCTGCGTTCCCAGCACCACGCACTTTTCCGGCGCGATGCGGACGTGGATCGAGTCGCCTAGCGGCGTGCGCAGCGATGGATGCGTGCGCGCGAGCAAGAGCTGATCGCCGACGCGGATCTGGAACTCGATCGAGTCGCCTTGGAAAATCTTGGCGTCCACGATACCGGCGCAGAGATTGCCGTTGATGCCCGCGAACGGCGTTTCGCTCAACTCGACGTCTTCCGGCCGGATGGAGAGCGTGACGCGCGCTTGAGGTAGGAGCGGCGCATCGCTTGCGGCCGACCAATCGCCCAGTTTCGAGCGCACACGAAACAGGCCCGGACGGTTGTCGGCTCCGACAACGACCCCTTCGATGAAATTGCTGATGCCGATGAATTCGGCCACGAACCTGGTCGCCGGCTTCTCGTAGATGGCGCGGGGACCGCCGATCTGCACCACACGACCCTCGTTCATCACCGCAATCTCGTGCGAAAGCGCAAGCGCCTCAGCCTGATCGTGCGTCACATAGAGCGTGGTGATCCCGAGCTCGCGCTGGATGCGTTTCAGCTCGAACCGCATGCGCTCGCGCAATTTCGCGTCGAGATTCGACAGCGGCTCGTCGAGCAACAAGAGCTCGGGTTCCATGACGATGGCGCGCGCCAGCGCCAGGCGCTGCTGCTGGCCGCCCGAAAGCTGCGTCGCCTCTCGCGCGGCGAATTCACTGAGCGCGACAACGTCCAGAACCTTCGTCACGCGCTTCTTGATCTCCGCGCCCGGCAATCGCCGCACTTGTAGCGGGAACGCCGCATTCTCGAACACCGTCATGTGCGGCCAGATGGCATAGGACTGGAACACCATCCCGAAATTGCGCTTGTTCAGCGCGACGAAGATGTCTTTCGAGGATGAGAACACGACACGGCCGTTGACCGTGATCTCGCCCTCGACGGGGCGCTCGAGGCCGGCAATGGAGCGCAGCGTCGTCGTCTTGCCGCAGCCGGACGGTCCCAAAAGCGTGAAAAACTTCCCCTGCTCCACGTCGAAGGCGACATCGATGGCACCTTTCACCGCCGGCCCGCGCGGCACGGCGTATTCGGTCGTGAGCGAGCGGACGGAGAGCATCAGATCTCACGCAAGCCGAAGCGCTTGCTTATAAGCTGCGCCACGAGCACGAACGCGAACAGCACCGCGATCAGCATCACGCCTAGGGCCGAGAGCTGGACATATTGGCCGTTCTGCCACATCTCCCAAAGCACGACCGAGACCACTTCGCTGCCCGGGCTGTACAAGAGGATCGTGCTCGAGAGCTCGCGCACCGAAACGATGACGATATAGATCCAGCCCGCGAGCAGCCCGGGCTTCAACAGCGGCAGCACGACGCGGCGGAAGGTGGTGAGCCAATCGGCGCCCGCGAGGGACGCGGATTCCTCGAGCTCCTTGTGGAGCTGCACCAGCGACGCGGTATTGAAGCGCATGCCGTAGGGCAGGAAGCGCGTCATATAGGCGATCAAGAGAATCCAGATCGTGCCGTAGATTCCGGAGGGAACTGCAAGATAGAAGATCATGATCGCAAGGCCGACGACGAGTCCTGGCATCACCATGGGGAGCGAAGCGACATTGTCGAGGAGCCAGCGGCCGGGGATTTTGGTCTTTAGCACGATCCAGCCGATCACCGCGGACAGCACCATCACCAGGCTGGCCGAGGAAAACGCGAGCAGAATGCTGTTCCACACCGCTTCGCCGAAATTTGGGTAATCGAACACGGCGCGGTAATTGTCGAGCGAGACATTCGCGAGCGCGGCAAGCGAAGGCACGCTGTAGAAGCGCTGCAAGGACGACCAGACGAGCACGAGAAAGGGAAGCCCGATCACCAGCGCGGCATAGAGAAGAAAGAACGCCGCCGCGGCATGGCGCCAGCGCCCGAGATCGAGCCGTCTCGGACGGAACGCCTTCCCCTTCACTGTCGCGTAACGCGCCGAATGACGCGTGAGCCGCGACTGCCAATAGATGCCGGCCGAGGTGATGACGAGGAGTGTGATCGCGTAAGTCGAGGCGAGCCCGACATCGCTCGGATAACCATGCAGCGCCTCATAGATGGACGAGGTGAACACCTCGATGCCGACGGGGAGCCCTAGAAGCGTCGGATTCTCGAAGGACTCGATCGAGCGAACGAAGAGGATCAGGAACGAGGCCGCGAGCGCTGGCCAAGCGAGCTTAAGGGTGACGCGGCGCGCGACTTCGAACACCGAGGCGCCGCTCATCAGTGCCGATTCCTCGAGCGCCGGATCCATCGAACGGAACGCCGCGCTCATCAGGAGAAACGCGATCGGCGCGTGCTGGATGCCGTCGACCCACATCATGCCGGGCAAGGTGTAGACGTCGACAAAGACGTGGTCGGTGTCGAAAAGCTGCTGGAGTGCGAGATTGATGATGCCGATCTTCGGGCTCGCCAGCATGATCCAGGCGGTGACGAACAGGATCCCGGGGATCACCAGCGGCACGACGGAGAGCGCGTAGAACAGCGCGCGAAACGGCGTGTTCGTCCGCTCGTTCAGCCAAGCGAGCGCGGTACCGATGGACAACGCAAGCAGCGATGCGCCGCTCGCGAACTCGATCGAATTTGCCAGCAGCCTGAACGTCTCCGAGCTTGTGTAGACGCGAACATAGTTCGCGAGCGTCCCGACCGCGGGCATGTCCGCTGCGAATGGCGTCATGAAGCTCTGCCAGATGAGGAAAACGAGCGGTACAAGCGCCAGCCAGGCGACGATGAGGACGGAGCCGCCAATCACCAGCCACTTCGTGTCAAAGCGCCCGCGCGCCGCGTGATCGAATGAACGGTGATCGGCGACCGCCACTAAGCCCCCCCAAAAAAGGCACGCGCGTCTCGTGCGCCCATCGCCGCCATTTGAGTGAGTGCGCGAAGGTCCCCCTCACCCGCTCGGGATGTCGTTCTGCTCCATCCCTCGCGACCTCTCCCC
>DASQHF010000157.1:0-13350 GCA_035632215.1 Micropepsaceae bacterium | reverse complement strand
TCACCTCGATCTCGGCAATCAGCACCTCATCTTCCATCAGACGCCCGGACACACGCCGGGCGTGCTCACCACCGAAGGTATCGTCGTCTACGACAACGGCACGCCGCACAAGGCCATTCTGTGGGGCGGCGGCGGATATCGCGGCGGCTTGAAGGAAGCCGAGCAGTCAGTGCAGACCGCTAATGCGGTTGCGGCGATGAAGGGCGTCGAAGTCAATCTTCAGGTCCACAGCTGGGCCGAGCCCGTGGGCTATCCGGGCGGCGGTGTGAACGAGCGCATCCTCATGCTCAAGAATCGCAAGCCCGGCGATCCGCATCCGATGGTGGATCCGGTGACCTGGAACAATTGGGTCAAGCGGGCGCAGGACGAGGCGGTCAAGGCAGTCGCGAAGGAAAAAGAGAAAGCGGCCGGCAAGGGCTAGAGTCACGCGGATTTTTCAAGAAGGGCTGAGAAGCCAGCGGTTTCTCAGCCCTTTATTTTTCGCGCATGTTGTTTGAGCCAGCGCGCCGTGGCGCAGTCCGCTTTGAGTTCGCTCCGAAGCGCGGCGAGATCGGCGGGCTCGTCGACATCAAGCGCAATTTGCGGGCTGCGCACGATCTTCGTCCGCGCGCCGCAGCGTTCTGCCGCTTCGAGATGCAGCGCAAAGCTGTTCGGCCCGAAATGCGAGGGAAAGAGGGTAGGGGGCGCGCGCAAAAGCGCATTCGTTCCCGCGCCGTCACGCGAGGGTACAAGTACCGCGCATGGCGCGGGTTCGAGGGCCGTCCACAAAGCTTCGATGTCGGACGCGGTCGCAAGCGGGATGTCGATCGGGAGCCGCAGCAGCGCCGTAATGCCGCCCTCGGCGCAAATGCGCGAGGCCGCATCAACCGAATGGCTTTCGGAGATCTGTTCCGTCTCGGCGATCGTTTCCCAACTGTACTTGCGGGCGAGCCCGAGTGCCTTTTCCTCGCGGCTGACGACATAGACGCGAACCGCTCCCTTCGCTTGCGCCACCATTTGGAACATATCCTCGCAGAGCGCTTCGGCGAGGCTTGAGCGCTCGTCTTTCGAGAAATGCGGCGCAAGCCTTTCCTTCGAGCGCCGGAATTCCTTCACCGGGATCAAGATCGCCTTCATGGGCGATTGGTCGTGAAGAGCGAGTGCACTTCGCGCGCGAGGCGCTCCTTGTCTTCGACGGTCTTCATGACAGTCGAGCGGATGACCGGCTCGATGCCGAGCGCACGAATCGCGCCACACGCAGACTCGTCCGCGCGGTCGATGATCATCGTGCCGCAGATATCGCGATAAAGTGTCGCGACGCCTGTGGCTGAAACATCGTAACCGAGCTCCGCCATCATCTTGTCCGACGGCCCCTTGAGCGACTTTCCCCCGACGAGCGGGCAAACCGCGATGACATTGGCGCGGCGCCTTAAGAGCGCGTCGCGGATGCCGGGAACCGCCAGAATCGGTCCGATGCTGATCAAGGGATTGCTCGGGCAGACAACGATCCCGTCAGCTTCCGCGATCGCGGCCAGCACGCCCGGCGCAGGTCTCGCCCGCTCTATGCCATCGAAGATGATCCCGAAGAGTTTCGGCTCGCAACGGCGGCGAACGAGGTAATCCTGCAAATGCATCCGGCCTTCGTCCGTGTCGAGCAGCGTCGGCACAAAGTTGTCCGTCATCGGCAGGATGTGCGCCCGCACCTCGAGTGCCTGACGGATAGAATCGATCGCTTGCGACAGGCTGCCATCTCTCATCAGCGCCGTGCGATGGATATGCGTTGCAAGGTCACTGTCGCCCAGGTTGAACCAAGTCGGCCGGCCATACCGTTTCAATCCCTCGGCCACGTGGAACGTTTCGCCCTTTATTCCCCAGCCGGTTTCCTCGTTCACCACACCGGCAAGCGTGTACATGAGGATATCGGGGTCCGGCGAAACATGCAGACCGTGCATGACGACGTCGTCGCCTGTGTTGACGACGAAAGTAAGGTCCGCCGCGTCCATCGCGCGGTAAAGCCCGAGCCCGAGCTTTGCTCCTCCGACGCCGCCGGCGAGGGCCACGATCTTCATGGTCCGAAGCGCCTCAATCCGCGCCCGTTATTCCAGTCGCACATTCTTGCTGAAGTCGTAGTCGAGCTCACTGTCGCTCTCGAACCGCCAGCGCACTTGGTTCTTCCATTCGCCGGCGAAGACGGAGCGAAGGAAGCGCTGCTGTGCCGCCCAGCCGGCTTCCGCCTGCGCCTTGCGATAGCGGCCGGGCATGGTGTCGTTAAGCCAGCCATGCGGCGCTCCCGCATAGAGATGAATCTCGTAGGATTTGCGATGCGTCTCGAGCGCGTCGCGAAAACGCCGGACATTGTCGGTCGAGATCAAATGATCACGCGAGCCGAAGGCACCGAAGACGGGGCAAGGAGCGCCTGCGATCACCTGCTCGAGGGCGCGAGGTTGAAGCGCATTCACTTCCCATTCGCGCTTGCCCGCCGCGCCGTACCAGACGATCGCCGCTTCGATCGGTATCTCGGCCGCGAATACGAGCGGATGACGGCCGGTCTGACAGTATCCGGCGACGGCCACGTGCTCGAGATCGGCTGAGGGATCACCTTTTAGCGCCGCCAAGGCCGACTTGAGCAGCTCGACGGATTCCGGGTCACTCATGTCGTAGCGGGAATCACCGGCATTGAGCGTTTTCTGGTCGGGGTGCTTGAAGAAGAAGTTCGGCGCAAGCGCGAGGAATCCGTCCTCCGCCGCGCGGCGAGCGAGGTCCATGGCATGGCGCACGAGGCCGTAGCGTTCGTGCATCAGCACGAACACCGGAAAGGGGCCGCGCCCGTCGGGACGAGCGAGAAAGGCCGGCATGCCGCCCGGGCAGACGATCATTTCGGTCCCGATACCCGCCATGCTTCCCCGCCTTGTTCTCACCCAAGGATAGATAACGAGAACTTCGCTGGCTTATCAATGCGCTGGAAGCTCGCGCTACCAGGGGTTGGGCGCGCCGAAATTTGATTCACAGTTGCGATTTAAAGGCGCCTTTTTTCGTTAAGCGAACATTGGGCGAAAGCGCAACCGGCGCTGGGCGAATGGGGTCCGATGCCTTAGACGCGGCGCCGCCTATTGCCTTGCCAAAAAAGGGATGAGCCATGAAAGCGAGCAGAATCCTGTCCATTGTCGTTTTGTCGGCCGCCTTCGCCACGCCGGCGTTCGCGAATTACTTCTCCAATCCCAATCTCGGGATGTCGGCGAATGTCGGTTCGGCTCCGAATCCGACGCCTGCCGATCTTCGCGCCGACCACAATTTGCCTCACATCGCGGTGGTCCGCGGTCGCGCGCAGCCGCACCTCGTGCAGGTCGCGACCAGCTTGCCGCGTCTCTATTCCACGGATGCGAGCGAGAACGCGCCAAGGATGAGCGCGGCGATGACGAAGCCGGACTCCGACGGTTCCGGCGGGTTCTTCTCGTGGCTGTGGGATTGGACCACGCCCGCGCCGAAGATGAGTGCGCCCGCGCCTGCGCCAATGATGCGTGCGCCCGCGCCGATGATGAGCGACGACAGCAACTCCGGTGGATTCTTCTCCGGTCTGTTCGACTGGCTGCCGCTCTAACTCCTTGTCATCCCCGGCGAGCATCGAGCGCGCCGGGGATGCTTCTCTCATTCCGTCCTGCTGAATTCTACTGCGCCAACTTTCGCAGCCGGTCGATGACCTTGGGCGGCGTGCGGTAGGTGTCTTCCACCAGCTGCTGTACCTGCGCACCGGTCCTGGGCTTGTTCACGCCCAGGGACATCCGCTTGGCGTCGGCGAGGAAGCCGGGATCCTTGAACGTGTCCTCGAAGGCTTTGCGCATCGTCGCGACACGATCGGGCGCGACACCGGGCGGCATGAGATAGGGCCGCCCTAGCGTCACTTCGGCCAAGCCCGCCTGTAGCAGCTGCCTGTCTTCGGCATTGGTGACGAGATCGAGCGCGCTCGGCACTTGGGCCAAGGATGGTTCCTTCTCAAGCCCGTATTGCAGCAGCACCTTGAGCTCGCTGCGCCAATTGGGCCTCGTGGCATTGAGCGTGCTGTAGAACATGCTCGGGAAGCCATCCACCTCGTGCCGCTCCATCGCGAGATAGGCCTCGTTCTGTCCCGGATAGCCGACCACCGGCTTCATCTTGGTGCCGAGTGTCTCGTTGATGAGCCGCGCATAGAAGCTCGGGGTCGAATTCGCGCCCGATGCTCCGACCACGAGCTCGCGGCCTTTCAAATCGTCAATCGAATTCACCGGCACGGTGCGCCAGACGACGACGAGACCGACCTCGACGCTTGGCGAGCCGAGCCAGTTGAACTTGGTCGCGTCGTAGATCGCTTCCTTGGTGCCCAGAAGCGGCTCGAACGGCGTATTGTTCTGCATCGCGCCGATATAGGTCCCGTCCTTCGGCGCGTTGCGATTGAAATAGTTCATCGCGACGATGCCGCCGGCGCCGGGCATGTTGCTGACCACCACGCGCGGATTTCCCGGGAGATGCCGGCCAAGATATTTCGCGATCGTGCGTGCCATGGTGTCGTAGCCGCCTCCGGGACTCGAGCTCACCACGACGGTCACGGTTTTGCCCTTGTAAAGCTCCGCGGCGGGCTGCGAGGAGGCGGGCGCGCATGCGAACGCCGCGAATAAGAGAAGCGCGAGCCGAGCGAGTCGCTTCACGTCAGTACGGCCGGACCGTTCCGACGACGGTCGTGCGTAACAGAAGACGACGCTCGTTCGCGGAGAAATCGGTGCGGGCGTGGCTCGAGCAGCGATTGTCCCACAGAAGCAGATCGCCCTTGCGCCAGACATGCTCGTAGACGAATTCCGGCTTCTCAGCGTGATCGAAGAGGCTGTTCAACAGCCGCGTGCTCTCTTTCTCCGGCATGTCGAGGATCTTCACCGTCATCAGGCGGTTGACGTAGACGGCCTTGCGGCCGGTGTCCTCATGCGTACGGAACACCGGGTGCACGCACTCGTTGAACGCTTCCGTACCACGATCGTCGCCCCGCTGCGTCGAGCCGTAATTGTAGTGATGCAGCGCGCGCTTGCCTTCGAGCTCGGTGCGCACTTTGGGAGCGAGCGTCTCGTAAGCCGCATAGCCACTCGCGAACAGTGTATTGCCGCCATGCGAGGGAATCTCGACCGAATAGAGCAACGTGCCTTTGCTGGGGATCTCCTTATGGATCATGTCGTGATGGAACATCATCTCGCCGTCGGGCAGTGCTCCGATCGGCTCGCCGTTCTCGCGGATGTTCGAGATCAGCATGATCCCAGGCAGCATGCGGGCAAAGCCGGGCGGATGATATTTCACAGGACGGTCGAGATGGCCAGGTTCGCCGAAATAGGCGGTGACGCGGAGCAGGTCTTCCTGGGATAGCTTCTGACCGGGAAAGATGATGACGAGATGATCGAGCCAGGCCTTGTTGATGGCCCTGATCGTCTCCTCGTCGGGCTTGTCGCGCAAATCCACCCCGCGGATTTCCGCACCGATGTGCTTGGTTAGAGGCACGACCTCGAGTTTGGTCTTGGCCATCACGGTCATGAAAATGGTGTCCTGGAGCGTTGTGAATGTCGTTGCGGTAAGAGTACCCAACGCCGTCCCCGCCGCGCAACCGGCCGAAAGCTCAGGCAAACGCCGAGTGGACCTTCCAGCGGATCAAATCCGCGGCCTTTTCCGCCATCATCAAGACGGTCGCATTGATGTGAGCCGAGACGAGATCCGGCATCGCCGACGCGTCGACGACCCTCAAACGCTCCACCCCGCGCACGCGCAAGCGTGGGTCAAGGACAGCGTCGTCGCCGATACCCATCGGACAGGTGCAGGCCGGGTGATGCGCCGTGACGGCGGTCCGTCTGATGAAAGCATCGATCTCCTCGTCGGTCTTGATGTCGGAGCCCGGCGAGACTTCCTCGCCGCGAAAGCGATCAAGCGGCTTCTGCGCCGCGACTTCGCGCGCGCGCTTGAAGCCCTCACGCAAGGTCGCGAGATCGCGCGGCTCGGACAGAAGATTGAGGAAGATCCGCGGCGGCACACTCGGATCGTGCGACGCGAGCTTCACTTGTCCTCGGCTTTCGGGATGCAAGAGCGTGGGCCGGATACCGTAGCCGTCGGCATAGGCGGGGCGGAGAAGAGGAAACCACAACCGCGCGTCAGTCGGCGCGCCACGGAACATGAATTCGATATCGGGAACCGCGAGCTCAGATCGCGTCTTGATGAACGCGTGGAGACCGCCGGGAACCACCGTCGCCGGTCCGGTACCGAACAGATAGGCCTCGCACATGGAAAGAGCCATGCGGTCGAGGCGCATCTCCTCGTGGAAGACGCTCGGCGTCTTGCGGCCGAACGTGATCAGCACCGCGACGTGGTCCTGAAGATTCTGCCCGACGGGGAGGTCGATGACGGGCTTGATTCCGATACGCTTCAGATCCTCGGCCGGTCCGATCCCGGATAGCATCAGGATCTGCGGCGTGTTGAACGCGCCTGCACAGAGGATCACTTCCTTCTCGGCAAGAGCTTCGGTCAAGTGATTGCCACGGGCAAATTCGATGCCCATGGCTTTGGTGCCTTCGAGGATAATCCGCGTCGTTAAGGCACCCGTGATCACGCGCAAATTCCGCCGTTTCAGCGCCGGCTTGAGATAGGCCCTGGCAGCCGAGGAACGTCGCCCTTTCTTGATAGTATATTGGCTGCGGCCAAAGCCCTCATGCCTCGTGGCGTTGTAATCCCGGACGTGGCGATAGCCCGCTGCGATGGCCGCTTCGACCCAGGCCTCGAACAACGGATCGCGCGTCTTCGCCCATTCGACGCCGATAGGCCCACTCCCTCCACGATAATGCGTCTCTCCTTCCTGCCAGCTTTCGAGCCGTTTGAAGTAGGGCAGGACCGCGTCATAGGACCATCCCTGCGCGCCCATTTGCGCCCAGCGGTCGTAGTCGCCGGAATCGCCGCGGGTAAACGCCATCACATTGATCGCGGACGAGCCTCCCAGCACTTTGCCGCGCATCGCCTCGATCCGGCGGTTGTAGAGATTGGGCTCCGGCTCGCTGTCATACCCCCAGTCGAACATGCGCCGCTTGTGCATCATTCCGAGGCCAAGCGGGATGTGGATGTAGGGATGATTGTCGGGACCGCCCGCTTCGATCAGAAGCACGTTCGCGTGCTCGTCGCTCAAGCGATTCGCGAGCACGCATCCGGCCGAGCCGGCGCCTATGATGATGTAATCATATCCCCCAGCCATGCGCGTTCTTCTATTTCGCCAGCGCCCCCGCTTCCGCGACGATCGGCTTCGGCGCGCTGTAGGCTTTTTTGAGCAGCGTCTCTATCTCGCTGCCCGTCAAAGGGTCGATCTCCAGCTGTAATTTCGCCGCTTCGGCGATGAAAGCCGGGTCCTTCAAAGTGTCCTCGAAGGCTTGGCGCAAGATATTTAGGCGATCGGTCGGCACGCGGGGCGGAACCGCAAAGGGCCGGCCCATCTCCTGACGGATCAGAATGAGCTCGAGCACCTGCTTGGCTTGTGCGTCGCTGACGAGGTCGATCGCGCTCGGCACATCGGGCAGGTCCTTGAGCTTGTTGAGCCCAATCTGCAGAATGACGTTGAGCTTCTTGTCGCGGAACCAGTCCGGCCGCATGGTCCTGAGCGTCGAATAGGACATGCCGCAAACGCCGTCGACTTCACCGCGTTCGAGCGCGAGTGTAACGCCGGAGCCTTCTGTATAGCCGCCGATCACCTTGAACTTCGTGCCGAGAAATTGGTTGACGATCTTCGGCATGATCGCGGAATTTCCGGTCGCGCCTGAAGCGCTTACCGCGACCTCGCGCGTCCGCGCTTGCTCGATTTTCGTGATCGGGCTGCCCTTCCAGGTGACGCAGATGTTCTCGAGCTTGCCGATGCTCCCGAGCCAGCCGAATTTCTGCGCGTCGAAGCGCGCCGCCATCTCGCCGAACAGAGGATCCATCGGCGCGCCGTTCGTCAGCGCGCCGATCGTGAGCCCATCTGGCGCCGTGCTGTTGTAAAGCGTGTTCGCCGCGATGAGCCCGCCCGCGCCCGGCACGTTCTTCGGCACGATGTTGGGGTTTCCTGGGACGTGACGTGCCATGTGACGCGCGAGCGCGCGGGCATAGGTGTCATAACCGCCGCCGGCGCCACTCGCGATGAGCAACGTGATCTGCTTGCCTTGGTAAAAGGACGTCTGTGCGGACGCGCGCTCCCCTGCAATTGCCGCGAGACCGGCAAAGAGGAGGGCCAAGATCGTGTGCGTCATCCGCATGGTCTAACCCGGCAGCATCTCGGCCAAGAGGCGTCCATAGCCGGCGACCGGCTGGTTGACCATGAGGCGCCTCTGGATTTCCCAGCAGCGCGCCGGCACCGGATGAATGACGGGCACGCCGAGATCGCGCTCCAAAAGATCGATGATTCCCATCACGCGCCAGCCGGAGCCGAGGAGATAGATCGCCTCCGCCTCTTTGCGGTGTTTCAGGAAAATCTTCTTCACATGGGCGTAGACGAGCTCGCCCGAGAGATTGCCCACCTCGTGGAAGGGAACATCGATCCCCTCCATGCCGAGGACCTCAAAGCCCGCATCGACAAAGTAGCGCCCGAAAGTCTGGTTGATATTGCCCCCGAAATAAGAAGCGCCGATGAAGCGTTTCACCTTGAGCGCGTTGAGCGCGCGGATGTGGTTGGTGCCGGAGGTGAACACCGGAGTTTTGTACTTCGTCTCCCATTTCTTGATCAGCTCGGATTCACCCTGGTATCCCAGCACCATGAAGGGCGGCGCGCCTTCGGGATGGATGAGATCGACGTCGTGCTCGGCGAGCTTGGCGATCAACGGCTCGTAGTGCGGGATGATGTTGGTGAACTCCTCCCGTGCGCCGCGCTGGATATCCAGAAACAGAGGAATGATGCCGATGCCTTCCGGCAGGATGCGGCAGAGCTCCTCCACCGAGCCTGGACGCATGGTGGGTTTGATGTTGCCAACCACGCCACGCCAAGATGTGAACGCCATTCGACCCCCCGATACTCCGCTGAATTTCACCGGTTCGGCGAAGATATTCCGCGGCCTCATGCCCCGACAAGCCAGAGCATCCAGAGCATATTGCGACGCTTGGAAGCATGCCCAACGATGAGGCAGGACGGCCTTGTTGCCCCCAACATCCTCCTATAAACCGCTCGTAACCGAGCACATGACATTTTCGAAAGCCGAATGGCCCGCTACCGCTTGACTGTCGATACCGGAGGCACGTTCTCCGACTTCGTCTATCTTGACGAGGAGACCGACGAGATTTCGGTCGCGAAATTGCCCTCCACCCCGGATGACCCCTCGCGCGCGATCCTTTCAGGGGTCGAGGTTCTCTTGGGGAAGGGGGTCAAGTCCGCCGATATCGGGTATTTCTGTCATGGCACCACCGTCGGCACGAACGCGCTTCTCGAGGGCAAGGGTGTGCGCACGGGCTTGCTCGTGACCAAGGGCTTCCGCGGCATCTATGAGGTGGCAGAGCAGTGCCGGCCCTACGGCGCCCCTATTTTCGACATCATGTACGACCGTCCGGCGATGCTGGTGCCCGAAAGCTTGACCGAGGAGGCCAACGAGCGCGTCTCGGCTTCGGGCGAGATCCTGCGGCCGCTCGATGAGGAGGCGCTGCGCCGCAATTTGCGCGAGCTCAAAGACGCAGAGCTCAAGTCGATGGCGGTGTGCTTTCTATTCTCATTCCTCGAGCCTCGGCACGAGCGGCGGGCACGCGCCATTATCGCCGACGAGCTGCCGCAGGTGAGCGTTTCGCTTTCCTCCGACATCGTGCCGCAAATCCGCGAGTATTATCGGCTGTCGACGACGGTCATCAACGCGTATCTCCAGCCGATCCTTGCGCACTACATCGACAATCTGAATTCGCGGCTGGTCAAAGCGGGCGTGACGACACGGCAGAAATACATCATGCAGTCGAATGGCGGCATGTCGACCTTCGCCGCGAGCGCCAAGAAAGCGGTCGCCACCGTTCTGTCCGGCCCGGCGGGCGGGGTGACGGCGAGCGTGCAGACCGCGCGCGCAACGGGCATCGGCAATCTCATCACTTTCGACATGGGCGGGACCTCCTGCGACGTGGCACTGATCAAGAACGGCGCGGCATCGGTCAGCAACCGCGGCAAGATCGAGGGTCGCGACATCTCGCTTCCCATGATCGACATCAACACGGTGAGCGCGGGCGGCGGGACGCTTGCCCGTGTCGACCGCTTTGGCGTGCTTGAGGTCGGCCCACACAGTGCGGGCGCAGTACCCGGTCCCGCTTGTTATGGAAGGGACGGCCAAGAGCCTACGATCACGGACTGCAACGTGGTGCTCGGCTATTTGGGGGAGGACAATTTCCTCGGCGGCAAGATGAAGCTCGATGCGGCCACCGCCTACCGCGTGGTCGAGAAGGAAATCGCGAATCCCTTGAAGATGACGGTTGCCGATGCCGCCGAAGGGATCGTACGCATCATCGACGTCAAGATGCAGGAAGCGATCAAAGCGATCTCGACCATGCGCGGACACGATTTACGCGATTTCCATCTCTTGGCCTTCGGCGGCGCCGGCCCGCTGCACGCGGGGCGCATCGCGGCCGAACTCGGCATGGCGGGCGTGATTGTACCGCTTTATCCCGGCGTCTATTCGGCCATGGGACTCCTGATGTCGGACGTGAAGCACGACTACATCAAGTCGAGGCTCTCGCCGTTGTCTGCCACAAAAGAGGGCGATATCGAAAAAGCCTTCCGCGAACTCGAAACCGAGGCCAAAGCCGAACTGCACGACGAGGGCTTCTCGAACAACGAGATCGCGATGGAGCGAGCGCTCGATCTCCGCTATGCGGGGCAGGGGTATGAAGTGACAATCCCCTATGCCCCCGGGACGCCGAGCAATCAGGTTCGCGCGTCCTTCGACAAACAGCATGAGCAGATGTTCGGCCATACAGCGCCCGATGAGCCGGTCGAGATCGTCTCCTATCGCGTGCGCGGCATCGGTCGTGTGCCGCCAGTGAACTTGAAGATCTATGCACCATCGGGGTTAAAGCTGAAGGATGCACTACGCGAAACCCGCCGCGCGCGCTTCGGCGGAAAGACACTCGACTGTCCGGTCTATCAGCGCGAGCGGCTGGACGTCGGCATGTGTCTCGAGGGCCCCGCCATTATCGATCAGCTCGACGCGACGACTGTCATCCCGATCGGCCAGAGTGCGCGAGTGGACGAATTCAAGAACCTCCTCATCACGATGGAGGCCTCCAAATGACAAAACTCGACGCGGTCGAGATCGAGATCATCAAGGCGAGCCTCGATGGCATCGTGCAGGAGATGCAGAACTCGCTCTTCCGCACCGGCTTCTCGACGATCGTGCGCGAGTCGCAGGATGCCTCCTGCGCGATCATGAATCCCGAAGGCGACGTGGTTGCGCAGCATGTCGTGCTGCCGTTGCACATTGGCTCGTTCCCGGCCTGCTGCGCCGCGGTCTTAAGGACCTATGGCGATATCGCCGAGGGCGACGCCTATATCATCAATCATCCCTATGAGGGGGGCAGCCCGCACGCGCCCGATATGTGCGTGATCACGCCGGTCTTTTTCGAAGGCGATCTGTTGGGCTTCTGCGGCTCGATCGCACACAAGAGCGACATCGGCGGGCCGGTGCCCGGATCATGCTCCGCACAGGCAAGGGAGACCTTCAATGAAGGTCTCCACATGCCCGCCGTCCGCTATCACCGTGGCGGCCAGCGCAACCTCGACATCGAGCGCATCATCGCCGCCAACAGCCGCACTCCCGAGCTTGTCTTGGGCGATATCCGCGGCCAGGTCGGCGCGAGCCGGCTCGGCGAGCAGCGGATTGTCGAGCTGATCAGGAAATTCGGGCGTGACAAGGCCAAAGCCTGCTTTGCGCGCCTGATGGAGTTCTCCGAGAAGAAGGTGCGCGCCGCGATCGCCGAATGGCATGACGGCCGCTTCGAGGCGGAGCGTTTCATCGATGATGACGGGATCGATTTGGGCAAGCCGATCCGCATCCATGTCGTTGTCGAGAAGAAAGGCGAGGACATCCATTTCGACTTCACCGGCTCCGCCGATCAGGCCAAGGGACCGGCGAATGTCCGGCCGCCTCTCGTGCGTGCCGCGATCGGCTTCTGTCTGATCTCGCTGGTCGATCCACACATCTTCATCAACTCCGGCATCATGCGCGCCTTCACCATGTCTTTGCGCGAGGGGAGTGTGGTCAATCCGCGTTTCCCTGCGCCCGTGAACACGTATAACGCGACCATTCACGCGCTCGTCGAGGCGATCTTCTCCGCACTGACCCATGTCGCGCCTGCGCGGGCCCGCGCCGACGGCCATGGCAGCCGCACCATCATCTTGGGCGGACGCACGACCTCGGCCGGCAAGAGCTACGTTCAGTACGAGATGGTTGCAGGCGGCGCGGGTGGGCGCGCGATGAAGGACGGAATTTCCGGGACGGCGGTCAATCAGAGCAATGCCCGCATCGCGCCGATCGAGATCATCGAAAGCGAATTCCCCTGCCGCGTCTTGCGCTTCGAGCTGATCCAGGATTCGGGCGGTCCGGGCAAATACCGCGGCGGGCTCGGAATCAGACGCGAATACGTCAACCTCGCCGACGCGCGATTCTCGATCCGCTCCTCCAAACACGTGATCGCCCCCGAAGGAGCGGCCGGCGGCGGCAAGGCGAAGACGGGCGATCTTCGCATCAATCCCGAGACCGATCATGAGAAGCGGCTGCCCTCTCGCTACGCGGATTATCCGCTGAGGACGGGCGACATTTTCCGTCTCGAGACACCGGGCGGCGGGGGCTATGGCGATCCGTTCGCGCGCGAGCCGGAGAAGGTGCTGGCTGACGTCCGCGAGGGCTATGTGTCGCCCGATCATGCCGCGCGCGATTACGGCGTCGCCATCGTCCGCGAGGCGGGCCATTGGGCGATCGACCGCGCGGCGACGACGAAATTGCGCACAGATAAAGAAGTGAGGAGATCATGAGTATCAAGAACACCGGCGTCATCGGCTTGGGCGCCATGGGCTATCAGATGGCGCGTCACATGGTGAACAAGGGGTTCGCCGTTGCGGGCTACGACGTTTCGCCCGAGGCGGCCGCGCACGCCAAAGCGGCAGGCGTGAGGACGGTTGCGAGCGCGGCCGATGTCGGTACCGAGGCCGAAGTCGTCGTCGTGATGGTCGCGACCGATGCGCAGGTCGAAGACGTGGTCGTCCGTTCGGGCCTGCTCGAGAAATTGAAGCCCGGCGCCGTCATCTGCATCTCGAGCTCGACCTCGCCGGAAACCGCACGCGAGCTCGAAGCGATCTGCGCGAAACGCGGCATCGGCCTGCTCGACACGCCCGTCGTGCTT
>DASQHF010000156.1:0-7702 GCA_035632215.1 Micropepsaceae bacterium | reverse complement strand
TCTAGGCCGGATTTAATCCGGCCATCCCGCGCGCGAGAAACTCATTCGCGGCGCAGACGCGCCGCGGCTGGGTGGCCCGCTTTCGCGGGCCATGACACATGGGGGCGTGGGGGATGACACATTTCTTGGCGCTCGCTTTCGAGGGCCATGACACTTTTTGTTTCCCGCCGAGTGTTTTCACATAGTTCGCAGCGATGCGCGCGCTTTCGCGGCAGCGGCGAAGGGCCGAACGCACGGCTCTCAGCTCTTCCCTGAAACGGCGGCTGCGGGCGCCGTGCTTGTAGGCGTTCATCGCGGTCTTCGCCTTGCCTGCCGCCGTGCGCGGGCCCGTCGAGCGCGTCCAGGGCCGCCACGCGCGAATGGCCATGGATTGGCGCGCGCGGCGTTCGGGCGACCAGCCGGACGGCTTCTTGCGCAGTCGCGGACGCTCATGGCAAGCCGTTGCTGCCTCACGCATTTTGGCGAATCCCAAAAGTCGGTTCGTCGAATTTTTGGGTGTTTTTCGACGAAGCTGCCTCCCTTGCTTGTTCCGCGCGTCGCGCTTTCCAAAGGGCGGTTGCTTGGCCGGCGGTCTGGCGGCACTGCGCCTGTGCCTTGAGAGCGAGTCCCATATAGTGCTCGAAGTAGAAGCGATAACTCCCGAAATCGCGCGCCCCGCGCTTGGCGCATTCGGCGAAGAGGACGTCAAGCGTCCTCACCTGATCCGCCAGCGTTGCTGCCATCTCGACGGGATCGGCATCGGGCTCGGGCGCCGGGACGACGGCCGCAGCTGCTGCGATGCTGCCGTCATCGAGGTCAACGTGCGAGCGGCGTCGCAGGGTGCCCCGGTCGAAGGCGGCGAGTATGCGTTGGCTGGATTTTTCGTCTTCATGGCGGTCATTGGACATGTGCAAGTCTCCTGATGTGATAAAGCGTGCGGTTCCGGGCACGCCGCCGGGGTGATAGATTTGAAAAACGTGAGTCAACGGGAGTGCTTGATGCGCTGGCTGTTATGCCTCTTGGCCGTCGCAACGCTTTGCGGCTGCGCAAGCGGGCCAAGTTATGTGCCGCAGTCCTCGACAAGCGCGATCGGCTATAGCGACGAGCAGCTTTCCGTCGGGCGCTATCGCGTCACTTTCGCCGGCGACATCGACGATACGCGCGAGCAGGTCGAGACCAATCTTTTGAGGCGCGCCGCCGAGGTGACGCTTGCGGCCGGCTATACGCATTTCGTCGTCGACAAGCAGAATACGGAAACGAGAGTCTCGCATCGTATGATCTACGAGATGTACGATCGCCCGTTCATGACAAACGCATTCAGCTCGCGGCCCCCGCCGCCCGCGAGCTTTGCGTTGCGGTCCCACTGGCAGGAGCATCTGCTCCTCCCGCGGGACTTGGGCGACGTGAAGCGCTATGTCGCGACGTCCGAGATTCTGATGCTCGCGGGCGAAGAGCTGGCGCGCAACCCGAACGCGATCTCCGCGCGTGAGGTGCTGGATCGCGGGACGCGGCCGGGAGCGTAGGGCGGCCCCGTGAACGAAAACGCCCGCGAGCTAGGAGCCCACGGGCGCAAATCCAAGAACTAGAGAAACTGATATGGCGTTTTCGAAGACCCGTCAATGGCGACAGGCGGCGATCTTTGGCCGGCTTCTAAGAGGCTGAAACTCAAGCGAATCCGCGGGCACATGCGGTTGATCTCCGATTTTCTTTTGAGTCTCAAGGAACCGGTCCCCGCTTTGCGCGTATCGGTCCCGCTGGACGACTGAAAAAATGGGGGCCGAGATGGACGTATCCGCACTGCCGCCGCTGGAACGGATCAAGCACTATCTTGATCTGGCCGATGACGCGCGGCGCGAAGGCGCTAAGGCGGCGGGCTCGGCCCGTGATTCCTACCGCTTGTTTGCGGAACGTTGGGAACAGCTTGCCGCCGATACGGCACGCCAAATGAGGCACTTAGGCGCAAGAACCCATTGAGGTTTCGCCAAGTCTTACGTGGGGCTCGCAACCGAAGGCCGCTGCGTCCGATGAACGCCGCGGAGGTTTGGGCGCAGGCAAATCTTCAGGGAAACGGATTGCGCCCGATGCGGCTTTTCGCGCCGGGCAGCGTCAAAGGGGAACGCGGATGAGCGAGTATTGGCAGCTTCCGCCCCAGATGAGAGCAAAACGATACCGGGAGCTTGCCGACGACGCGCGGCGCGAGGCCGCGAACGCGAGGGGCGACACCCGCGACTCCTACCAGGCGATCGCCGAGCAATGGGACAAGCTCGCGGAAGATCTGGAGAAGCGGGCGAAAAAGACGAATGGGCATTAGGAAATAGGAAGCGGACGCGCGCCACGATAAAGCTTTGTTTATTCCCCGAACGGGTCCGCGGGTGGGGCCGTCTCGAAATCGACAACGACGGTTTTCACTTCGGTGAATTCGTGGATCGCCTCGAGCCCGTTCTCGCGTCCCATGCCGGAGAGCTTGTAGCCGCCATAGGGCAACATCCAATGCGTCGAGCGGAACGTGTTCACGGTGACGAGGCCGGCTTCGAGCTCGGCCGAGACGCGGTGGGCGCGCGCGACATTCGACGTCCATAGTCCCGCGACGAGACCGTATTCGACATCGTTCGCGAGCCGGATGACTTCCTCCTCGCTGTCGAACGGCATCACCGCGAGCACCGGACCGAAAATCTCCTCCTGGGCCAGACGCGAGCGGTTGTCGACATCGGCGAAGACGGTCGGCTCGATGAAATAGCCGCGGTCGAAACGTTTGGGCCGGCCACCGCCGGCGACGAGACGCGCGCCCTCTTCTTTCCCCAGCGCGATATAGCGCTCGGTCTTGGCAAGCTGTTCCGCCGAGGTCTGCGGACCGATATGGGTCTTCTTGTCCAGCGGCGGCCCCACGCGGATACGCCGCGCGCGCTCGGCGATCTTGTCGAGGAAGGATTGGTAGATCGGGCGCTCGACGAAAAGCCGCGAGCCGAGCGCGCAGGATTGTCCGGTAGAGCGGAAGGCCGAATGCGTCGCCACCACGAGCGCGCGCTCGAGATCGGCATCGGCGAAGACGATATGCGGCGCCTTGCCACCGCACTCGAGCGTCAAGCGCTTCAAGTTCACCGAGGCCGCCTGCATGATCTTCTGCGCGGTGGCATGGCTTCCCGTGAAGGACATCTTGTCGACGCCCTTGTGGCTTGCGAGCGCCGCGCCGGCTTTCGGGCCGAAGCCCGGGACGACATTGAAGACGCCGGGCGGAAAACCCGCTTCCTGCACGAGCTTCGCGATCTCGAGCGCGGTGACCGGCGTCTGCTCGGCGGGTTTTAGGACAAGAGCGTTTCCGGCCGCGAGCGCCGGGCCGATCTTCCAGGAATAGAGCATGATCGGCGAATTCCAGGGGAGCACGGCGCCCACCACGCCGACGGGCTCGCGGCGCGTATAGGCAAGCGCATCGGGCTTGAAGGGAATCTGCTCGCCTTGGATCTTGTCGGCGGCGCCGGCGAAATAGACGAGCCAGTCGTAGGCGCGCTGGACTTCGGTGGTGGTGTCTTTAAGCGGCTTGCCGTTGTCTCGGGTTTCGAGCTCGGCCAGCTTCGCCGTGTCGCGGCGGATGAGCTCGGCCAAGCGGTAGAGGAGCGCGCCGCGCTGGGTCGCGGTGATCGTCTTCCGCCACGGACCGTCCATGGCCGCGCGCGCGGCGGCAACGGCCGCGTCAATGTCCTTGTCGTCGGCTTCGGCGACTTCGGCCCAGACGGATTCGGTCGCGGGATCGATGGAGGCGAAAGCGCGCCCCGATCGGGGCTTCACCCATTCCCCGCCGATATAGAGACGGTCGTAGTTGAGAGTGGACATGCGGCACCTTGTGGTTCCCCCCTTCCGCCCCCCTTCGCGCTACGCGCTTCGGAGGGCACCTTCCCCCTCAAGGGGGGAAGGGGGCACAGGGGTGGCTCTTCGCGACTTTACAGCGCGCGTTGGTCCTCGCAAATTGCTGCGGTTCGACACTGATGGGAACCATGGCAAACGCGGGTAAACCCGAAGCCTGGCACGAGGCGATCATTCGGGCGTTCAAGGACAACGATGTGAAGATCGTCGTCTATGTCCCGGACAACGTGCTTCGGCCGTTGATCGACGCGGTCACGAACGACTCTTATTTCACCGCCTTCCCGACCACGCGCGAGGAGGAAGCGATCGGCATCGTCTCGGGCGCGGCAATGGCGGGCGGACGCGGCATCGTGCTGATGCAGACGAGCGGGTTCGCGACGCTCGCGAACGTGCTCGCTTCGCTCTGTGTCGCGGCACAGATTCCGGCGCTGATGATGGTGTCCGAGCGCGGCACGCTCGGCGAATTCCAGATCGGCCAGGCGATCGTCTGTCGCACCATGCGCCCGGTGCTGGAATCCTTGGGCATCGAACATCACACCGTGACGCGTCTCGACGAAGCGCATTTCATCGTCGACCGCACGATCAAGCAGGCCTTCAAGACGCAGGCGCCCGCGGCCCTCATCCTTTCGCCGCTTTTGACCGCGAAACGCGAGGGCTGATCATGCGGCGCAACGCAAAGACCATGAACCGATTGGATCTGACCCAGCGTCTCGTCGCGCGATTGAAACACGACGAAGCGGTGATCGGCGGGATCGGCAACTCCAATTTCGATCTGTGGAACGCTGGGAAACGGCCGCAGAATTTCTACATGCTGGGAAGCATGGGGCTAGCGGGCCCGATCGCGTTCGGGGTGGCGCTCGCGCAGCCCAAACGCCGCGTCATCGCGCTCGAAGGCGACGGCTCGTTGCTGATGCAATTGGGATCGCTCGCGACCATCGCCATGATGAAGCCGAAAAATCTCATCCTCGTGGTGTGGGACAACGGCATGTATCAGATCACGGGCTCGCAGAAGACCGCGACCGAGGTCGCCGATCTCGTCGAGATCGCGCGCAGCGCCGGGATCGAGAAGAGCGCCTGGGCGAGCGATGAGACCGAATTCGAGCGGCTGATCGAGCGCGCGCTGATCGAGGATGGCCCCTGGTTCATCGCCGCGCGGATCGACGGTTCGGCGCCAAAAGGCCAGACGCCGCGCGAGCCGGTGATCATCAAGGACAACTTCATGCGGGGGTTGGGGGTGAAAGGCGGATAATTCCGTCCTTTTCAACCGCCCCCTCTCCCGCTCGAGATTCGCTTTCGCTCATCTCGAGCGACCCCCGATCAAGTCGGGGGCAGGCTCTCTCCCCCTGCGGGGGCGAGGGGATTTGAGTACTACGGCACGCGGGAGCGGTTGGTCGGCTGGTTCGGCAGCATGATCGGCACGCGATCGCCCTTGGAGAGCTTGATGATCGTGGTCGTTCCTTTGCGGTCCGCGGTCTCGAGCACGACCTTGTCGCCCGTTTTGAACTTCGCCAGATCGATGCCGCGCAGGACGGGATAGCTGGCGCCGTCCTCGAGCACGACAATGCGCGCGAACACATCGACGCTCTTGACCGTGCCAAGCACATGATCGGAGGCGAACGCCAAGCACGACGCCATGGTGACGACGGCGGCAATCAAGCCCGCGGCTGCGATCCTTCTCACGACGCACTCACTTCCTCACAGCCCTCCACGGTGCATTCTACACCGCGGAGCTGCTGCGAGGCCCATGAAACATCGTCAATGCGGGCCAGCGGACGCAACGCGGCGGCACCCTCTTTCGGTCAAGAAAACGTGCGATTTGAAGTGCTGTGCCGGAATAGGCAGATCACTTCAGGTGGAGATCGAGGGCGAGGCGCGGGTAGCGCAGCAGCGCCGCCGGACGTTTGTCTCCGGCCGCACTGCCGCGCGCCCGCCTACGCACCGCTCATACGCACGGCAAGGACAAGCTTACGCGCCTTGGGGGCGATCGTTTTGGGGACTTCCGAAAGCGGTAAAGAAAGTGCTGACGCGGAAGTCAGAAATCGGAAGCCGGAAATTGTTCAAACTAATAAAGGTGTCATGGCCCGCGTGCGCGGGCCATGACAGAAGTTATTATTTGGGCGTGCTAAAGGCCGCACACCGCGCGGGCGCGGAAGTTCTTCCGCTGTTCGGCGATGTCCGCGTTCTTCTCGGCTTCCGTCGCGTATTCATGGGGCAGCTCGCGCAAAAGCACGAGCAGCGTGCCGAGCGTTTTGTCGGACGAGTGCAGGACAGGCCGGTCCGGATTGTCCACCTCGACCGGTGCGACGACGGCGATCTTCAGATTGGGCGCGCGCGCTTTCAGGCGCTCGACGGTCCCCAAGAAGCTCTCGGCGTGGAAGTCGCCGGTGATGTGCACGACCTTGGCCCCGGGATGGTCTTTCAAATGGAGCGCGATCGATTCGGCCATGGTGTCGTCGCGGGTGACCTGCGCGGCGAAGCTCCTCAAGTCGGCCGCGCTCGGGCCCGCCGATTTATCGGCATCGGAACGGCCATGCAGCGGATCCTCGGCCAGGAACTTCAGGAATTTGTCCTTGTACGCACCATCGCCCAGATGCAGCTCGGCGGCGGCCCAGCTCCGCTGTTCGGGCTTCATATGGGCGAGGAATTCGGGACCTTCCGCGCCGACGCAAAGCACGACTTTTGCGGGCGCGTTCGCCGCGATCACGCGAAGCGCATGACCCTTGGCATATTCGACGAGCGGGCGATAAGCCTCGGCATAGTTGCTCCAGGCGCGCCCCTTCCGGCGCAGCGCATCCTCGCCGATCTTGCCGCTCAAGTAATCGTCGACGACGCCCTGCACATCGCGCTCGAATTGCTCCATCGACAGCGCAAGGTCGGGCGCGCGGGCATGGAGCGCGCGGAAGAGCGCCATTTCCTCGAGATGATTGGCGGCGTGATCATGCAGCTCGCCCAGGAAGACGACATCGTAGTCCTTGAGTATGTCGGCCGCTTCCTCGACGCTCAAACTCGCGCCTGTATCGGCGCGAACGAGCGCGTAGGAGGCGAGATCGGGAAGCGACGGCAGGTCGTTCGAGGCCGCAGCAGCGGCGGCGCCGGCAAGGAGCGAGGCGGCAAGAGAAAGAGCAGCGAGTCGCAAGGCGAATCGTCCACGATAATAGGCCCGTCGACCTTATCAGCCTCCGCCCGCGGCAGCGAGCAAGCCTCCATCAGCCTTTTTTCGGGTTGATGGACCGCTCCATCTCGTCAGCAAGCGTCAGCCACTGTTTGGCGATCTCGAGATAATAAGCTCGGTATTTCGGGGAAGCCTTTTGCGCCAGCGCATTGGCGTGCTCGGTCATGGTCCGGCAAAGCTTCACGCGCTGCCCCACCGGAAGCTTCAAGAATTCTTCCGCTTTGAACTCAAGATCGTCTGACACCCAACCCCGACGGGTACTATCCGTAAGGTTGTTATAGCGGGCCAACCGTCGCGCGAAAACGCGACATTTTGGTTTCAGGCCAACAGCTTAAGCTTTGCCATATGTAAGATTTTGAGGCGGCCATAGCGCGCGAACGTCTCCTCGACCATGTGCTTCACCTGCTCTTCCCGCGCCACATCCGCGGCAAGCGCGAAGGCCTTGCCCCCTGCCCGCGCGGTCTCCTCGACCACGGTCTCGGCGGCTTTCACGTCGGAACGGGTGGCGACCGCCACGGCGGCACCGCCTTTGGCAAGCTCGAGCGCGATGGCGCGGCCAATATTGCGGGCGGCCCCGGTGACGATGGCAACCGAGCCTTCCAGCTCGTTTATGCGATAAGTCCTTGATTTGCGGCGCGGTTGTTTAGCCGCGCAACTGGCGAATAGCGAACAAATCCTGTGTCATGGGCCCCG
>DASQHF010000155.1:0-5028 GCA_035632215.1 Micropepsaceae bacterium | reverse complement strand
CGAAAGCCTGGCGATCTCCTGTCTGAGCGCGGACGGCAAGATCGCTGTCTGATTGCACCGTGTTGTCCACGGCTAATCCGCAGTCAGTTCCTTGGCAATCGCCTGATCGAACCGCGACATCTGCTCGGGCGTCATAACGGTACGCATCGCGAGCACGTGCTTGACCGTTTCTTCCTGGAGCGATCGCTCCGCCATATGGAAGCGCTCGATCGCCGACTGCGCCCGCGGCCCGTATTCGTGCTCGGCTTGGATCGCGTCTGCGAGGTCGCGATTGGACGCCCGCATCTCCCGCTCCAGCATTTCGCGACGCGTGGCGAATTCCGCTTCGAGAGCCTCGATGCGCCGGTCCTGCTCGGCCGAAAGATTGAGCTCGCTATGGATGAGCTCGTCCAAACCCTGATGCGCGTGGGCCTGGCGAAGTCCGTACTGGATGCCGGCCCATCCGCCCGCCGCCGCGACAATGGCCGTGAGCACAACGACCGCGACGATGCGGCTTAAAGGCGTCACCTCAATGCCCGATCAGGCGGTATGACGGTGCGAGATCGGCCCGCGTCGAGAACACGTTAAGGGCCGACTGTTGATTCTGGGCCGAGGCGACATGCGTGCCGGCCGCAATGCTCGTCAGCAGCACCACGGCCATCACTGCGGCCTGGCAGGAATAAACGACCCGCGAGAAGCGGTGTTCTCTCGCGCAAGCTTCGACGCCAGCCCATATATCCACTTCGAGCCCGGCCAAGGACCGGTGCGATTGTTGTTGCGCCAATTTGCGGATATCGTCGTCGATCATCCTAGTGTCCCTATTGCAAGCTTAAGATTACTACGCATGCGGGTACTTTACCCCTCTGGGGAGGGATAGGAGGAGGGTGCGCGTATTTAGGGTGCGATGGCGGAAAGCGTCGCGCGAGATATGGGTGGAAAAACGAGGAAATGACGATGCTTACGAAGAATATTCGCAATGCGGTTGGCCTTATCGGCTTTTCGGCCGCACTCATGCTCGGGGCGGTCGAAGCGCAAGCCCATGCCAATCTGGTGGGCTCCGATCCGGCGAAGAACGCCACGATCGCCAGCCCGAAGATGATCACGCTGCATTTCAGCGAAGCCCTCGAGATGAAGGTCTCGGGCTTCAAGCTGACCGACGTCGATGGAAAGGCCGTGGCGATCAAGATGATGCCGGGGCCGGATGCCAAGTCGCTGGCCGCTACGCCTGCGTCGCCGCTCGCGCCGGGGCTTTACACCATCTCCTGGACCTCGATGGGCGACGACGCTCACAAGATGGACGGAAAGCTGTCCTTCACCGTGAAGTGAGGACCGTGTGCTCGCGTGGGCCATCGTCGTAGCCCGGCTGCTCCAGTTCGGGTCGGCGCTGGTCCTTTTCGGGTCGCCACTGTTTTGTCTCTACGCCTTCAAGGGCGGGTCGGCCGATAGGTCAACCCGCCCTTGGCTTTGGCTCCAAACGACGCTTCTCATCGCCATCGCCGGCGCGTTCGTTGGCGCCGTCCTCTGGGTGCTCGCGGAGACCGCGATCATCTTTTCCGATCCGGGCGCCTTCGACATGGACGCCGTCTTCACCATGCTGACCGGTACCGGCTTCGGCCGGGCGAGTTTCGTCCGCATCGGTCTGATCGTGCTCGCCTTGATCGCGCTCGCCGTCATCCGTCCCGGACGGTTCGCCTCTCTTGCCCAAGCGGTGATCGGTGCCGGTGTGGTGATGAGTTTTGCCTGGACCGGCCATGGCGCGACGAGTGAGGGCGCCGCGGGACTCCTGCATCTCGGCGGCGACCTGCTCCATCTTCTCTCCGCCGGCGTATGGATCGGCGCCCTGGTTTCGCTGACGATTGTGATCTTGGGTTCGCTCGGCACGCGGACAAAGGACGATGCGCTCCTCACTTACAATGCGCTCGCGAGCTTCTCGCGGATCGGAGCCGCGGTTGTGGCCGTGCTCGTTCTTTCGGGAATCATCAATAGCTGGTTCTTGATCGGTCCCGATAAATTGTCGGGTCTCTTCACCACCGGCTACGGCCAGCTGCTGCTCTTGAAGCTCCTGCTCTTCGCCCTGATGCTCGTGCTCGCCGCGGCCAATCGCTATCGCCTGTGCCCGCGATTGGCGAATACGCTCGGCACCGAAGAGGGGAGATCGTCGTCCTTGGCAGCGCTCAAGCAAAGCCTCCTCGCCGAAACAGCATTAGGCGTGTTTGTGCTTCTTGCGGTGAGCTGGATGGGAACGCTGGAGCCGGTCGCGTCCAGCCAATGAGATTTGACCTGCCGCAATGAAAACGTTGGTTCCGCGCCTATATAAGCCCGAGCCGTGTGCCGAACCCGCGAACACGATATGAACGACCGCCCCTCGAACCAACACAGCCACAAGCACGGCGACACGCGGCCAGCGGGTGCTTCCCTTGCGAAGGACCCTGTGTGCGGGATGAATGTCGATCCGCATACAGCCAAGCACAGAGCCGAATATCTCGGGCGCACCTATTACTTCTGCGGCGCAAAATGCGCCGAGAAATTCAAAGCCGAACCCACGAAATACATTACCCCGCGGCCTGAACCGGCGGCGCAAGCTCCTGCGGGCACGACCTACACCTGTCCGATGCATCCACAGATCCGGCAAGCGGGGCCGGGCTTCTGTCCGATCTGCGGCATGGCGCTCGAGCCGGTGATCGCGGGTTCGGAGACGGGACCGAGCCCGGAATATCTCGACATGCGCAAGCGGTTTCTGGTCGGACTTGGTTTCGCGCTGCCGCTCCTCGTTCTCGAGAATGCCGCGCATCTGTTGAATGTTCACCTCGTTGATCCGCAGACCTCCAACTGGGTCGAGTTCCTGCTGGCGACGCCCGTGGTGCTCTGGTGCGGCTGGCCGTTCTTCGTGCGTGCTTGGGGATCGCTCGTCACCCGCAATCTCAACATGTTCACGCTGATCGCGCTCGGCACCGGTATCGCTTGGCTCTACAGCCTCGCCGGCACGCTAATGCCCCAAAGCTTCCCGGACGCGTTTCGTGGGCCGGAAGGCGCGGTGCCGGTTTATTTCGAGGCCTCCGCCGTCATCACCGTGCTCGTGCTCTTGGGCCAGGTGCTCGAGCTTAAAGCGCGCGAGCAGACCTCGGGCGCGATTCGCGCGCTCTTGGATCTCGCGCCGAGGACCGCGCGGCGCATCGGCGAGGGAGGAACGGAAGAAGAGGTGAGCCTGGACCAGATCGTGGTCGGCGATCGCTTGCGCATTCGTCCGGGCGAAAAGGTGCCGGTCGACGGCGTGGTGCTCGAGGGCCGTTCGGCGCTCGACGAATCCATGGTCACGGGCGAATCCATGCCGGTGACGAAGACGAACGGTGATCGCGTAATCGGCGGCACGATCAACCAGTCGGGCGCGCTCGTCATGCGGGCCGAGAAAATCGGCCGCGACACGCTGCTTGCGCGCATCGTGCAAATGGTTGCCGAAGCCCAAAGGAGCCGCGCGCCGATCGAGCGTCTCGTCGATCAGGTCTCGGCCTGGTTCGTGCCTCTTGTCGTGCTCGTCGCGGTCTTTGCGTTCGCGGCTTGGTCGATGTTTGGGCCCGAGCCGCGGATCACCTTCGGGCTCATCGCGGCGGTGAGCGTGCTCATCATCGCCTGCCCCTGCGCGCTCGGGCTAGCCACTCCGATGTCGATCATGGTTGGCGTGGGCCGCGGTGCTCAAGCCGGGGTGCTGATCAAGAACGCGGAAGCCTTGGAGCGCATGGAGAAGGTCGACACCCTCGTCGTCGACAAGACCGGCACGCTGACCGAAGGGAAGCCCTCGGTGACCGCGGTCCGGCCGGCTTCAGGATTTACCGAAGCCGAGCTCTTACGCCTTGCGGCAAGCCTCGAAAAAGGGAGCGAGCATCCGCTTGGGGTTGCGATCGTCGAAGCCGCGAAGAAGCGCGGTCTGAAGCTCAGCGAGGCGGGCGATTTCGACAGCCCGGTCGGCAAAGGAGTTCTGGGCAAGGTCGAGGGCAAGACGATCCTCATCGGCAATGCGCCCTTCCTCGCCGAATCCGGAATCGACGCACAAGCGCTGGCAGCCGAAGCCGATGAGCTCCGCCGCGACGGTGCATCTGCGATCTTCGTCGGCATCGACAACAAGGCGGCCGGGATCATCGCGATCGCCGACTCGATCAAGGAGTCGACGCCCGCGACAATCTCCGCATTGCACGAACAAGGCGTCCACATCGTCATGCTCACCGGCGATCATCGCTCGACAGCTGAAGCGGTGGCGCGCAAGCTTAAGCTCGACGAGGTCGAGGCCGAAGTCCTTCCCGACCGCAAGAGCGAGGTCGTCCAGCGGTTGCGCAACGCGGGCAAGGTCGTCGCCATGGCGGGCGACGGCGTCAACGAC
Organism: Micropepsaceae bacterium; assembly: GCA_035632215.1. Classification (GTDB taxonomy): domain Bacteria; phylum Pseudomonadota; class Alphaproteobacteria; order Micropepsales; family Micropepsaceae; genus CAIYRG01. The sequence goes on along the minus strand of DASQHF010000155.1, from coordinate 677 downwards.
GCGCCTGCGCTCGCCGCCGCCGATATCGGCATCGCCATGGGAACGGGGACGGACGTTGCCATCGAAAGCGCGGGCGTCGCGCTTCTAAGAGGCGACCTCACCGGCATCGTGCGGGCGCGGACCTTGAGCCGCGCCACCATGCGCAACATCCGCCAGAACCTGTTCTGGGCTTTCATCTACAATGCCGCCGGCGTTCCCATCGCCGCGGGCGTGCTTTATCCCGCATTCGGGATCTTGCTCTCGCCGATCATCGCCGCTGCGGCGATGGCAGCCTCATCGGTGAGCGTGATCGCCAACGCCCTGCGGCTGCGCATTGTCAAACTTTAGAAGCACGCCGGCGCTTGACGCGGTTTCGAAAACAGCGTACTGATTGTTTCAGATTGCAATGTCGCGCCCGGGGCTATCGCTTGCGGGCGTTTTCTTTTCGGTCAAACCCACGACTTAGGCCAACTGACTAATGGAATCGCAAGCGATTCCGGCACGTTGCAGCGGCGCTTGCAAAACTGACCATCAGACTAATGGAGAAGACCGAGGCGGGAAAAAAATTCGGACGAACTGGTGGAGCGGACTGGGTTTGCCAATTCGTATTGAGGATCAAAGGCTTGCCTAGACCCGGCCGCGCACGTCGATGAGCGCGCCGGTGATCGCGCGCGCCTCTCCGGACGCCAAGAACAGCA
>DASQHF010000154.1:0-51678 GCA_035632215.1 Micropepsaceae bacterium | reverse complement strand
GATCTGGGGATTCTGGCGGAGCACGCCGCCACTGGTCGCGATCGCCAATACGGAAGCCTTGAAGCGCGCGGGGATCACGCGGGACACGGTCTCGCCCTTGCCAGAGCTCGTCATCGAAAAAGATGCGCGCGGCGATCCGACTGGCGTCTTCAGCGAGGACGGGCTCCAGCCGACGGCGGAGCTGATTTGGTTTCGGGAAGCGACCGAATTTTCCCACGCCGATCGCGTGCGTGGCATTCCCATCGCAGCCAACGCCTACCACGCCTTTGGCACCACCAGCATCTTCGAAGGGCACGGCATCGCGAACGAAGTACTGCGCGCTTATAAGGACGTGCATCGCGAGGGGCGTCTGACGATGCGCGCCGGTCTCGTCTTCAGTCCCAACTGGAAGGCAGCGGGCAATGCGCCGCTCGATCGTTTCATCGAGGCCTGGGGCGGATGGTTGGCCGAGCCCGCGGGCGACGACTGGCTTAAGGTGACGGGTATCTACGTCAACATCGCGCGGGCTAAGGGCGATGAGATCAGAGCGACCGCCTCGCCCTATACCGGCTGGGCCGGGTTCAACTACGACACCGGCCTCTCGCGCGAGCGCGTCAAGGAGCTGCTCTTCCACTGCGCCAGAAACGAGATCCGCCCGGTACTAAATTTCAACTCGACTTCTGGCGTGATCGATCTCCTGGACGAGGTCGACCGCGAGGTTCCGCTTAAAGGGCGGCGCTGGGTGATCGTGCATTTCAATGTGCTGTCCAAACGGGACATCGAACGTATCGCGCGCATGGGAATCGTGCTCACCTCGCACACGAACTCGAACATCTACAAGGAAGGCCACACCTGGCAGGCGAAGCTGCCGCGCGAGCGTCAAGGCGAAAACACGCCGCTGAAAGATCTGTTGAGCGCGGGCGTCCCTGTCGGGCTTATCACCGACAATGTGCCGATCTCGCTGTTCTGGCCGATCTGGGAATCGGTCGCGCGGCTCACCCGCGTCACCAACGAGCGCATCGTGCCCGAGCAGGCGCTGACGCGCGCAGAGGCGCTTAGATGCGCCACCATGAACGGCGCCTATGTCACCTTCGATGAAGACAAGAAGGGCTCGCTCGAGGCGGGCAAGCTCGCGGATCTGGTCGTGCTGAATGCCGATCCCTTAACCGTTCCGGAGGAGAAGATCCGCGACATCGCCGCCGACATGACCATGGTCGGGGGCAAGATCGTGCATCAGACGGCGAATTTCAAAGGCTGAGGCACGCCTCGCGGTCCATGGCCTGAATCGCCGAAGCCGTGGTAAAACGCCGAAGGCTCACGAGCCTTAATAGAGGCGCCAGGGAGAAGAACATGCGCAAGACGATTCTTGTTTCCGTCCTATTCGCCGTTGCCGCCGGTTACGCTGCCGCGCAAACCGCGCCTGCAAGCGTCATGATGCACCCCGATATGATGATGGATACCAAGGGCATGACGCTCTACACCTTCGACAACGACAAACAGGCGAACAAATCCTCCTGCAACGGCAATTGCGCCAATGTCTGGCCGCCCTTGAAAGCGCAAGCAAGCGACAAAGACACGGGCGATTGGAAAGTCATCACCCGCGACGACGGCTCCAAGCAGTGGGCGTATAAGGGCAAGCCGATCTATTACTTCGCGATGGATAAGGATGCGGGCGACAAGTCGGGCGATGGCCGAGGCAACGGCGCCTGGCACGTTGCGAAGCCCTAAAAGTCACGCCAGTAATTTTCTTTCCCAGCCTTCCCTCGCCGATCACAAATCTTCAAATGTGATCGGCGGGCGGGGCTAATTAACCATCCCGTTCATGCGCGGTTCAGCAACCGCGCGCGAGCCTTCTCCCCTACGGTTGGCGAAGGGGACCGGGGCTTTTTTCAAAATCGTGACTAAGCCTGATCGAGACGGGAGAAAGCGCGAATTCGCGCTTCGTTGGGACCGCGCTCTTTCGGGCAAGGCCGCGACGGCGACTGCATGGAGCGGTGAGATGCCTGAGACTCCGCGACTAAGCCTCGTTGAAGAAAATGAGAGCGCCCGCGCTCGCGTCAACGCAGACCAAGCGCCCGACGAGGCCGATCTGCCTCTCGTAAGCGTCGGAGAGGATCTGGCGAATGCGCGCCGGGGCAAAGGCAGGGAGCCGGCCGACGTCTGGCGCGTGCTCAAGATCCGGCCCGAATTTCTGGTCGCGATCGAGGACGGCGACTTCGAGGCCCTGCCGGATCGCGCCCATACGATCGGTTTCGTGCGCAGCTACGCCGCCTATCTCGGGCTCGATGCCAAGGAGATCGTCGAGCGCTGGAAGGAAGAAACGGCGGCCTATTGGAACGAGAAGAAACCCGCCATCGATCTTTTGCCGCAGCTCACGAGCGAGCTGCCGCAATTCCGGCCGGTGCCAGATCCGGAAGACGCAAGCGCGCCCGCGATCGATTTCTCGCCGCGAGCGATGAGCGAGCTGCCACGCGGTGGCCGGCTTGTCGCCGTCGTGCTGCTCCTCGTACTTGCTTATTCCGGCTATTACATCTTCGGCACCGCCGCAGGCACGCCGCAACAGACGGTCAGTCCCGTGCCTCTGCGCCTCGCCGCGGAAGCCACCATCGCACCAAAGCCGGTTGCAGAGCCGGTTCAGGAAAAAGTCGAGAAGGTCGAGGAGCCCGCGCCCGCCGTGCCGCCGGAGCCCGCAATCTCAGCGCCCACCCCAGTGCCTCCGACGGATCCCGTCGCCGTTAGCGTCAGTTCGACTCCGAAAATCGCCGCGCCGCTTCCGCGTGGACAGGAGTACGGCATAGCGAACCGAACCGCGCGCATCATTTTGCGGATACACCGTGCGACGCACGTCGCGGTCGAGGGCGCGCGCAGGCACATGTTCATCGACCTCGTTCTGAAACCCGGCGACACCTACCGCGTGCCGAACGTCGCAGGCGTGAAACTGAACGTTCAGGATGCGGGGGCGGTTGAGCTTATTGTCGACGGCACGTCGATGGGCTTTGCCGGCGAAGACGGTGTCGTCGCGAACGGCCTGCCGCTCAACCCGCGCACCATCACGGCCGGCCAGCAGCGCGGCTAGATCAAGTCCAAACCCACCCGGGACGCGAGCACCCTATGGGTGCTGCAACACCATCAGCGGGAGGAGGATTTTAAATGAACATTGCGTCGGCAATACTTCCGTCGCGATTGATCTTCCAAGGCTGAATCGCATTGAAATGAATGGCGCGCGGACGCTCGCCCGGCTTCTTCCAATCCGCAAGCGGAATCTGCCAGTGCTCGGCCAGCTCCGCGAGCGCGGGCTGGACGTCACCCGTTTCGTCCACCGCACGAGACTGAATCACCGCCTCTTGCCCGTCCCAGGCCCAATCGAAGGTGAAGCGCGTATGCGCCTTCGAATGCACCGGCCCCTGGACTTTTGCTTCCTTCCAGGTCTTGCCGCCGTCGGTCGAGATGTCGACTTTCGTGATTCTGCCCGCACCCGACCAGGCGAGGCCGGTGATCTGGACATAGCCCTTGCGCATTTCCATTCCAGCAGACGGCCGCGTAATCACCGATTTCACCGCCCACTCGAAGTGATACCAGCGCGCCTTGTCGCCGATATCCTTTCTCGTGACGGAATGGTTCATGCTCTCATTCCAGGTGTTGTAGGGCTCATCCACCACCTTGATGTGCTTCAGGTACTTCACATTGAACGGCCCTTCCCAACCCGGAACGATCATCCGGATGGGATAACCCTGCTCGCGGCGCAGCGGCTCGCCGTTCTGCCCATACGCGACGAAGCAGTCGTCCATCGCTTTTCCTAAGGGAAGCGTGTGACTGAACTTGCCCTGATCGCCGCCTTCGTTCACGAGCCAGCTCGCGTTTGACTTCAACCCGGCCTCGTTCAACAGCACAGAGAGCGGCACGCCGCTCCATTCGCTGCAACTCGCCATCCCATGGATGTACTGGATTGGCATCCCAACATTGGCTGGCTGATTGCTGTTGTGGCTCGCGGGCGAGCTGTTGGCGTGGCACTCGACGAAATGGACGCGCGCCACCGAAGGCAGTCGCTTCAGATCGTCCATCGAGAAACTCAAAGGACGATCGACGAGCCCGTGAATCGTGAGGCGATGTTCCGAGGCATCGATATCGGGAAACTCGGCTGAATGCTGCTGCACGAAATGCACGGGGGCGGGTGTGATGATGCCCGAATACTCGTGCAGCGGCGTGTAGTGCGTCAGGTGATCGAGGCTGTAGCGGACGCCACGGCGCGGCGGCTCGTTGTGGACATGGCCCTGGAGACCGATCGAATCGCCCGGCACGCCACGGAGCGGGCCTTCGGCGGCTGCAAGCGTCTGGCCTTTCGCCGACAATCCGGCGCCTGCTGCCAAGCCGACGGCGCCTCCTGCCAAACCCACGGCAGCGGTCTTCAGGAATTGCCGACGGTCAGATTTATTCTCCATGAGGGTCTCCCGTGAGCGTTGAAATTCGATGGGGGCTATGCTTGGCCGAATGAGGGTGGTGAGCTTAAACCGAATCGCGATGAGCGGCCAAGGAGGTGAAAGGCTCAGATTCGCCCTTCTTCACCATGAGCGGAGCCGATTCGCGCAGGACTCCCGGCCGGAGCCCGAAAGATGATATTTGAGCGGCGTCGAGCAGCCCTCTGAAGCCAAGAGCCAATGAAGCGCCTTCCCCTGGCCGTTTTTTCCGTTCTCGCGCTTCTCGCGTTCGTGGCCGCGGGCGCGATTTGGCGCTTCGGCGACGTCCGTTCCCAAAGCGGCGCCACCGCGACGCCGCCTTCCTCGGCCTCTCCGGAGGCGTCCGACTTCAGCGGGACGTTTTCGCTGACCGACCAGAACGGCATGCGCCGCACCGACATGGATTTCCGCGGCAAGTACATGCTCGTCTTCTTCGGCTACACCTACTGCCCTGATGTCTGTCCGACGTCGCTTGCGATCGAAGCCGAAGCGCTCGACAAGATCGGCTCTCGAGCCGCTCTCATCACGCCGATTTTCGTTTCCGTCGATCCCAGGCGCGACACGGCGGACAGGCTCAAGGAATATCTTGCGGCCTTCGACGCGAAACCACCCTCTCCGCGGGTCAAGTTCGTCGGCTTGACGGGCAGCGACGAGGAGATTGCCGAAGCGGCCAAGGCCTACCGCGTCTATTACCAAGCGCATCTGGACGGGCTACATGGAAACGGAGCGGACTACTCCATCGATCATACGGCGAACATCCATCTCATGAGCCCGGAGGGAAAATTCATTGCCTATTACTCGCCGGGAATCCTGCCCGACGAGATGGCCGCCGACTTGATGAAGCGACTCTCCGCCGACTGATCGGCGTTTCGCGGATCCGCAAAATGAAGCGGGGCTCCGGTTAAGGAGCCCCGTTGCGTTCTCAAAGCACTTTTGCCGCGCTCAGTACCAGCTGGGCTTCTTCTCAGGCGGATACACCGGCTTTGCCGGAACGAAGCCGTTGCGGTTCGGCATCAAGACTTTCGGCAACGTGTTCTGGTCCATCACCTCGTTTTCCTTGATGATGCCGTTGCGATAGTAGAGGTACGCCACCAGCGCATAGACCTCGTTCGGCTTCAAGGATCCCGGGTTGCTCGCCGGCATCGCGCGGTTGATGTAGTCCCAAGCGATCGTCGGATACGGGAAGTAGCTCGGCCCGTCCTTTTCCACGCCATAGAACGGACCGGTAAAGGGCTTGCCCGGCTGACCCGCCACCAGGTGATGGGTGATCCCATTCTCGCCGCCCTTGCCGTGGCAGACCTCGCAGCGCTGAGCGAAGATAACCTCGCCTTCTTTCACCGTGCCGCGGCCTTGCGGAAGCTCCTTCCCCTCCGGACCAATCATGTGGTCGAAGTTTTGGATCTCCTGTTGGCTCAAAGGCTGGCCAACATCTGGGAAAGCACGTCCGGCCGCCAGCACCACTGCGGGTGCTGCAACCACCATGAGCGGCACGAGGAATTTAAGCGAACATCGCATCGGTAATGCTCCCGTCCTTAGCCACGTACCAGGGCTGAATCGCGTTCATGTGAATGGCGCGAGGCCGTTCGGGCTTGTGCCAATCTTCCATCTTGAAGCCCCAATGCTCGGTCAGCTCCGCGATTGAGGGCTGAACGTCGCCCGTTTCGTCGGTGCAACGAGACATCAGCATCGCCTCTTGCCCGTTCCATGCCCAGTCGAAGGTGAAGCGCGTATGCGCCTTCGAGTGCACCGGCCCCTGGATCACCGCTTCCTTCCAGTTCTTGCCGCCGTCGGTCGAGATGTCGACTTTGCTGACCCTGCCCGCGCCAGACCAGGCGAGGCCGGTGATCTGGACATAGCCCTTGCGCATTTCCATCCCGCCTGAGGGCCGCGTGATGATGGACTTCGGGCCCCACTGGAAATGATACCAGCGCGCCTTGCCGCCGATGTCCGGTCTCGAGACGGAATGATTCATGCTCTCATTCCAGGTGTTGTAGGGCTCGTCGACCACCTTGATGTGTTTCAGATACTTGACGTTGTGGGGGCCTTCCCAACCCGGCACGATCGCGCGGATCGGATAACCCTGTTCGCGGCGCAACGGCTCGCCGTTTTGGCCGTAGGCGACGAAGCAGTCGTCCAACGCCTTTCCAACGGGAAGCGTGTGCGAGAACTTGCCCTGGTCGCCGCCTTCCATAACGAGCCAGGTCCCTTCCTTCTTCAAGCCCGCCTCGTTCAACAGCACCGAGAACGGCACGCCGCTCCACTCGCTAGTGCTGGCCATTCCATGGATGTACTGGACCGGCAGACCCACGTTCGCGGGTTGATTGCGATTATGGCTCGCGGGCGAGCTGTTGCCGTGGCACTCGACGAAATGAACCCGGGCGACGGAAGGAAGCCGCTTCAGATCGTCCATCGAGAAGCTCAAGGGACGATCCACCAGACCGTGGATCGTGAGGCGATGCTCCGACGCATCGATATCGGGAAACTCAGCGGAGTGCTGCTGCACGAAGTGCACCGGAGCCGGTGTGATGATGCCCTGGTAGTCCTGTAAGGGCGTGTAGTGCGTCAGGTGATCGAGCGAGTATCTCGCCCCACGACGCGGCGGCTCGCCATGAACGTGGGTTTGGAGTCCTATCGAATCGCCCGGCAAGCCATGAACGCCGCCAGGTTCGGCGGACGCAACGGTCTGGCCTTTTGCCTGCCATCCCGCACCCGCGGCGAGGCCGGCGGCCCCGCCTGCCAAACCAACAGCTGCCTGCTTCAGGAATTGTCTACGGTCAGATTTGTTGGACTCCATCATGGCCTCCGAACTTTCAAGAGTATGAATCTTGCCTTGGGTCCTAATGTCCCCGCTCACTGACTCAAAATACTACCGCCGATAGAGTATCGGCACAATCGCTGCTTGCCTCTCAAAGGGCGGACAGATAGCGCGCCATGGTCTCCCGGTCCGCGGGCGAAATTCCCTTCATGATCTGGACCATATCGGCGTTGTTGGTCCGCTGGCCGTCGGCAAAGCGGCGCATCGCCTCGACCAGATAATCATAGTTTTGTCCGGCCAGCCTCGGCGTAGCCATTCCCTCGGCCTGCACGGCCCCCATGAAGTTCGTCGCGTGACAGCTTTGACACACCGCAATGCCGCGCGGTGCCTGCTGGGCTGCGACGTTTTGAGCTTTCGCCGGCCATTTGTTCTTGGCGAGGCTTGCCGCCGTCGGCGCCTGTTCATTCTCCTCCAACGTTTTCGTCATCCACTCCATGATCTCGAAGCTGCGCTCTCCGGTCCTGAAGTCATGCAGCTGTTTCGACAGATAGTTTTCCTGCTGACCCCAGATGATCGGGATGTTCGCGCTCTTCGGCACGCCGTTGTTGCCATGGCAGACGCCGCAAACGTTCTGCCGGGCGGCAAATTCCCGGCTTTTTGCCGGATCCGGCGTGTCTGCGGCTTTCACCGGCGCGCCCAGCACGAATGCCGCGGCCAGAACGCCCAAAACAATCCGTGTACGCATGAATGTCCTCCCTCCCTAGGAGTGTTGTGGCAACTATAGCCTATGGGCGGCGCGGAGTCCTTCCGGCCATTGCCCGCTTAGCCCCCGGCGCAATAGGAGCAGCCGGCTTCCTGCGCGCGATTGACTCCCCATGTACCCGAAGGAATGGCGGTGCAGCCCGGGATCAAATTGGCCATCCATTCCTTCAACGCTTCGTCCGGGGTAACGCCCGCATTTGGAGCCAGCCGGCGGCTCTGGCCTCTGAGCGCCACGCTGCAGGCGCCCATTACCGTGCCCTTGGCGGCCAGGCGGTCGAGAGCGGTGTCGGGGTTGCCCAGCACGCCAGGCTTTGGCTGAAACCATGGGTTCTTCACGGCGTGCGCCTTCGTCTCCGGGTCCATGACATTGAACGATTCTCCGACCTTGTATTTCGCCCACATCGCGCTGTTGAGCGCGTAGGGGATTCCCTGATGGCGGAAGATCAGAACCGCCGTCGCAGACTCGTTCGGCGTGAGGAAGTTGTTTGCGAAGCCGAGTGGAAAACCGTCGTTGACGCCATAGATGTCGAACAGTTGCTTGTGACGCCCTTTGAGCTGGCCGGGCCAATCCGGGCCGTCCGAAGGAGCGGACTGGGCGCGCGCGCTCGTCGCGGCAATGCCGAAGAGGCCGAGCGCCGATAAGGCGCCGATGCGGCCGAAAAAGTTGCGGCGGTGTGATAGGTCGGTCTTTTCATCAAGATCGCGCATTTCCTTCTCCATCGCGTGCTCTTCAGGCCCTTACGTGGCGGTGCCCCTACGCGCGCCGGCCTTAATTTCGCGGTCGGACGGGCCGAGATTAATCTGCCGTAACGGAATGGGCCAGAGACTCTTTGCCGGAAACGCTCGGGGGATCGAGGCGTTGCGGCTATTCCGCTTGGCTCGGCACGTCATCGGCCGCGAGCGAATGCTCAAGGCGGGCGCCGACGCGATTGAGATAGGTGTAAATGACTGGCGTAATGTAAAGGGTGAGCGCCTGCGACATCAGGAGGCCACCGACGACAGCAAGCCCCAAGGGCTGGCGTCCGGCCCCGCCCTGCCCCAAGCCGAGTGCAATGGGAAGGCTTCCCATAAGGGCCGCCATGGTGGTCATCATGATCGGGCGGAAACGAATGAGAGCCGCTTCGGCGATGGCTTTGTCCGCGCTCGTGCCGTGCTCTCTTTGGCGCACGAGCGCGAAGTCGATCATCATGATCGCGTTCTTCTTCACGATGCCGACCAGCATGACCATGCCAACGAAGGCATAGAGCGTCAGCGGAAGCCCGAAGAGATAGAGGGTCAGAAGCGCGCCCACGGCGGCGGCGGGCAAGCCTGAGAGAATCGTCAGAGGATGGATGAAGCTCTCGTAGAGAATCCCAAGCACGATATAGACGACCAAGATCGCGCCGATGAGCAGGAATCCCATGCCGCGCATCGATTCCTGAAACGCCTTCGCAGTGCCCTGGAAGCCGGTGACGACGGCCGCGGGCATTCCGATTTCCTGTTCGACCTCTTCCAGTCTGGTAACAGCATCCGAGAGCGCGACGCCTGGCGGGAGGCTGAACGAAATCGTCACGGCGGGAAGCTGTCCGAAATGGTTGATCGCAAGGGGCGAGGCACCGGTCGTGACACGCGTGACTGCGGAGAGCGGAACCAAGGAACCGATATTGGAGGTGGCCACCGAAGCGGAACGGGGCGTCGCTACATAGAGGCGATTCAAGGCCGCGATGTCCTGCTGGTATTGCGGCAGCAGCTCAAGGATGACCTTGAACTGGTCGGTCGCGCTGTTGATGGTCGAGATCTGCTGGCCGCCGAAGGAGGCGCCGAGCGCGGTCTCGATCTGGTTCATGGTGATGCCGAGCGCGGCAGCGTGGTCACGGTCCACGTCGACATGCACGGACGGCGTCGAAAGATCGAGATCGCTGGTAACGTCCAGGAATCCCGGTGTTTTGGCGAGAGCGTTCTTCAGGCGCTCGGAGGCTCCGAACAGTTCCGCGGTGTTAGAATCCTGGAGCGTGTATTGATATTGCGCCTTGCTCACGAGCCCGCCGATGGTGATCAGCGGCCGGTTCTGAATGAAGACATTGAGCCCCGGAATGACCGAGAGCTTGCGCCGAAGCTCGGTCATCACCTCATCGAGCGCCGGCCGTTCGGAGCGTGGCTTTAGTGCGATGCGGAATTGCCCCTGGTTCGAGCCACCGCGCGCACCGCCTGCGCCGACGCTTGACATCGTGCCGATTAGGTACGGGTCGCTCCAGAGTACGCGTGCAGCTTCGTCCTGATGGCGCTGCATGACCTCGAACGAGATGCCGTTGGCGCCCTCCGTGAAGGCGAGGAGCTGGCCTGTATCTTCGCTCGGCAAGAAGTCCTCGGGCATGGCGCGGAAGAGCAAGACCGTGACGACGAGGCTGAGCACGAACAGAGAAAAGATCGTGCGCCGGTGACGCATGCTCCATGAGAGCGAGCGGGCATATCCTCGCTGGATCAGGTTGAACCCCGCTTCGCTCAGGCGGTAGAGGGCGTTGTGCCGGACGGTCTCGCCGTGGACGACCGGCTTGATAAGCCGGCTGCACAGCATCGGCGTGAGAGTCACCGACACGATCCCGGAAACAAGAATCGCGACCACGATGGTGACGGCGAACTCGTGCAAAAGCCGGCCGACGATTCCGCCCATGAACAGCACCGGAATGAACACCGCCATGAGCGAGGCGGTCATGGACAGGATCGTGAACGCGACTTCGCGCGATCCGGTCAGAGAGGCGCTAAAGGGACGTTCGCCTGCCTCGACATGGCGCATGATGTTTTCGAGCATGACGATGGCGTCGTCGACGACGAAGCCGACACAGAGGGTGAGCGCCATAAGGGAGAGATTGTCGAGGCTGTAGCCGAACGCGGCCATTCCGCCGAATGTACCGACGATGGTGATGGGAAGCGCGATCGATGGAATGAAAGTAGCCGAGGGCGTGCGGAGAAACAGGAAGATGACGGCGACGACGAGGAGGGCCGCCGCCATGAGCGTCATCTGCACGTCCCTGATCCCGGCGCGGATCGAATCGCTGCGGTCGAGCGTGATGTCGACCGTGATCGAGGGCGGTAGCTGCGCCCGCAAGGCCGGCAGGCGGGCTTTCACCGCGTCGACCACGGCAACTGTGTTCGAGCCAGGCTGCCGGTTGACGCCGATCGTGATTCCGGTTTTGCCGTTGTAGCTTCCCGATTGCCAGCGGTTTTCAACGCTCTCGACAACCGTCCCGACATCGGCAAAGCGAATGGGGGCTCCATCGCGATAGGCGATGATCTGACGCAAATAATCGGAAGCCCTTGTCAGCTGGCCCTCCGTCTGAATCACGGCGGACGTCTGAGGACCGTCAAGCGTGCCCGTCGCCAGGTCGACGTTGGCGTTGCGAACGGCGTTGGCGACCTCGTCAATGCCAATTCCTCGCACGGCGAGCTTGTCGGGATCGACCTGGATGCGCACCGCGGGATGTGCCTGCCCGAAAACATCGACGTTCGCCACGCCGTCGATGGTGGAGAGTCCACGCACCAGGATGGTCTCGATGTATTCGTCGACAGCAGGGAGAGAAAGCGTCGTCGAGTAGGCGGTAATCTGGAGGATAGAGGCGTCCCCCGGATTCACTTTGCGCATCGTCGGCGGTGCGGGCATGTTGAGGGGAAGGTTGCGGGTCGCAGACGAGATCGCGGCCTGGACGTCCTGCGCCGCAGCGTCGATGCTGCGGTCGAGACGGAACTGGAGCGTGATCTGGCTTACCCCCTGCACGCTCACCGAGCTCATCGAGTCGAGCCCCGGAACCAGGGTGAATTGCGCTTCCAAGGGAGAGGCGACGGACGCCGCCATCGTCTCGGCGTCGGCACCCGGAAGCCCGCCAGTGACGACAATGGTCGGGAAATCGACCGTCGGAAGCTCGTTTACGGGAAGCGAGGCGTAGCCGAACACGCCAGCAACAAGCACGGCGGCCATGACCAAAAGGGTCATCACCGGCCGTCTGATGAAGACTTCCGAGATATTCATCCCGTTACGCCGCAGTGCCGTCGGTAGCGTTCAATAGCGATTGCAACCAATTAGCCACTGATATGTGTGGAATTACTGCCGATGACATGAATTATTTTTCATACACGCATCGGCGTCCGTTTTGCGCCGCAAAATCATGGACTTGGCAGCAGGCGTTCGAAAATCGCGTGCACGCGGCCTTCCGTCTCTTCGAGCTCGCGGGCGAGCACGGCGAAATCGGGTGTATCGGCGTCGCGCGCGAGCAGCGCCCTCAAGCCGCGGCTCGCGGTTTCCGGATCGAACGGCCTGTCGACCGCGATGCGCAGCACCTGGGTAAGCCCGTGCTCGAGCCGCGCCGCCGTGATCAACACTTCGGCATCGGAAGAGGAGAGGAACCCCGCGCGAGCCAGCTTCTCAAGGGCGCCGAGCGTATTCTGGTCGAGCACGGAAGGATCTTTCGGCGCGTGGACGAGCTGCAGGGTCTGGGCAATGAACTCGATATCGATGAGTCCGCCGCGCACGAATTTGATGTCCCAGATGCCGCGGCCGGGAAACTGCAATGAGAGCTTGTCGCGCATGGCACGCGCGTCGGCGAAGATCGTTCCCGCATTTTCGGACCGCGTCAGCGCATCGGTGATCGCCCGCTCCACAGCGGCGCGGAATTGAGGTGCGCCGGAGAGAACGCGGGCGCGCGTAAGCGCCATGCGTTCCCAAGTCCAGGACCTCTCGCGGTGATAATCGATGAAGCTCTCGAGTCTCACCGCGACCGGCCCCTGATTGCCCGAAGGCCTCAAGCGCATGTCGACGTCATAGAGGCGGCCTTCCGCGGTCGCGGCGGTCAACCCTGAGATCAGTCGCTGGGATGCCCGCGCGTAATAGGTTGCCGGCGGCAGCGGCTTCTTGCCATCGGAGGCAAGCGCAGCCTTGTCGTGCGCATAAATGAAGACGAGATCGAGGTCGGAAGCCGCAGTCATCTCGCGCCCGCCGAGTTTTCCCAACGCGATGGTGGTGAACGCGCCGCCGGCGATGCGGCCGTGGACGGCAGTCATCTCTCTTTCGATCGCAGCTTGCAGGCCACAGATCGCTGTTTCCGCGACGCGGGCGTAAGCCGGCCCCGCGTGTTCGGCATCGGCCATTCCCTCAATCACCTGCACCCCGACCCGGAAGTTCTCTTCCTTCGCAAAGCGCCTCGCGGCATCGAGAACCGCTTCGTGGCTCATCGCGGCCGCGAGCGCCGCGTCGAGCCGTCGCGCGAGCTCCTCACGCGACGGCATGGCGGAAAGAAAATCTGCGTCGGTGAGCGCATCGAGGACGCTCGGATGACGGCCGAGATATTCGGCGAGCTTGGGCGCCGACCCCGCGATCTCGGCCAAGAGCTCAAGCAGGCGTGGATTGGCGATGAGCATCGAGAACACCTGCACGCCCGCGGGCAGACCGGAGAGGAAGCGGTCGAAGTTCACGAACGCCGCATGCGGATCGGCGGTCTTCGAAAGCCCGCTGAGGAGCGCCGGCATCAGCTTGGTCAAGAGCTCGCGCGCCCGCGCGCTCCTGGTCGCGCGGATGCGACCGTGATGCCAGCCGCGGACAATGGCCGAGATATCGGCCGCGCTTGAAAATCCCATGCGGGCGAGGGTCGCGACCGTTTCGGGGTCTTCTTCGACGCCGGTGAAGACCAGCGACCCCTTTTCGCCGGCGAGCGGAGCCTCGCGTTCGAACAGCCGCGCGTAGTGGCCTTGGACGCGCGTCAAGTGCGAAAGGAGCGTGTCCTCGAACGCGACCGTGTCCGCGTAGCCCATGAAACGGGCGACATGATCCATGTCGTCGGGGGTTTTGGGCAAAGTGTGCGTTTGCTGATCGTCGATCATCTGCAGGCGATGCTCGAGCGCGCGCAGGAAACGGTAGCTCGCAGTCAGATCGTCGAGCGCGTCCCTCGAAATATGCCCCCGTGCCTGGAGCGCCTTCAGCGCACCCAGCGTCGTGGGGACACGCAACGCAGGATCGCGGCCGCCCAAGATCAGCTGCTGGGTCTGGGCGAAGAACTCGATCTCGCGGATACCGCCGCGCCCGAGCTTGATGTTGTGGCCCGCCGCCGCGACGCTCGCGTGTCCGCCATGAGCGTGGATCTGCCGTTTGATGGAATGGATATCCTCGATCGCGGCATAGTCGAGGTTCTTGCGCCAGACGAAGGGTTCCATCCATTTGAGGAAACGCTGCGAGGCTCCCCGATCGCCGCCGACCGCGCGAGCCTTGATCCAAGCGGCGCGCTCCCAGTTCTGGCCTATGCTCTCGTAATAGAGCTCGGCCGCTTCGGTCGAGATCGCGATCTGGGTTGCGCCGGCGTCGGGGCGAAGCCGCAAGTCGACCCGGAAAACGTAGCCCTCTGCCGTCGGTTCGGAGAGGAGCCGCAACAGCCTTTGGGTGAGATCGACTGCGGCTGCGCGTTTCTCGCCGCGAAAATAGAACGGGAACCGTTCCTCGTCGTAGAAGACGACAAGATCGATATCGCTCGAGTAGTTGAGCTCAAACGCGCCATGCTTTCCCATGGCGATGACGATGAGGCCGCCCTCGTCGGCCAGAGTCTCGCCGCTTTTGGGCGCGAGCTGATTGCGTTGCACCGCCTCGCGCAGGAGAAAGCGAAGCGCGCCTGAGACGGACGCGTCGGCCAAGCGGGTCATCGCCGCGGTGACCTTATCGACGTCGTAGAGACCGGAGAGATCGGCGAGCGCGATCACGAGCGCGGCGCGGCGCTTCAAAAGCCGCAGACGCCGCATAGCGAGCGCCGGATTCTCTTCCTCCGCAGTCCCAAGGGCGTCCGCGTTTAAAGTGCCAAGCAGCGAATCGGGCCCTTGCTCGAAAAATGCCGCCGCGGTCTTGGGCTCTTTCAGCATCAGGCCGCCGAGATAGGGGCTGTTGCCGGCAACGCCTTCGATGAGCGCCAGCGTGTCTCTGCGGTCGAGATAGGGCTCGAGCGGGGGGCCGAGCTCCGCGATCACGCGTTTCGCGCGGGCAAGATCGAACACCTGCGGCGCATGATATGTCGGATGCTCGGACATTTCTCGCAGCTAAACACGCGCGAGTGGATCAGTGAACCGTTTCCGGCCTCGGTTCCGTGCGGGCTTCCACGCGCAAGGGGGCGGGCTTGGGTAGGCGGACGGCATCGACCTGCTTGAAGGAAAGGACCGCGCGCAGGCCCGGATGATTGTCCTCAAAGACGAGCTCGGCCTCGTGCAGACGCGCAACTGCGGCAACGAGGCTCAAGCCGAGGCCAGTGCCCGGCGAGTTCCGGCTCGATTCCAGGCGCACGAAACGTTCAGTGACGCGCGCGCGCTCTTCGGCCGGAATGCCAGGGCCGTCGTCGGCAACGATCAAGGCGGGGCCGGTTTCGGTCTTCTCAAGGGTGACCGTCACCTTGCCGCCCGGCGGGGTGTATTTGATCGCATTGTCGATCAAATTCGCGAGCGCCTGGGAGATCAGATTGCGATTGCCGTGAATGGCAAGGCTTTCGGGCGGCTTCCTGACGAGGAAACGCAAATGCCTCTCCTCGGCCAATGGTCCATAGAGCTCGCCCACGCCCTCGATCACTTCATTGAGTGCGAAGTCCTCCATCGTCTCCCGCACGCTGCCGGCTTCGGCTTCGGCGATGAGCAGAAGAGCATTGAAGGTCGCTATCAGACGGTCGGTTTCCTGTACCGCGGCATCGATGTCGCGCGCCGTCTCGGAATCGGGCTGCTGGCGCATGGAGGCGAGCTCCAGACGATTGCGCAGCCTGTTCAGCGGCGAGCGTAAATCATGCGCGACGTTATCCGAGACTTCGCGCATGCCGTGGAGGAGGCGCTCGATGCGGTCGAGCATGCGGTTCAAATGTCCCGAGAGATCGTCGAACTCGTCGCCGGCGGAAGACACCGGCACGCGCTTCGAGAGATCGCCGCTGATGATCTGGCGGCTGGTGCGGTTGATGACGTCCAGGCGGGCGAGGAAGTTGCGGCTGATGACGAGACCGCCGGCGAGACCCAGCACGATCATCAGTCCCGTGCCCCAGAGGAGCGCGGTCTTGAACAGGTCCTGAAGCGCGCGGCGCTCGTCCACGTCGCGCGCGACGAGGAGATAGAACCCTTGCGCAAGAGTGAACATCTTGCCGCGCGCGTTCCTGAGCTCGGGCTCCGCGCCGATGCGCCGCTCATAGGTGAACTCGACGAAGCCGTTCTTGGCGGAAGCGACTTGCGGCCAGGTATCGAGATTGCCGGCGATCACGCGGCGATCGCTGTTGGCGAGAAGATAGAGTCCCTGCTCGCCCCTCACGGAGCGGCTGATGATGACATCGGTGAGCCCCGGAAGGCCCGAACGCTGATATTGCTCGACGAGCCCCGTGACTTCGGCTTCGACGATCTGGTCGGTCTCGCGATCGAGCGCAAGCGCGGTGTTCCAGTAGACGAAGCCTACGAGCGCCGCCGCCGACACCGCGAAGATCGCGAGGTAGATGAAGACGATTCGAAACGCTTGCGTCTTTAGGATGCTAGGCGTGCGCACGGATCATATAGCCCGCGCCGCGGACCGTGTGCAGAAGCGGAGCCGCAAATCCCTTGTCGATCTTGGCGCGAAGCCGCGAGATATGCACGTCGATCACGTTGGTCTGCGGATCGAAGTGATATTCCCAGACATTCTCCAAGAGCATGGTGCGGGTCACGATCTGTCCGGCATGGCGCATCAGATATTCGAGGAGGCGGAATTCGCGCGGCTGAAGCTCGATCGCCGAGCCGTTGCGCTTGGCGGTGCGCGAGAGAAGATCGAGCTCGAGATCGCCGACCGCGACTTTGGTCTTTACCGACCCGGGATCCCGGCGGCGGACAAGCGCATCGAGCCGCGCCAAGAGCTCAGCAAAGGCGTAGGGCTTGGTGAGATAATCGTCGCCGCCCGCACGCAGACCCTTGATCCGGTCGTCCACGTCGGAGAGCGCGCTCAAGAACAGCACGGGCGTCATGTTCCGTTCCTCGCGCATCTGGGCAACGAGGGTGAGGCCGTCGAGCTGCGGCAGCATGCGATCGACGATCGCGACATCGTAGGGTCGCGACAGCGCCAAAGTCAGGCCGGTATTGCCGTCAGCCGCTTCGTCGACCACGTGGCCCGCTTCTTTCAGTCCTTTGACCAGATAACGTTGCGCTTCGAGATCGTCCTCGACGACGAGAATGCGCATAACACCAATCTCCCCTTCGCTCGAGAGTCTTCGCACATAAACCGTACCGGGGCGGAACAGAGAGGGGCGAACTCCGCCCCCCGTACCGGTTATGCGCCGCCGCCGAAGTTTTGCCCCGGCGGCGGAGTTACGCCGTCAGCCCTTCGCTATCTTCAGGGCGACGTAATGCTGTCCGTTGTCCCCGGCGACAAGGAGCAGCACGTTGTCGCGGCCGGCCTTTCTCGCGTCGGAGATGGCCTGCTCAACGTCGGCCGGCGTACGCACATTGCGATTGCCGACGCCGACAATGACATCACCGGTGCGGAAGCCCTTGTCCGCGGCTTCGCTGTTGGGATCGACCGACGTCACGACGACGCCGTTCATCTTGGAATCGAGGTTATAGCGCTCGCGGCTTTCAGCGGTGAGCTGCGAGAGCTCCATGCCGAGCACGTTCATCGTCGCTTCGCGCTGAGGCGCTTGGCGGCCATTGCGATCGCGGTCGGCGGGCTTATCGACGCTCGCCAATTGCTGCTCGTCGCGCTTGGCGATGAGGGCGGTCAGGTTCATCCGCTGCCCATCGCGCAAGATCACGAACTCGGCCTTGTTGCCGGCACGTACGCTCCCGACCTTCCGTGTCAGATCGCGTGAATCGTCGATCGAGGAACCGTTCAAGGAAAGGATGACGTCGCCCTGCTTGAAGCCGGCCTTCGCCGCGGGGCTGTCGTCGATGACGCTCGCCACGATCGCGCCCTTGGCGTTGCCCGCGCCGAGGCTGGAGGCCATGTCCGGCGTCAGGCTCTGGATTTGCACGCCAAGCCAGCCGCGCGCCACGTTGCCGTGATCTCGGATCTGATCCACGACGTCCTTCACGACCGATGCCGGAATCGCGAACCCGATGCCTACCGAGCCACCGGAGGGCGAGAAGATCGCCGTGTTCATGCCGACGACACGCCCCGAAAGATCGAAAGTCGGTCCGCCGGAATTGCCTTGGTTGATCGGCGCGTCGATCTGGATGTAGTCCGTATAAGGACCATTGCCGATGTCGCGGCCGATGGAGGAGACGATGCCGGCCGTCACCGTGCCGCCAAGTCCGAAGGGATTGCCGACCGCCACGACCCAGTCGCCGACGCGCAGACGGCGGTCATCACCGAAGGCAACGGTGGGAAGATCCTTCGCGTCGTCCACTTTCAAGACCGCGACGTCGGTGTCCTTGTCGGCGCCGACGAGATGCGCGGTGAATTCGCGGCTATTCGGGAGCTTGACCGAAATCTTCTTGCCGTCCTCGACGACGTGGTTGTTGGTGACGATGTAGCCACCCGCGTCGATGATGAAGCCCGAGCCCATCGCCTGGCTGCGGAAAGTCTGGCCGCGGCCACCATTGCCGCCGCCGCCATTGCCACCGCCACCGCCACCGCCACCCTGGCCGTCATTGTTGCCGCGCCCACCGCCACCGAACTGGCGGAAGAAATCGCGGAACGGGGCGGGGATGTCGTCGAGACCGGAAACCTGGTTGCGCTGGGCCTCGCGATCCACCACGACCGTGACCACCGCCGGGCTCACATGCTCGACGAGATCGGCGAAGCTGAAGGGCATGCCCTGCTCGAGTAAGCGCGGAGGCGCCGCGGGCGCCGCCTTCTGAGTTACCGCCGCGACCGTTCTCAAGCCTTCCTCGGGCAGCGGCGTGAAATTCACCGTCTGTCGCGGCACCGGTCCATTGAACTCGTTCGGCTGACTCAGAAACAAGCCGCCGGCACCAAAAGACAGAGCTGCGATAGCGGCGACGGCCACGCCGAGCTTGAGCTTGCGCAGCGAGGAATTCTTGGACACTTGCGGAGATTCGGTTGTCATCGCGGCATTCCCGATTGGATGTGGATCCTGATTCCCCTGAGCATCGTGACTAACGTAAGTCGACGAGCTGACGAGAATATGTCTCTTACATTAAACATAATTCAGTTTACTGATTTTGCGCCTCCAGGTCGAATTCCGGGCCGGGTTCGGCGGCAAGCCGCCGACGCGACCGCACGATAGTAACGCCTACCACCCCGGCTCCGACCAGCACCAGGAGGGCCGGGCCAAACCACAAGAAAAACGTATCCTGGCGCACGGGTGGTTTCATAAGAACAAACGCGCCATAGCGAGCCACCAGGAAGCCTTTGATGTCGTCATCCGTTTGTCCGCTTTCAATCTGTTGGCGGATCAAGCGTTTGAGGTCCGTGGCAAGGGCAGCGTTTGATTCATCGATGGACTGGCCCTGGCAAACCAGGCAGCGGAGTTCCTTCTGCAGTGCCTTAGCCCGAGCTTCGAGCACGGGATCTTTCAGGGGCTCGACATAGGTGCCCTCTTCATTCGCGTCGCCCGCCGCTAATGCCGGCCTCGCCGCGAGCGGCGCGGCGAACAGCACCGCCATCAGAAGAAGCGCGCACCACCTCATTCGGCAGCCTCCGTTGCAGCGGCAGTGGAGGAGCGCGTTGCCCGAATCCGCGACGCGACGCGCGCGCCGATGGCGATAAATCCACCGATGGCCATGACCAAAGCACCGAGCCAGATGAAGGGTGCCAGGGGATTGACGTAGGCGCGCACGACCCAGCCACCGCCCTCGCGCGGATCGCCCAAGACGACGTAAAGATCGGTGAGAATGGTGGTCCGGATCGAAGAGTTGGACACTTCCATCTGCTCGACCGGATAAGCGCGCTTCTCGGGATGAATGACCGCGAGCGTATTTCCACCGGACATCACGGTGATCGAGGCGCGGTCTGCGGTGTAGTTCGGGCCTCGCACGGGTTCAGTCGATTCCAAGCGAAGCGTGTAGCCAGCGATGTTCATGCTCTGATGCGGAGTAAGCACCTCGATCGCCTCGGCTCTCCAGACGGTCGCGCCGGCAACGCCGAGCGCGACCACGCCCAAGCCCGCATGGGCGAGCGCGACGCTCCACGCCGCGGGACCGAGGAACTTCAGCCGGCGCAACGAACCCGCGCGGCGCGCAAGGTCAGTGACGGCGCCCCCCATGAGCCAGATGCCCAGCAACACGGCCAAAAGGCCAAGCGCGGAAACCGGACGCGCGATGGCTAAGGTCGCAAGGAGCGCCAAGAGTGCTGCGGCGAGCGCATAGCGCAGCGACCACAGGGTCGCGCGGAAGTTTCCACGCCGCCAGAGAATGATCGGGCCAAACGGCATCAGCACCGCGAGCCCAGCGAGGAGCGGAATCACGGTGGCCGTGAAATAGGGCGGCCCGACTGAGATCTTGATCCCTTCCGCGGCGTCCAGCACCAACGGATAAAGCGTGCCGGTCAGGACGATCGCGGCGGAGGCGGCGAGAAGCAGATTGTTGACGAGAATTCCGGTCTCGCGGCTGACGAGATCGAAGGGTGCGCCCGGGGCGAGCTTGGGCGCCTTCCACGCGAATAGCGCCAACGGCGTCGAGATCGCGATGAAGAGGATCATGAGGATGAAGAGGCCGCGGCGCGGATCGTTGGCAAAGGCGTGCACGGAATTGAGCACGCCCGAGCGCACCAGGAACGTGCCGATCAGGCTAAAAGAGAAGGCGGCGATTGCAAGCAGGAGCGTCCAGCTCTTGAACGCGCCAGTCCGCTCGGTCGCCATCATCGAATGGATGAGCGCGGTCGCGATCAGCCAGGGCATGAGGGACGCGTTCTCCACCGGATCCCAGAACCAGAAACCGCCCCAGCCAAGCGTGTAATAGGCCCACCACGAGCCCGCCGCGATGCCAAGCGTCAAGGCAGTCCAGGCGGTGAGCGCGAAAGGTCGCGCCGCGCGCACCCAGGCGGCGTCATTGCGCGAATCCAGAAGTGCTGCCGCGGCAAAAGAGAATGCCGCGGATAGACCAACATAGCCGAGATAGAGGAGCGGCGGATGGAAGGCGAGACCGGGATCCTGGAGGAGCGGATTGAGCCCGTTGCCCTCGAACGGCGGCGGAAACATCCGCAGGAAGGGGTCGGAGGTGAGCAGCACGAAGATCAGGAACGCGATCGCGATCAGAGCCTGCACCCCCAAAGCACGCGAGGCGAGCGCTCCGTTGTCGCTTTCCACGGGCTGCGTCATGGCGATGGCCGCGGAATAGACACCGAGGATGAGGAGCCACAGGATCATCGATCCCTCGTGGTTCCCCCACACGCCACTGATCTTGTAGATGAGGGGTTTGAGCGTATGCGAATTCTCGGCCACTGCGGCGACCGAGAAATCCGAGGTCACGTAAGCGAACATCAGCGTGAAGAAGCTGAGCGCGACGAAGACGAAGCTGCCCAAGGCCGCTCCGCGGCTCATCGCCATCAGCCGGACATTCTTTCTATTCGCGCCGGTGAAACCCGAGATCGCCTGCACGATCGACAGCGCGAACGCGAAACAGAGGGCAAGCTCGCCGAGTTCGCCGGTCATAGAGTGCCCGCCCCTTCGCCCTCTTTCCAATGCCCGGAGCGCTTCAGAGCGTCGACCACCTCAGGCGGCATGTATTTCTCATCGTGCTTGGCCAGAACTTCGCTGGCGGTGAAGACACCGTTCGTGCCGCGGGTACCCAAGGCCACGACGCCCTGCCCTTCGCGGAAGAGATCAGGAAGAACCCCCGAATAACGCACGGGCACGGCATTCTTGCCGTCCGTGACGGTGAACTGGACTTCTAGCCCTGTATCGCGTTTGACGCTCCCGGTCTGGACCAGGCCGCCGATGCGGAATGCGCGTCCGGCCGGCACCTTCTCCGGGTGCGCCGCGATGTCACTCGGACTGTAAAAGAAAAGGACGTTGTCCTGCAGCGCGAAGATGGCAAGTCCGGCGGCGCCGCCGCCGGCAAGTAGAAGCGTTATGGCAAACGCCAAGCGCCGCTGTTTTTTCGGGGTCATCGACCGGCTCCGGGCCTAATCCCGTTTAAACTACATTGTATCGGTAAAGCCGGTCCAGCGTCGGGAAGGGGTCAATTTTCCGCGACTCTTTAACCCGCCTGACCTATGGTCAGGGAGGTCCTATAGTGCTTTGGCTTAAAAGAACAGGCGGTTGCGTATGGTCTGGCGCAGCATTGTAGGCGTTGTCCTGTTCGCGGTTCTGGCGTCCTACAGCTTCTTCCTGGCCCATGAGGCCCGGCTGAGCTGGTTCGACGCCAAGGCCGCCTTGACGAAAGCCGCGAAGTACGACGCGACGATCGTGCGCGACCGCTACGGCGTGCCCCATATTACGGGGAAACGCGATGCCGACGCCGCTTTCGGCCTCGCTTACGCTCACGCCGAAGATGATTTTCCGACCATTGAGCGCGCGATCCTCGCCGCGCGCGGACGGCTTGCGACCGTCGATGGCGTGCGCGCCGCCGAGGGCGACTATCTCGTCCAGCTGTTAGGCATTTGGGATGTCGTCGACGCGCGCTACCAGACGGATCTTTCCGCCGATACGCGCGCGCTCATCGAGGGTTACGCTGCGGGTCTCAATCTTTACGCCGCGCAGCATAAGAACGCCGTTCTGCCGGGCTTTGCGCCCGCGCGCGGGCAAGACATCGCCGCGGTCTTCATGCTGCGGCTGCCGTTCTTGTACGGGCTAGACGAGCAGCTGCGTGCGCTTCTCGCCGGAGGCACGAATGAGATTGCGCCGCCTGCGGGAAAGCTCCCACAGGGACTAGCGGTCGCAGTGGCGCCTTCGCGCTCGGGCGATGGCTCGACCAGGCTCCTGATCAATCCGCAAGGGCCGTTCTCGGGCCCGCTCAGCTGGTACGAAGCGGTGGTGACGTCGACGGAAGGCTGGAACATGGCCGGCGGAACGATCCCCGGTTCGCCGGTCTTGCTGGCTGGCGCCGGCCCTCAATTAGGGTGGGGATTTTCCACCAGTCACCCCGACCTCTACGACGTCTACCAGCTCGAGGCCAATCCGAACGACCGCTACTTCTATCGCTTCGATGGCGAGTGGAAGCGTCTCGAGAGCAAAGAGGCGCGCGTCGTGGTGCGTTTCTGGAGTCCCATTCGCTGGACCTTCCGCCGCGAGATCCTGCGCTCGGCTCATGGGCCCGTGATCCGCAACTCGAACGGCCTCTTCGCCGTCCATTATGCCGGCCAGGACGACTTGAAAGGCGTCGAAGCCTTTTACCGGATGAACAAGGCGCGCGATTTCGACTCCTTCAGCGCGGCGCTCGTCCCCGGCGACATCCCGAGCCTGAATTTCGTTTATGCGGACAGGAGCGGCCGCATCGCGGAAATTTATAACGGTGCGTTCCCCGAGCGTGCTCAAGGCTATGAGTGGACGCATGCCGTGCCGGGCAATCTCTCGGCGACGCTGTGGGACAAGTATTTGCCTTTCGCGGAAATACCAAAGGTCATCGCGCCGGGCAGCGGCTTCGTGATCGCCGCCAATCAGACGCCATTCCGCACGACGACCGACGGTTTCGATCCGACGCCGGACGCTTTCCCCTCGACCATGGGGATCGAGACCGGCATGACCAACCGCGCGCGCCGCGCGCTTGCGCTCCTCTCGGGCACGCGGACGGTGGGCGAGGCGGCGTTCAAGGCGATGAAGTTCGACACCTGCTACGCGCCGGACTCCGATTTCGCCCAGATCGTGAAGGAGATGGCGGCGAAGAATTACGCCGGCGATCCGTTGCTCGAGGAAGCGGGCGAGCAGCTTCGCCGCTATAATCTGTGTACGGATATTCAGAACCGCGGCACGGCCTTGGCCGTGATCCTGACGACGCCGCTCCTGAACGCGAGCGCGAACGGCCAGGTGCGGCCCGAACCGGTGGCGCTTCTGAAGAACGCCGCCAATCGGCTCTTGACGGCCTTCGGCCGCATTGATCCGACCTGGGGCGAGGTCAATCGCTTGCGACGGGACGCGATCGATTTCCCGGTGAGCGGCGGGCCCGACACGCTCCGCGACATCCTCTTCGACCGCCAGGGACGCGATGGCACATCGACCGCGCCCGGCGGCGATGCCCTCACTTTATTCTCCACCTGGTCGCGGGATGGGCGCTGGCGCGTGGAAAGCGTGGCTCCGTTTGGAGAAAGCTCCGTCCCGGGCGCGCCGCACGCCGGCGATCAGGCGCCCTTGTTCGCGCAGGCGAAGCTTAAGACCGTGCCTCTGACCGATGCCGACTTGCGCGCCGAGATGACGAACGTCGAGCGTCCGGGCCGGCCGTCGCCGGGCTTCCGCACCACTCCGCCGCCGATTTCGGTTGTCCCGCCCGTCGTTCCCGCCGGCAAGAGCGCCCGCGCGGGCGCGGCCCAAGAGCGGCGGAGCGAGTAATTTCTTCCTCAGTCGAGCCGTCAATGACCCGCTTGGTGGAGGATTTCCCCTGCGAGGTGCGTTTCATAGCCAAGACCGGCTGAGGTGAGCGTGATTGCGTTCGGCCAGTCGGCTTTGGCGAGCCCTTTCCTCATGAGCGCGTTCCACACTGCCTGATTGAAGAGTCCCGTCGCGTCCTTTCCCATCACTACCGCATCACCCAAGTGGAAATGATCGGCATGCGCGCGCGGGAAGCGATTGACGGTGATCTCGCCGGATTCGGGGCCTTCGGAGCAAGCTTCGGGAATATTCGCGAGCGCTTGCAAGAGCGTCAGCGTGCGCAGTTGCAGCGGATTGAGCTTTAAGGGATTGCGTTTGTCGACCATGGCGCCTTGTGACATGGCGCACGCGCGACGTCGAGGTGGTCTCCCCCTCTCTCGCGAGACATCTCGCTAAAGCTCAATGTCTCGCGGCCTCTCCCCAAAAGGGGACGTGGCAAGTATGAGCAAGAGAAAGACTATGCACCGACCGCGACGCGGGCGCGGCGGCGGAGGAAGTCGGATTCCTCCTCGCCTAAGATCAGCTTCGAGAGATCAAGCATCACGGTGAAATGGCTTTCCGCGTTCGAGCGCGCGTCGGCGCTCGCGCCGCGCAATTCACGCAACAGATCTTCGCTATAGGAACGGAGCTCGATGCTGAGCGCCTCGGAGATTTCAGCCAGCTTGGCGTTGAACGCGGCCGCGGTCGCGAACGGTTTCGTGTGTGCGATGAGGGTCGCGTAGCGCATCGCACGGGCCACGCGATCCGCGTCCGGGGCACGCGTGATGTCGAGCCGCTTGCCCTTGCCGAAACCCATGGATCTGGGCTGCGCGAGGACACCCAAGATTTCCTTGGGCGCCTTGGAGAGAAGCGATTCAACCGTCGCCGCGACATTGGTGCGGTCCTTGGTCAGGCGCTGGCCCCATTTGCCGTCGCGGCGAATGGCGAGCTCTTTCACCATTCCGCTCGAAAGCTCGGCAAAGCCCGCGAGGCTCTCGACGATGACTTGCGGATCGAAATCGAACGGACGCGACGAACTGATCTTGCGCGCATGGAAATCGAGGTCGCTGAAGAGAAGCTCGCCGACAATGCCAAGATCGGTGTTGGCCATCAGCGTGTCGGTCGCCTTGCGCGACAAGCCGGCGGCGATGCGCAAGGCCTCCCAGCGCCGCTCGAGCCGGCCCATGGCGACGAGTGCAATATACGGCGCCAAATCCGGATCCCGCACGCTGACCCGATCGAACTCGTCGCGCAGGAAGCTGATGTCCTCTTCTTTCAGGTCCGAAACGGGTTTAGGCAAGCGCGCCTGCACGCCGAGGATGTCGTCGGCGCCGCTCAAGAGCAGCGCCATCTCGGCCGCGTCCTCGACCACAGCCGTGCCGCCGAGCGTGCTCGCGGCCGCGCGCCGCCTCGTCTCATCCGTCAGAGCCGCACGCAGCGCAAAGCCCGCCTCCGACCAGAGATCGGCGGACTTCGCTTTGATTTCGTCGCGCATCTCTCCCACCAGTGCGTCGCGCAACGCGTCGGTGAGCACCATGTGGCGCGCGGGCATCAGCTCATTCGCGAGCCAGGTCCACACCGGTTCGATCGAGGTGCGCGCAATCCGGCCCTTCTGTTTCATGTCGCGATGGGCATCGACGAGGATGTCCTCGAAGGGTTGGCAGAAGACGCGCAACGGTGTCTCGGTGCGCTTCAATAAGGGCACCGCTCGCAGTTGCGGGCGAAGGGCGCGCAGGATGAGGTCGTGAGGAAGCGAGCCGCCGATCAGGCGATCGACCTCGATGGCTTTGGCCAAGCGCGAAGCCACGTGCTCCGGCAGGCCCCCGAGGAAGCCGCTGAGCATCAGCTCTTTTTCGCTCGACAAATGAGCCAAGTGAGGACCGCCAGCCTTCCTTCAAAAGGCCGCTCCTGAATTCCCAGTCTCGAAGATTAGAAGGGCGTGGTTAACTGGGCGTTGACCATCGGCCCGAAGTGAACGGTGGAACCCTACAGGCGGGCACAGCTAACGGGCCCGCGGGAGTTCCAATCGCGCTTCCAGGCCGCCCATCGGGGACTCGTCCAAGGTGAAGGAGCCGCCATAGAGCTTGGCGACGTCGCGCACGATGGCAAGGCCCAGCCCCGATCCAGGGACGGATTCGTCCAGCCTCTCGCCGCGCTCCATGGCGCGCGAGCGCTCGTCGGGCGCCAAGCCCGGTCCGTCGTCTCCGACGATGAGGAGAAGGCGCCCGGAATCGAGCGCGGTCGCTTCGACCGCGATGTGCGCGTGCGCCCATTTGCAGGCATTGTCGACGAGGTTGCCTGCCATCTCCTCGAAATCCTCCCGCTCGCCTAAGAACGCCAAGCCCGGCGTCACATTGACGGCGATCGTGAGATCCTTGTCGGGATGCATGCGCTTCAGGACCCGCGCCAGATCCTGCAAGACGGGACCGACTTCGGTGCGGCTGCCTAAGACATCGAGCGCTCCCGCCGCGCGCGCCCGCGCGAGATAGTGATCGACTTGCCGGCGCATGGTGATCACCTGGCGCTGGACGGTGTCGGCGAGCGGTCCGTCGGAAGCCGCAGCCTCGTTCGCAAGCACGGTCAGGGGCGTCTTCAAGAAATGCGCGAGATTGGCGACGTGGGCGCGGGCGCGGCCCACGACTTCGGCGCTATGCGCGATGAGCCCGTTGAGCTCGCCCGCCAAGGGCGCGATCTCGGAGGGAAATTTCCCCTCGAGCTGGCGCGCGCGCCCCTCGCGGATACGTCCCAGCGCTTCGCTGACGCGCCTAAGCGGCATCAGTCCGACGCGGACCTGAATAACGGTCGCCACGATCAGTCCCAAACTGAAAGCGGCAAAGGCCCAGAACAGAGTCTGGTCGAACTTCCCGATATCGCTTTCGGTCTCGGCGATATCCGCACCGACGATGAAGTCGAAGGGGCGCGTCTCCTGTGTTCCGTCCTCCGTGACTCCGGGGAGCTCGAGACGGCGCATCAGCACGCGCAAGCGTTGTTGCTGCGGACCCTTGGCATAACCCCACTGCGCGTTGTTGTCGCCACGGGTGAGACTCGTCGGCACGATCGTCTGGTCCCAAAGCGAACGCGACACTTCGGGCTGCCCCGCGACGTCGCTCTCGGTGCGATCGGTCTGGTCGGTCTGGGCCGCGGGCGTGATCTCCCAATACCAGCCGGAGAAGATGCGCTCGAACCGGGGATCGGCGAAGCGGTTCTCGAGCGTGACGTGCCCCGGCGCGTCGCTCTCGGCGGCCGCCACGAGCCCGTCGAGATAGAAAGTCAGCTGATCGTCGAAGCTTTCCTGGACGGCCGAGCGGAAGATTCCCGACAGCACGAAGCCGCCGACGGCGAGCACCAAAAGGCTCCATACCGCCGCTCCGGCGATCAGCCGGACGGTGAGAGAATTCGCTTTAGGGAGCACGCCGCCGCTCAGTCCTGGTCCCCGCCTCCATTGGGTTCGTCCAGACGATAGCCGAGACCGCGCACGGTGTGGATCACGTCGACGCCGAGCTTCTTGCGCAGGCGCCCGACGAAAACCTCGATGGTGTTGGAGTCGCGGTCGAAGTCCTGATCGTAGAGATGCTCGACCAAATCCGTGCGCGACATGACTTGGCCCTTGTGATGGGCAAGATAGGACAGCAGCCGGTACTCGGCCGAGGTGAGCTTCACCGGATTGCCGTCGACGGTCACGCGCGAGCTGCGCGTGTCGATCCTGAGCGACCCGACCTCGATATCGGGCGAGGCGATACCGGCGGCGCGGCGCAAGAGCGCGCGTAGTCGCGCGAGCAACTCTTCGGTATAGAAGGGCTTGGCCACGTAATCGTCGGCGCCGGCGTCAAAGCCCGCGACCTTGTCGCTCCAACGGTCGCGCGCGGTCAAGATCAAAACGGGCATGCGCTTGCCCGCCTTGCGCCAGCGCTCGAGCACGGTGACACCGTCGACCTTGGGAAGCCCGAGATCGAGCACGACAGCGTCATAGGGCTCCGTGTCGCCCAAGAAGTGACCTTCCTCGCCGTCCGATGCGACATCGACGACATACCCCGCTTCGGTGAGCGCCTTCTTCAAGAGGCGCTGCAAGTCCTTGTCGTCCTCAACGAGAAGAATCCTCATGACCTACCGTCCAAACCTAAAGAAACCACCGCGCTCGCGCCCCTGCGGCGGAGCTTGGTTGCGCGCAGGCGGTGCGTTATTGCCTGGCCCGCGTTCGAATCCTCCGCGCGGAACGAAACGGCCACGCGGGTCGGAGGGTGCAGGCCCGCGGAAGCGTGGATCAGCTGGACCTTCGGCTTCCGGCGGCGGCGCGCCGAAGCGCCCGAACCCTCCGCTCGGACCTTCGAAATTTCCGCGCGGCGGCGCGAAGCGTCCGCGCGGATCGGAAGGCACCGGCCCGCGAAAGCGCGGGTCAGATGGACCTTCGGCTTCCGGAGGAATGCCGGGCCGCCCGAAACCGCGCGGGCCCTCGAAATTTCCGCGCGGCGCGAATTCATCCGCCTGCGGACGAAAACCGGGCCGCGACGGCCCCGGGATCGGACCACCGGGCCGGTCGCCCTGAACCCCCAAGACGCGCCCGGTGCGGGCGTCGGTGTCGAGCCACTGGACGCGGCCGTCCGGGGTCACCCACTTCAAGCGGTAATGCGGCTCGCCGGAGGGGCCCGCTTCCGGGCCCTGGACGTCGGCAAGGCTACCGGGCCGCTCGCGGCGGATACCGTTAAGGATTTGATCGAGCGAGCGAACCTCGCCGTTCTGGACACCCTGACGGGCGCGATTGGGCTGCGCCAGGGCGGGCTCGCTGAACGCGCCCACGCTAATCAGGAGGAGACCGAGAATGGGCGCAAGATACCGCATAACGGCGCCTTTTATCGCGGGATGCCTGAACTTGCGATGAACACGCGGGCCAGCCCAGGTTCAGGAACGCTTGAGCATCATACGCGTGAGGCTGGGGCCAAGCCAAACGGCGAAGCCCGAGCAGACAAGAACTTGAGGTCGGCATTCGCGTAAACGCCCCTCCTCGCGGGCGCCGATTTCAGGCTAGGAGGCCCGCGAGAATCCGCGTTCTCGCGGGCCTTCTTTTCGACTCATTTCGTTCGCGTTTTTTCCTGCGCAGACGTCCCTACCCGCCGGCAGGATGCGATATCCGAAACCGGAAATCGTTTCCCTCCCGCCGCAAAATTTGTTCCGGCTCAAGGGGGAAGCACCGATGCAGGCTCGTGCGTTTCAACCCAAGACTGACGCGGAGCGGCGAGTTCTCATGCGCCTAGAGAACAATTCCAAGGAGGCGAAGCCTGACGGCCTCGCCCGCCATGAAAGCGCCCGATTGGAGAGCGACAGTCTATCCATGAGGGGAGAGGAGCCGATCGGCGATTATTTGAAGTCCTTGCAATCGCCGCGGCGTTGGCCTTGGCCAAGCTTGCGCGCCTTCGCCTTCATTTCGATCGCGACGATCGCCGTATTCGTCGGCTGGTACGGGTTCGCCTACGGCGTGCTGAAGGCGGCAGAGCCCCCGCTTCCCTATGCGGCCGACCTCTATTCGCTGAACCGTCCCGAAGCATTCACGTTCGTGGACGAGAGGGGCGAGGTCATCGGCCAGCGCGGCGCGATCGTCGGCGACCGGCTCAAGCTGTCGCAGATGCCCCCCTATCTGCCCGCAGCCTTTCTCGCCATGGAGG
Source organism: Micropepsaceae bacterium (assembly GCA_035632215.1). GTDB lineage: Bacteria > Pseudomonadota > Alphaproteobacteria > Micropepsales > Micropepsaceae > CAIYRG01. Next base: position 21,677 of record DASQHF010000154.1, on the reverse strand, counting down.
ACCGGCGCTTCTATCAACACCATGGCGTCGATCCGACGGGTCTGCTGCGCGCGGTTTGGGCCGATGTGAAAGCGCGGCGTCTGGTGCAGGGCGGCTCGACCATCACCCAGCAGTTGGTGAAACTTCTATTCCTCACGCCTGACCGTACGCTCGCGCGCAAAGTTCAGGAAGTCGCAGGCGCGATGGAACTCGAGCACCGGCTCAACAAGAATCAGATTCTCGAGCTCTACCTCAATCGAATCTATCTGGGCGCCGGCGCCTATGGCGTCGACGGCGCAGCGCGCGCCTATTTTGGAAAGTCCGCGCGCGAGGTGACGCTTTCGGAAGCGGCAATGCTGGCGGCCCTGACAAGCGCGCCATCCACATTCTCGCCGCGGCGCGACCTGAAAGCCGCACAGCAGCGCGCCAATCTCGTGCTCACTGCGCTCGTCGAGACGCAGGCGATGACCGAGCGCGACGTGGCGCAAGCGCGCAAACACCCCGCGACTCTCGTCGCCCCGCAGCAGGTGCTGGCGAGCGACTACTTCCTCGATGCGGCCGCCGAGGAAGTGAAAAATCTCGCCCCTGGCGCCATGGGCGATCTCGTAATCACCACGACGATCGACCGCGCGATGCAGGAAGCGGCCCGCGCATCGGTCACGAACGTACTGAACAAACAAGGCCGCGCCGCCCAAGCCTCGCAAGCAGCGCTTGTCGCGATGGCGCCCGATGGCGCCGTGAAAGCGCTCATCGGCGGACGCGATTACGCGGAGAGCCCGTTCAACCGCGCGATCAAGGCGCACCGCCAGCCTGGCTCGGCGTTCAAGCCGTTCGTCTATCTTGCGGCACTCGAGATGGGATTGACGCCCGCAACCGTGCGCGTCGACGAGCCGATCACGATCAAGGATTGGTCGCCGGAAAATTTCAACGACAGCTATGTCGGTCCGGTCACGCTTCAGGATGCGATGGTCAATTCCATAAACTCGGTTGCGGTGGGGCTCGGTCAGGAAGTGGGACTTCAGTCCGTCATTGCGGTGGCGCGACGGCTGGGCGTAACCTCGCCGCTCGAACCAAACGCATCGCTTCCTTTGGGAACCTCCGAGGTGACCCCACTGGAGCTCACGGCGGCCTATGCGCCCTTTCCGACGCTTGGGGAGCGTGCGAGCCCCTACTTGGTCCGGCAAATTCGCAGCCCTGGCGGCACGGTCCTCTACCAGCGCACGCAGGATGAAGCTTTGCGTGTCGTGAACGAAGACAATGCGCTGGCGATGAATTCGATGCTCTTCCAGGCGGTGCAGTATGGGACCGGCCGCGGGGCGCAAGTGCCGGGCCGCGAGGTTGCGGGCAAGACCGGCACGAGCGCAGGCTTCCGCGACGCCTGGTTCGTCGGTTACGCGCCCAATCTCATCGCCGGCGTCTGGGTCGGCAATGACGACTTCTCGCCCATGAAGAACGTCGGCGGCGGCGCATTGCCGGCGCAAATCTGGACCGGATTCATGCGCACAGCGCTGAAAGGTACGCCTTCCCAGATGCTCCCGCGCTCTGCGCCCGTGTCGTCGGGAGCGGCGATCGCAGCAGCGCGACAGGACGGCGGCGAAGACTTCGTCACCCGCAGCTTTGACGGCATAAGAGGCTTCTTCCGCCACCTCTTCAACGGCGATGAGCAGGTACGCCGCCGCGACGATCGTGGGCGCCAGACCTACGACAATGGCCGTTTGCGCCGTGACGACTACGCCGAAGAGCGCCAAAACCGTTATGCCTATAATCGCGCGGCCGCGCCGGACCAGTATGCGGCCCCCTATTCGCCGTTCGACGACCGCGGCTCTTACAGGCGGCGGCGCAACGAAGACGACTATCGCCGCTCCATGGAGCGCTATCGCCAAGAATACGGCTATTACGGGCGCTGAGTATTCTTAAGCCGGACTTGCTTCTCGAAGCTCTCGGCTCCACCATCCCTGCCGATTTTGAGGGACGCGCCCGGTGCGAGCACTCCAGGCCTTTGCGTTCGTCTTCCTTGCCTGTCTGATCGGCTCCTGCGGACAAGAGACGCCAAAGGCGCCGCCGCAGGGGAAACCCCAGCTTCTTCACATCACCTTTATCACCGACTGGAAGGCGGAGGCCGAGCACGGCGGCTTCTATCAGGCGCTCGCGGAAGGGCTTTACGAGAAGCATGGGCTCGATGTGAAGATCATGGAAGGCGGACCAGCGGTGAACGTGCCGCAGATCCTGGCCGGCGGAGCGGCCGATTTCGGCATCGGCTCGAATGGCTTCATTCCCTTAAATCTCGTGCGTGCGGGGGCGCCGTTCAAAGCGGTGATGGCGGTGTTCCAGAAAGACCCGCAGGTCCTGATCACGCATCCCCGTGACGACGTAAAATCGATCGCCGACATGAAGGGCAAGCCGATCCTCATCGGCGATGCCTCGACCGTGACCTTCTGGCCGTGGCTCAAAGCTAAGTTCGGTTTCGACGATCGGCAGATCCGCAAATACACGTTCAATCTCGCCCCATTCCTCGTCGACAAGAACGCGATCCAGGAGGGCTATCTCACGTCCGAGCCCTACTCGATCGAGCGCGAGGGGAAGTTCAAGCCGCAAGTCTTTCCGTTGGCGGATGTCGGGTACCCCGGCTACGCCAACATGGTGCTGGTGCCCGACAAGTGGATCAAAGAGAAGCCCGAAGCGGTGCAGGCCTTTGTCGATGCAAGCATCGAAGGCTGGATGCATTATGTCTACGGTGATCCTTCTCTGGGGAATGCCCTCATCAAGAAAGACAACCCCGAGATGACCGATGACGTCATCGCGCAGGCGATCGACAAGATGAAGAGCTACGGTCTTGCGCTTTCGGGGGACGCTGAGGCGAAGGGCTTGGGCGCGATGGCGGACGAGCGTTGGAAGGAATTCTTCGACGTCATGGTGGAGGAGAAGGTGTACCCCACCGATCTTCCCTACGAAAGCGCTTACACCTTGCAGTTCATCAACCGCGGCTATGCCTTGAACGCGCAGCACGCTTCGGCGCAATAGAACCGCGGTCAAGCCGAATCGAGCCGGTGTGGCGAGCGGGGCCAGTATGACCATTGTCGCTTCCTTGAAAGGCGTCGAACGTGTTTTCGACGAAAAGGTCCAAGCGCTCGGGCCAATTGACCTCGAGATTCGCGACGGTGAATTTCTTTCCCTTTTGGGGCCCTCGGGCTGCGGCAAGTCCACGGCGCTGCGGATCATCGCAGGACTGCTAGAGCCGACGATCGGTAAAGTCGAATGGCGCGAGACAAAGCCCCGCATCGGGTTTGTGTTTCAAGATCCAACCCTTATGCCCTGGGCAACCGCGCGCGATAACGTGCGGCTTCCCTTGGAGCTCGAAAGAATCGCGCGGCATGAAACGATTGAGCGTGCTGAAGTGTCGCTCGCGCGCGTCGGCTTAAGCGGATTTGCGAACGCCTATCCCCGTACGCTCTCGGGTGGCATGCGCATGCGCGCCTCGATCGCGCGTGCCCTCGTGGCGAAACCCAAGCTCCTTCTAATGGACGAGCCCTTCGCCGCACTGGATGAGATCAGCCGCGAGGCCTTGAACGAGGACTTGTTGAAACTCTGGCGCGAGGACGGGCTCACGATCGTCTTCGTCACGCACAGCGTCTACGAGAGCACATTCCTCTCCAGCCGTATCGTCACGCTGACCCCGCGCCCGGGACGGATCGCCGGCGAGTTCCATCTCGCCTCGCCTCCTGATCGCAGCAAGGAATGGCGGATGTCGAAGGAGTTCGGCGATGCGGCGCGCGAAGTCTCCAAGCTCTTGCGCGCCGGCATGGCGACCGCTGCATGATGATGAGGCTGCGCTACGCGCTCCCGCTGCTTTTGGGTATTGCCGTGCTCGGGCTCTGGGAAGCGCTGGTCGCGATCTATTCCGTGCCGCGTTTCGTGCTGCCGCCACCGTCGGCCATCGTGCAGGCGCTCATCGACGATTTCCCCTCCCTGATGGCGTCCTTGTGGACAACGCTGCGAATCACGCTGATGGCTTTCGTGCTTGCGGCGGTCACGAGCGTTGCGCTTGCGGTCATCTTCTCGCAGAGCCGCATCGTCGAGATGATGCTCTATCCTTATGCGGTCATGCTTCAGGTGACGCCCGTCGTCGCCATCGCACCCTTGATCGTCATCTGGGTCGGGTTCGACCGCATCAACTTGGCGCTTCTGGTCCTTGCCTGGATCGTCGCTTTTTTTCCGATCCTCTCCTCGACCACGCTCGGGCTTCGCTCGACCGATCACAACCTTCTCGACTTATTCCGGCTCTACGGCGCCTCCCGATGGCAGGTGTTGTGGCGTTTAAGACTTCCGTCCGCACTGCCTTACCTTCTGAATGGGATGAAAACGTCAGGCGGGCTTGCCCTGATCGGGACGGTGGTGGCCGAATATGGAGCGGGATCGGGGACTGCTACGGGCCTTGCTTGGCGCATTGTCGAGGCGGGCCGACAGCTCCAGATCGCCCGGATGTTCGCCGCCCTGTTCCTGCTTGCCGCTCTGGGCATCGCCATCTTCTTCGCCTTAGCCCTTCTGGAATATGGGATTTTGCGCAAATGGCATGACAGCGCGGTGGTGCAGCAGAAATAACATATTGCAATTGTAAAACAACAATATTTACATTGAAAAACTGTACTCTCTTGATTTCTCCAATCTGGGATGTGATTTTAGACGGGCGTCATGAGGTCGCCCGTGTTGATGTCGCAGATTCTCACTGCCAACCGCCTGCAAGTGGGCGAGGTCGTCTACTGGAACTCGGCCAAAGGCTGGGTCGAGAGCCTGACCGACGCCGAAGTCCTTGCCGAAGGCAGGGCCGAAGCCGCGCTCAAAGGGGCGGCCGAGTGGGTTTCAAAGCGCGAGGTCGTTGCACCCTATCTGTTCGAAGTGAAGGTCCTGGGGAGCGAGGTGACGCCGGTGAAGATCCGCGAGCGGATCCGCGCCGCCGGGCCGACTGTTCGTAGAGATCTCGGCAAGCAGGCCGGCTGATGTACCGCTACGACGAATTCGATTTGAAGTTCGTCCACGAGCGGGCGGAGCAGTTCCGCGGCCAGGTCGCGCGCCGGCTTTCGGGCGAGCTCTCGGAAGACGAGTTCAAGCCCTTGCGCCTGATGAACGGGCTCTATCTTCAGCTTCACTCCTACATGCTGCGCATCGCCATTCCCTACGGCACGCTCTCCGCGCGGCAATTGCGCAAGCTTGCCTTCATCGCGCGGAAGTACGACCGCGGCTACGGCCATTTCACGACGCGCCAGAACCTGCAGCTCCATTGGGCGCAACTGCCCCAAGTCGCCGACATGCTGGTCGAGCTCGCCGAGGTCGAAATGCACTGCATGCAGACGAGCGGCAACTGCGTGCGCAACGTGACGGCGGACCATTTTGCGGGCGCCGGGAAGGACGAGCTCGAAGACCCGCGCATCCTCTCCGAGATCGCGCGCCAATGGTCGACGCTGCACCCGGAATTCTCTTTCTTGCCGAGGAAATTCAAGATCGCGGTCTCGGGATCGCCGGCCGATCGCGCGGCGATCATGATCCACGACATCGGCATCCAGATCGTGAAGAACGATGAGGGCGAGATCGGCTATCGCGTCTTTGTCGGCGGCGGCTTGGGCCGCACGCCCTTCATCGCGCACGAGGTCGGGGCGTTCGTCGCGAAGCGCGACATCCTCGCCTTCTTGGAAGCGGTGATGCGCGTCTATAACGAGAGCGGCCGGCGCGACAATATCCACAAGGCCCGGATCAAGATCCTCGTCCATCAGATCGGCCCGCAAGAGATGCGCAAGCGTGTCGAGGCCGAGTTCGCCGAGATCAAGAAGTCCGGCGTGCTCGAGCTCCCGGAAGAGGAGATCGCCCGGATCGCGGCCTATTTCACGCCGCCCAGATTCGAGAAGCTTGGCGAGTTCTGCCCCGAATTCGAAGCCGCAAAGCGCGAGAACCGCGCTTTCGCCGATTGGGTGAAGACCAACATCGCCGAGCACAAGGCGCCGGGCTATGCGATCGCGACCATCTCCTTGAAGCCCGTCGGCAAGACGCCGGGCGACTGCTCGTCCGACCAGATGGACGCGCTCGCCGATCTGATGGACGCATTCCACCAGCCCGAGATTCGCGTCACGCACGAGCAGAACCTCGTCCTTCCCTATATGCGGAAGAAGGACCTGTTCGCGCTATGGGAGAAGCTCGGGGGCCTCGAGCTCGCGACACCCAATCACGGGCTCGTCACCGATATCATCTGCTGCCCGGGACTCGACTATTGCGACCTCGCCAATGCCCGCTCGATCAACATCGCGCAGGAGATCGCAAAACGTTTTTCCGACCTCGAGCGTCAGCACGATCTTGGTGAGCTGAAGATCAAGATCTCGGGCTGCATCAACGCCTGCGGCCATCATCATGTCGGCCACATCGGAATTCTGGGCGTCGATCGGAAGGGCGTCGAGAACTACCAGATCCTCTTGGGCGCTTCGGGCGCGGAAGACGCGAGCTTGGGCGAAATCTTGGGCCCCGGATTCGACAAGGAAGGCATCGTGGATGCGGTCGAAACCGTAATCGCGACGTATCAGGACTTGCGGCACAACGGCGAGCGTTTCCTCGACACCGTGCGCCGCGTGGGCGCAAGCCCGTTCAAGGAGAAGCTCTATGCTCATTAAAAAAGGGCGCATCGTGGATGACCCGTTCTTCGCCATCGACGATGACGAGCCGATACCGTCCATGGGCGCGATCCTTGTCTCGCTGAAGCGCTTCACCGCGGACAAGGCCGCGCTTCTCGCCCGGCCCTATCCGCTCGCCGTCCGCATGGGTGCGGCGAATCGCCGCTCGTTTTGGCCGACGACGTGCATAAACTTGCCGCCGTCGTGCTTCAGGTGGGCTACTTCAAGGACGGCCGCGCCTTCTCCTGGGCACGGCTCCTGCGCACGCGGCTTTCTTTCAGAGGCGAAATCCGCATCTCCGGCCATTTCCTGAAAGACCAGATCGCCTTCTACGCACGGGTGGGCGCGGACGCGTTCGAACTCACCCAGAACATCTCGCCCGACGACGTGGACAAGGCCATGCGCGAGATCAGCAACGTCTATCAGCCCTCGGTCGACGGGCGGCACACGATCCGCGAACTGCGCGGGAAGGTGAAGGAGCGCCAGGCGCTCGCCTCTTGAATTCGCCGCAATCGCCACTCTTATAATAGTGCGAGTTCATCCGCGCGAGATGCCGCCATGCGTAAAGCCCTCGTTCCGATTGTTGCCGCGTCCTTGAGCGTGCTCGCGCCGGCTTCGGCTTATGCCGATACCTCGCTGTCCTGCATGTACATGCTGATGCGGGTCTATCACGCCGAGTTCGAAGCCTGCCATGTCGCGCTCCCCAAAGACCGCGAGGACCGATACTCACGGATGAAGACCGGGCTCGAAAAATTCATCCGCGCCAACGCCAAGCAGGATGCGGAGAAGATCCTCTCCAATATCGAGAACGACAACATCAAGCGCGCGCTCGCGGGGCTCAAGTCCTGCCAATCGGACGACTTCAAATACGCGCAACAGGCGATGGATCGCTTAACCACGCCCGACAACGAGAAGCTTCTCCAGAACACGCTCACCATCCCGCGCGATCCGCAACAGGGCGATTGCAGCGGCTGAGATTAAAAAGTCGTTCCGCATAACTCCGCGGCCTGCTTGACCCTCGTTTTGCGCGCGCCTAAGAGGTCGCGCGTGAGTTAGACATGAACGTGCAGCCGACGCCCCGAGCGAGCCAGAAGCTCGCACATTATCCCTCCTTCGCCGCCCTCATCGAGGCGACGCGGCCGACGCTCCCCTATTACGGTCTTCATCCCGCGCGCTTCCGCGTCGCGGCACGCCGGTTCCTCGATTCCTTTCCCGGCACCACGATGTATGCGGTCAAGGCGAACCCGGCCATCGACGTGCTCGATCAGATCTATGAAGCCGGCATCCGCCACTTCGATACCGCGTCCTTGGCCGAGATCGGGCTGATCAGAGGGCGTTATCCGGACTCGCATTGCCATTTCATGGCGCCGGTGCGGATTCCGGGCGAAGCGGGCGCCGCCTGGCGTCAGCATGGCTTGACCGATTTCGTCGTCGATTGCGATGCGGAGCTCGATAAGCTCCTTTCCGAGACGGACGGCGGCAAGGGTTTGCGGATTTTCGCACGCGTGGCGACACCTCTTGGCGGCGCCATGCTCGAGCTTTCCTCGAAATTCGGCACCACGCCGCAGAACGCGGGGCGCCTCTTGAAGCGCATCGCGGGCGCGGGTGCGCGCCCGGCCCTCACTTTCCATGTCGGCTCGCAATGCTTGAGCCCGTTCACCTATGCCCAGGCGGTCGAGCTAGCGCGCCGGGCGGCGAAATTTTCGGGCGTGGAGATTGCCGCGCTCGATGTCGGCGGCGGCTTCCCGGGTCCCTATCCCGGCAACGACGTGCCGCCGGCGCACTGGTATTTTGACACCATCCGCGAAGCGGTCACAACCTTTCCGTTGGAGCCAGGGAGCGAGATCCTGTGCGAGCCGGGACGCGCGCTCTGCGCCGAAGGCGTGTCGCTCGTCACGCGCGTGATCTTGCGCCGTGACGACCAGCTGTTCCTGAACGACGGCATCTACGGCAGCTTCGACGAGCTGGCGCTTCCCGCCTGGACGGCGGATTATCCTCGCCGCGTCTATGCTATCGGCCCGAGCGGACGCGTGCGCGAGCGCACCGGCGAGACGAAGCCGTTCAAGATTTTCGGACCCACTTGCGACACGATCGACGTCCTGCCGCGGCCATTGTTGTTACCGAAGACCATCCAGCAGGACGACTACATCGTGTTCGAGACCATGGGCGCCTATTCGCTCGCGCTCCGCACCGGCTTCAACGGCTTCTACCCCAACGACTGGGCGATCATCGAAGGCGCTTAGGAGTCCTCAGCGCAAATCGCGGTCGTCACATCGGAGGCCCGGGGGGAATCTCCATCACCTCGATCGAGGAGCCCGGAATCTGCAAGTGCGGATTGTCTGTAAACAATCTCGCTGCTTCATCGTGAGATTCCGCCTCGACGATCGAGTACCAATTGAGGTCGTTCCGGATATCGGAAACCTTGTTCGAACTGACGCGCTTCGTCTTGCCGAGCGGCGCTCCCTTGTCCAGGAGGTTCTTTGAGTGCGCCTTGCTCCACTTTTCCCAGTCACGCATCATTTTTTCGGAGGCCGATTTCATCTCGTCGGGCTTGGTGTTTTTCTTCCAATCGTCGGCGACGGCAGAAGGAATCATGAAGAGCGCGAAATATTTTTTCATGGCCTAGCTCCAGTCCAGAATAGCCCCTGCCCGTTCCCGCTGGCAAAACGGGCGATCATGCAAAACGTTCCAAAAAGAAGCACCGCCTGCGCGTCACATTCTGCCCGGCGCCAACACGCAAAACTGTCAACGACATTATCGGTTGGTCGGTCGTTAGCGTGGGTACGGTTCCGCGTGCGTCTTTCGAATAAGGGGCGCGGCTTCGGCTGAAATCATGAACCGGATCAGCGCGCGCGCCGCATCGGGCTCTTTCGAATTCGTCACCAGACCGACATTCGATTGACACGGCTTGTTCAAGGGCGCGGGAACGGACCCGACGAAATCGACGCCCGGGACGCCCGCCATGATGTTGGTCTGCTGTAGCCCGAGCTCGAACTCGCCCCGCTTGAGATAATCGGTGACCGGGCCGTTGTTGCCGGTGAAAACCGTCTTTGCCTTCAAGGTCTCGGTCAAGCCCAGCTGCGCGATGCTCGCGCCGATATTCGTGCCGGAACATCCGCGCGAATAGCCGATGGATTTCGCCGCGAGCAACGCAGCCTTGTATTTTTCCGGCGTGCTGATGTCGGGCTTGGGCGCGCCCGCTTTGACCGCGACGCCGAGCTCGGCGAGCTGAAACGGCGTGACCGAGTTCGCCACGATCTTGCCGCTCTTCACGAGCTCCGCCATCGGTCCGGGATTCTGGCTGACGAGGTCGACGGTACGGTTCGCGAGTCCCTTTTCCAGCTCGTTTCCTTCGGCAAGGATCACACTCACATGATTCCCGCTCGTGCGCGAGAACTGGGCGGCGATCTCGTTCAAGCTCGGCACCGCGCCCTGATTGGTGACGATGACGAGGTCTGCTGCATGGGCTGTGCCCACCGATCCCAGCAGCCCCAACCACAAGGCAGCGAATTTTCGTCTCATGGCGTCATCCCTTCGTTGTTGTCTCATGTCGGCGATGCAAGCTTAAGCTGCCTCGCCGCGACAGGCCATCACTTCCTGAAAATCGCCTTGGGCAGCATGGCATGGATGCCTTTGGTACCATCGACGATCTGCGTCACCTGCAAGTCCATCGCGGCGCTCATCAGCATCAGTGCTTCGTCGCGCGGCAGCTTCTTCGTTTCGACCAGGAAGTTGACCATCTCGCGCGTCGCGATCTTCGCCGCCTGATTGAGATCCTCGCTCAATCCCATGGTGATGTAGTGGGTGGGCGTTTCGGCACGCGGCCAGTTCGTGTGCATGCCTTTGTGCAGGACAACCTGGATCTCGCCCTTGAGCGAGGTCTCGACCGCGGACATGCCGACTTCGCCCGCACCCTGCACGGCATGTCCATCGCCGACCGAGATCAGCGCGCCCTTCACGTGGACGGGGAGGAAAAGACTCGTTCCCGGCTGGAGGTCGTGATTGTCGAGATTGCCACCGAAGACATTGGGCGGCCCGCTCGGCACACGTCCCATGGAGTCAGGTGGCGCGACGCCGATAACGCCCCAGAACGGCTTTGCCGGCACGACGATGCCGCGCCCGAAATCGATCTCCTTTTTCGCCGGATCAAAGAAGAACACGCGGTCGCGCGAGTAGGGGAAGTCTTCGGGCAGCGAGCCTCGATTGGCGCGAAAGCCCATGCCGGCAATGGGAAGCCAAAGATCGATGGCGCGGATGCGGATCTCCACCGTGTCGCCGGGCTCCGCGCCGTTGACGAAGATGGGACCATCGAGCGTGTGGTCGTCACGGCCGGCGCCCGGCGCGCCTTGGAACGCTGCATACAGTTCCGGCGGAATTTTTTCCTTCGGTACGCCGAGACTTTCGAAGTAGCGAGGATTGCCGGTCGTCGTCCATAGCCGGACGATGTCGCCCGAGTCGATGGTGAGCACGGGTTTCAAGGAAGCATCGAAGAAGCCCCGATGAACGGTCGTCGGCGAAGCTCTCAGCTCGTGGACCTTTTCCGCGCTTTGCGCGGACGCCGCCAGCATCGAAATCGCGCCCAAACAAACTGCGAAAGCCGCCGCTCTCATGATTGTCTCCTCCCGCGTTGCCCGTCGGCATTATACCGTTTCCGCAACTTTCGTCCGTGCTCGGGCGGTGGTAGCGTCTGCCGTCACCCGTTTCGCGGGTGTTCGAACGAGGCGATGGCCATGAAAACGACGATACTGGGTTTGGCGTTTGCGTTCGCGATCGGGGCGTCAGCGGCCCAAGCGCAGCCGGTCGCGTTCCCGCCCAACGGGATGGGCGTGAACATGGGTCATTGGCATCTCAACTCGAAGGACCCCGAGGTCAACAAGAAGTTCTTCGTCACTCTGGGCGGCAGGGTGATCAAGCGCGGCGACAACGAAATCGTGCTGTTCCCCGGGGTCGTTATCTTCTTGACCCGCGGACAAGGCACGGCACCGACGGGCGGCACCGCGGGAACGGTCGTCAATCATGTCGGCTTCACGGTCCGCAACGTGCAGGAGTCGCTCGCGAAATGGAAAGCTGCCGGCATCATTCCTGAGCCGAGCGCAACGGGGCGTCCCGATCAGGCTTATATCGATACGCCCGACGGTTTGCGCATCGAGATTCTGGAAGACAAGAACCAGCCCTGGCCGATCCGCAACGAGCACATCCATTTCTCCGCGATCGAATCCGAAATCCCGAAGATGCAGGCTTGGTACGCGAAGGAATTCGGCGGCCATGCCTGGACGCGCAACAATGCGCCCGTCGTCGAGCTTCCGGGCGTGCAGCTAAGGTTCGCGAAGGCCGACAAGGCACAAGTGCCGACCGCCGGCCACACGCTCGACCACATCGGCTTCGACGTGAAGAACCTGGAAGCGTTCTTGAAGAAGCTCCAAGCCGACGGCGTGAAGATCGAGCGCCCGATCAACAAGAATGCGCAGACAGGCGCGGCGCTTGCCTTCGTTTCCGATCCTTGGGGCACCATGATCGAACTGAACGACCGGCCCGAGCCGATCCAATAGGACAACGAAAACGCGGCGCAGCGCGCTGGCGGGTCTTTAGGAACCTGACGTTCAAGGATTTGCCGCCGACGTAGCGGAGCTCCGAACGCTCGTGGCGCGGGTTACGGGGATCGCTATGACTTGCCCTGAGCAACGGTGCTCTTCCGATTGTCCTGGCGGTCTCTCGTCGGCGTTGCGGACCCCTCTTTAAGGTACGAAGTGTAAACCCATCCGCGCCTTGCAGAGGCCTTGCCCGTCGAGCCATCAATCTGAACAAGGGTCCAGTCACCGCGTCGCTCGATCGGCGTGACTTTCATGTCACGGGGCAACAGAGCGATGATCTTATCCGTTGTCGAAGGTCCGACGCGCAGATTTGCCTCACGAATGACCACGGCCAGGCTTTGCGCCGCGGCATTTGACGCCTTCGTGGCGGCCGACGACGTCGTGGCGTTCGACGACGTCACGGGTTTGGACACAGGCGACGCAACGGAACTGCGGTGGGCGGACCCAAATCCCCCTGTGATCGCAGCGATGTTCGACTGCCAACTGGGCGGAAGAAAGGGCGCCATCCAGGGATAGGCCGCGATCGCAAGAATCGCGAGTGTCGCCGCGACAGCGATATTGCGGAGCGCGCCAGGCCTCTTTGGTCCTGAAGATTCGCGTTCAGGCATCATCGGAATCGACCGGATGCCCGTCCCGATTCGCCCGTCTTCGCGAGCCGGTGAGCGGATTGCACCGGTATCGGCGTCACGATTTATCGCCTCTCCGGCTTGATTGAGCTTCGCTGTCGCAAGCGCGGCGCCCAACTCTTGCTTCCCGCGCTCGCGTACCCGCTCGGTATCCGAAACGGCCTTGGCAAGCGCGGCCTCGCGATCGGCAAGACTGGAGCGCAGAGCGGCCAATTCCTCGCGCAGGCTCCGGACGTCGCTCTCAGCCTTGCCGCGCGCACACTCGGCGTCGGCGCGCACCTCGGCCAGAGCCCGTGCGGATCGTTCCTGCCACTCTGTCTCGGCTTTGGAGAGGAGCGCCGCCTCGGCGGCCTTCAGCTCTTGCTGCTGCCGCTCACGCAACTGCTCATGCTCGAGCGCCGTCTTCGCCAGGGCAGCCTCGCGATCCGAAAGAGCAGAGCGCAGCGCGACCAATTCCTCGCGTAGGGTATGGATTCCGCCATCAACCGCGTCGTGTGCCACCTCCCTGGGCTGCCCAGCGATCGTCGAGGGTTTCGCTTCGCCCTTAGACGCGAGAAGACCCGCAGTTGCCTCCAAAACGTCGCTCTTGTGGTCGGTTCTTGAAGCATGCGCCGGCGGCGACGCGTGCTGCATGAGTTGTTCGACCCGCCGGCGCAGGACAAGGCCAGCGGTCACGCTTGCAAATTCGCTCTCGCCGGATTCGTTTTTCGAAGCGGAACGATCGGCATCCGGCGCCATCACAGGTGGGAGGTCCGCGCCATCATCGAGCTGGCGGCGGTTGTCCTTACCGCGATCCACCTGCCTGGCGCCTGCTGCTGCGCGATGAAACACCGTCCGAAACTCCACTTTTGCTGCTCTGAGAGCACGGGCCCAAAATCAGAAACAAAATCGGTCTTCCAATCGGTGATCTGCTTTTCCAAATACCCCCTACGCATATGCTGCGCCGTTATCCAAGTCGGCGGCATTTAGCGAAACTCTGACTCTTCATTTCAGCAGTGTTTTACGAGTTTGTCCGTTTGAGCGGATCGGCGGGCAATTCCAGGCGTTTACGCTGCTTCGGCGGTCGCGGCGCGTTCGCGGGTTTTCAAGAATTTGACATTGGGGAACTTGCCGCCGACGTAACCGAGTTCCCAGGCGCTCTTCGCGAGGAACACCGGCGCGCCATCGCGGTCCTCGGCCATCTGGCCGCGATTGCCCTCGCGAAATTTCTCGAGGTCTTCGGGCGTGCCGCCGAGCCAACGCGCGGTTTCGTAAGGCGAAGCCTCGAGATCAACATCGAGCCCATATTCGGCATTCAACCGGCTCTTCAAGACGTCGAGCTGCAACTGCCCGACGACCCCAACGGTCCACTGCGCGCCGATCAAGGGCTTGAACACTTGCGTCACGCCCTCCTCCGCCAAACTCTCCAGCGCGCGCTTCAAGTGCTTGGCCTTCATCGCGTCGTTCAACCGGACGCGGCGCAAGATCTCCGGCGCGAAATTCGGGATGCCAGTAAAGGTGAGCGCCTCGCCTTCGGTGAGCGTATCGCCGACGCGCAGCACGCCGTGATTGGGAATGCCGATGATGTCGCCCGGCCAGGCTTCGTCCACGATCTCGCGCTCCGCGGCGAAGAAGAGAATGGGATTGTGCACGCCCAAGACTTTGCCCGTGCCCGACTGTTTCAGCTTCATGCCACGGCGGAACTTCCCCGAGCAGAGCCGCACGAAGGCGACACGATCGCGGTGGTTCGGGTCCATGTTCGCCTGGACCTTGAACACGAAGCCCGTGACAAGCTCTTCGGACGGCGAGATCGCGCGCGGCTCGGCGGCTTGCGGCCGAGGGGAAGGCGCTAAGCGCGCGAGCGCCGAGAGAAGATCGCGCACGCCGAAGGTTTTCAACGCCGCGCCGAAGAACAGGGGCGTCATGTGCCCTTCGCGATAGGTTTGAAGATCGAAGGGCGAGGTCGCGTGGCGGACGAGCGCGATGTCCTCTTCGAGCTTCGCCCGGACGTCCTCAGGCAAAAAACTCAAGTCGCCTTTCGCACGTGGCTCGGAACCTGGGAACGGCACAAAAGCATCGCGAGCGAAATCGTACACACCATGGAAGTTCAGCCCCGATCCTGCGGGCCAGTTCATCGGCGCGCATTCGAGCTGGAGCTGATCGGCGATCTCGTCCAAGAGCTCGAAGGGGTCGCGCGCCTCGCGGTCCATCTTGTTGATGAAGGTGATGATCGGAATGTCGCGAAGCCGGCAGACTTCGAACAATTTGCGCGTCTGGCTTTCGATGCCCTTGGCCGCGTCGATGACCATGACGGCAGAATCGGCAGCGGTGAGCGTGCGGTAGGTGTCTTCGGAGAAGTCCTCGTGGCCCGGCGTGTCGAGGAGATTGATGACCGTTTCCTCGAACTCAAACGTCATCACCGCCGTCGTGACCGAGATTCCGCGTTCCTGCTCGATCTTCATCCAGTCCGAGCGGGCGCGCCTCGCCTCGCCGCGGGCCTTCACCTGACCGGCGAGCCTGATTGCGCCGCCCAGAAGCAGCAGCTGCTCAGTCAAAGTCGTCTTCCCGGCGTCAGGGTGCGAGATAATGGCGAAGGTCCGCCGTCTCGCGGCCTCTTGGGCGGGCTTACTTTCAGGTGAATTCACGAAACGAATCTCTGTTGCGAATAGCTCCTTTAAAGGGGAAGCGGGCGTGAAACGCAAACGTTTGCGTGTAAATCGCGGGCTTGAGAAAGTTTCCCTTTGCGAATTGAGCCGCTGAAGAACGTCGATTGAGCCGTGCGGATCAGGGTTCGGGAAAGCGGCGTTAACTACCATTATGCCATCATTACCGCCGGAGAGGGTTGGACGGCGCGCTGTTGCCGATGGCGATGATAACCGCAGAGAGTTCCCCGAAAGCGCGCTGGGTTGGCCGCGTGCCACACGTCTTGCGCCTTCCGGAGGACTTGCGCCGCTCGCTCAAGCCCGAGAGCGAAGACGCCGCGCGCATGGTCGAGGTGGAGCTCGATTCCGTCCGCGCCAATATCCGGCTCCTCGATTGGGCGCTCCCCTTGATCGGGGCGGTCATTATCTTCGTCCACAAATCCTGGGCGCCTGTCCCGCATATGCTCACCGCTTTCGTTTTGGTCGCGCTGGCCTGTGGGCTAAACGAGGCGATCCTTCTGCGATTGGACCCGCAGCACTCTGATGTGATCGTGCGCGCCTCGAAGAAAGCCTCGATCACGACCCTCGCGGCGTTGATTTCGATGAGCGCCTGGGTTCTCTTCGGGCTGTCCCTGTTTGTTCCCCCAGCGAGCGACATTTTCGCGCTCCTCATCCTCTCCTGCACGCTCGCCGCGGCGGCGACGTTGTTCTCGGCGCATCTCGCGAGTGCTGCGGCCGCCATGTTCGCGATTTCGCTCGGCATAGCGGTGCTCGAGCTCATCAACAGCTACTACACCGGTTCGCCGCTTCTGACGCTCGCATTCGTCTATGTCGGCCTGATGACGGTGCAGTGCTACGCGATTCACGCGCGTTTCGAGAAGGCCTGGCGGCTGGAACACGACCGCGAACAGCTGATCAAGAACCTGCGCGTGGCCCGTGACGCGGCCGTCTCCGCAAGCCGGGCGAAATCGGAATTCCTAGCCAATATGAGTCACGAGCTGAGGACACCGTTGAACGCGATCATCGGCTTCTCCGACATCGTGCGAACCAAGGCCTTTGGCGACAGCAGCGACAAATATGCCGAATATGGCGGTTTCATTCATCAGTCGGGCAATCGGCTCTTGGAGCTCATCGGCGACATCCTCGATCTCGCCCGGATCGAGGCGGGCCGCAAAATGCTTCAGCGGGAGCCGGTCAATGTCGATGATCTCATCGCCAACGAATTGACCAGGCGATCCGAGACGGCCGCGGCGCGAGGAGTCGAGCTCGTGCACTTACGCGAGCATCCCGTTCCCCTGCTGTTTGCGGACCTCCAGGCGGTTCGCCAAGTACTCGACAATCTCGTCTCGAACGCGATCAAGTTCACGCCTAAGGGCGGCCGAGTCTCGTTAGGCGCAAGCTTGAACCACCAGGGTGAAATCGCGCTCCGTGTCGCCGACACGGGCGTTGGCATCGCACGCGAGGAGCAGGCCCGTATCTTCGATCGCTTCGGCAGCGGCCGGCCTGAGATCACGACTGCCCAGCGCGGCACGGGGCTTGGACTACAGATCGTCAAGGGCCTCGTCGACATGCATGGGGGACGCATCGAGCTTCATAGCGTGCTTGGCGAAGGGACATGCGTCACGATCATCTTCCCGGCGGGCAGCACGGCAGCCACGCCTGTCCGCAGCGTCGCTTAAAGCCGGGTTTCCGTGCTTGCCACGCTTTCCACGGCGGGGTTAGATCGCGCCCGTTCGCAATCCCCACTCCTTAGAGGCGCGCAGGTGAAGAAGATCGACATCTTTCCACACATCTTCCCCAAGACCTATTTCGACAGGATGGTCGAAGTCATCCCATCCAAGGCCGCGGTGCGGCGCTGGACGACCATCCCCGTGCTTTACGATCTGAATGCGCGACTTGCCATGATGGAAGAGTTTGGCCCCGACTATCAGCAGATCCTCACCCTTTCCATGCCGGCGATCGAATTTGTCGCACCACCGGACAAGTCGCCCGAGATGGCGCGGATCGCCAACGACGGCATGGCCGAGATCGTGGCCAAGCACCCGAACCGCTTCCCGGCCTTCGCCGCGTCCGTGCCGATGAACAACGTCAAGGCAGCGCTTGTCGAGATCACGCACGCGGTCGAGCAAAGGGGCGCGCGCGGCATTCAGATCATGACAAACGTAAACGGCCGGCCGCTGGACGACCCCGAGCTCGCGCCCATCTTCGAGAAGATGCACAGCTACGATCTTCCCATCTGGATGCATCCGACGCGGCCGCATAAATTCGCGGATTACCCGGTCGAGTCCAGTTCGAAATACGACATCTGGTGGTGCTTCGGCTGGCCTTACGAGACGAGCGCGGCGATGGCACGCATGGTGTTCTCGGGCTTCTTCGACCGCTGGCCGAACTTGAAGATCATCACCCATCATTTGGGTGCGATGGTGCCTTTCCTGGAAGCGCGTGTGGGCTTGGGCTTCGACCAGCTCGGTACCCGCGAAGGCGCGCTCCCCGAATATGAGGAGATCCTCGAGAACATGAAAAAGAAGGGTCGCCGGCCGGTGGACTACTTCCGCATGTTCTTCGGCGATACTGCGATCAATGGCTCGGCCTCGGGCACGCGCTGCGGCATCGACTTCTTCGGCTGCGATCACGTGCTGTTCGGCACCGATTGTCCCTTCGATCCCGAAGCGGGACCAGGGTTCATCCGCAGGATCATCAAAGTCATGGATGAGATCGACGTCTCCCCCGACGATCGCCGCAAGATCTATGAGCTGAACGCTAAGCGGCTGTTGAAGCTTAAAAATTGATCCGTGGTCCGGGGCTCTGCCCGCCCATGGTGAAAGGTTGGTCATCGCCTATCGTTGGTGCATGGGAGCGCGGTTGGCGGCGTGCTATATCTCGCCCGAAGCGCGCTTCGCGAAAAAGCGCCGAAGAAACTATTCGTAAGGAGGGAAAGTCATGGCTCGTAAGACGACCGATGTAAGCCGCCGCAAGTTCCTGGCCGGCGTTGCCGTTGCAGGTGCTGCGGGCGCCGTCCCGGCGGTCAAGGGCGCGAAAGCCGCTGATGCGGATGCGACCGCCGCGTTCGTGAAGCGGCCCTCCACCGCAGCCGCGCAAGCCGAGCTCGGCACTCCGGATGTGTCGGGAGGCGCCGGTACGCTCTCGGGCCCGCCCGGCTCGGACTTCATGGTCGACGTGCTCAGATCCTTGGACATCGACTTCGTGTTCTCGAACCCGGCCTCCTCCTGCCGCGGCATCCACGAGTCGCTCGTCAATTACGGCAAGAACAGCAAGCCTGAATTCATCACCTGCATGCATGAAGAGTCGGCCGTCGCCATGACGCACGGCTATTACAAGGCCGCGGGCAAACCCGCCGCCGCGCTCTGCCACGGCACGGTCGGTCTCCAGCATGCCGCGATGGCCGTCTACAATGCCTGGTGCGACCGCGCGGCGAGCGTCGTCATGGTCGGCAACCGTGCCGACGCCGCGACCCGCATGCCGGGCGTTCCCACCATTCACGCGGTCCAGGATCCCGGTTCGCTTATCCGCGACTTCACCAAATGGGACGACAATCCGCAGTCCTTGCAGCACTTCGCCGAATCCATGGTGCGCGCCTACAAGGTAGCGATGACGCCGCCGCATGAGCCGGTGCTCATGGTCTTGGAAGAGAAGCTCCAGGAAGAGCCGATCGAGAAGGGCCGCCGGCCGCTCACGATCCCAAAGCTGAACATGGTGGCGCCGCCCGCGGGCGATCCGAATGCCGTGCGCGAAGCGGCGAAGCTCCTCGCCATGGCCGAAAACCCGGTGATCGTCGCCGACCGCGTGGCGCGCACGCCTGCCGGCATCAAACACCTGATCGATTTGGCCGAGTCCTTGAACGCTCCGGTGATTGATCAGCTCGGCCGTATGAACATGCCGAACAACCACCACCTCTATCAGTTAGGCAGCGCGCTCATCCGCCAGGCCGACGTCGTTTTGGGTCTCGAGCTTACGGATTTCTGGGGCACGGTGAACGATGCCGACGATGCAGCGACCAACGCGCAACGCTTGCGCATCAAGCCGGGAACGAAACTCATCAGCATCGGCGTGGGCGACCTCTACATTCGCGCCAATTATCAGGATTTCGAGCGCTATCAGTCGGTCGATATTTCCATCGGCGCGGACGCGGAAGCAACGCTCCCCATGCTGACCGAATATGTGAAGCAGGCGATCCCCGCCGAGCGGCGCGCCATGATCGCCGCACGCGGCGAGAAGGCGAAGAAGGGCCAGGCCCAGGCGCGGGAGCGCATGCTGCAGGCGGCAGCCGAGAACGCCTGGAATGACAGCCCGGTAAGCTCGGCCCGGCTTTCGGCCGAAATCTGGAACCAGATCAAAAACGAAAACTGGGCGCTCGTTTCGCGCGACTCGAGCTTGTCGAACTGGCCGCATCGCCTGTGGACCTTCGACCAACATCACCAGTTCATCGGCGGACCGGGCGGCGCGGGCATCGGCTACGGCTTACCAGCCGCGGTGGGCGCCTCCTTTGCGCACAAGCAGGCCGGTGGACGGCTCTGCGTCAACATCCAGAACGATGGCGACTCGATGTATGCGCCGGGAGCATTGTGGACGGCAGCGCATCACAAGGTCCCGATGCTGACCATCATGTGGAACAACCGCGGCTATCATCAGGAGATCATGCACGTGCAGCGCATGGCCAACTGGCGTCAGCGCGATGTCTCGACGGCGCATATCGGCACGACGATCTGGGACCCGTATGTGCAATACGCGAAGCTGGCAGAGGCCTTGGGCCATGTCGGCATCGGCCCGATCACCGATCCGAAGGACTTGGGACCTGCGATCAAACGCGGCATCGATGCGGTGAAGATGGGCGAGCCCACCCTCATCGACGTCGTTTGCCAGCCGCGCTGAGGGATACGAGCCATGAAGACGAAACTCATTGCTTCCGTTGTTGTCCTCGCCGCGGCGTTCGGTGGCTCGCAGGCCTTTGCGGCCGCCGCCGCACCGCAGGGCGACGCGATGAAAGGCAAGGCCAATTTCGAGCGCGTCGGCTGCTGGGAATGTCACGGCCATCAAGGGCAGGGCGGGCGCGAAGGCGTCCGCATCGCCGCCCCGGTGCCCTTGGCCTGGCCAGCCTTCCTTGCCTGGGTGAGGACGACGAGCGGCGACATGCCGCCCTATACGCCGAAGGTGCTGTCGGATCAGGAACTCGCCGACATCTACGCCTACATCCAATCGGTTCCGAAGTCGCCCGAATTCAAGGGCATCCCGCTCTTGAACGGCATGACAACGACGGCATCCGCGCGATAGGTTTCCGCGAACAGCGGCAGCAAAGGTTGAAGATTTGAGGCGGCGCAAGCTCTTGTTTGGCGCAGCTGCTGTCGGCATTGCCGCGGCTTTCAAACCGTTCGCCCCAACCAAGGCGCAGACCAACATGCCCCGCTCAGCCCGCGACCGTCTCGAAGAAGCGTTGATGAGGATCGCCGATCCCAAGGGCGAAGGCCGGCGCGCTTGTCTGACGTTGTACACCGAGGCTGCGCGCGCGGCAGCGGACGCATCCGATGCACGGGTGCACGCAGGCGTGAGCTTGGGCCCGATCGATGGCGCGATCCTTTCCATCAAGGACCTGTTCGACGTCAAAGGCGAACCGACGCGCGCGGGCTCGCGGATCCTGGCCGATGCGCCACCCGCAGCCGACGACGCGGCCGTCGTCAAACGCTTGCGGGCCGCAGGCGGCGTGATCCTCGCCAAGACGAATATGAGCGAGTTCGCGTTTACCGCGATCGGCGCCAATCCGCATTATGGCACGCCCGGCAATCCCGCCGACCGTTTGCGCGCGCCGGGCGGCTCGTCGTCCGGCGCCGCGGTCGCGGTTGCCGACGGCATGTGCGAGATCGGTATCGGCAGCGACACCGGCGGTTCAACGCGCATGCCCGCGTCTTTCTGCGGCGTGGTCGGCTACAAGCCGAGCAAGTTCCGCATCCCGACGGACGGGGCGTTCCCGCTTTCCTATACGCTCGATTCCATTGGTCCCTTGGCAAAGACAGTCGCGCAATGCGCGGCGGCCGATGCGGTGCTTGCGGGAGAAAATCCTTCTGCGCTCGAGCCCGCTCCGATTGCCGGCTTGCGGATCGGGGTCGCACAGGGGCTTCCCTTGCGCGATCTCGACGACACGGTAAGCGCCAGGTTTTCGTCAGCGCGCGAGGCACTGAACCGCGCGGGCGCACGGCT
>DASQHF010000153.1:0-5287 GCA_035632215.1 Micropepsaceae bacterium | reverse complement strand
GCGCTCCTAATGATCCGCGCCCAGGCCGTGAAGTGCCCAGATGGCGGAATTGGTAGACGCGCTAGTTTCAGGTACTAGTGCTGCGAGGCGTGGAGGTTCGAGTCCTCTTCTGGGCACCACTTTGCTATAGGCCTGTGGCTTAGCCGAGATTCTCAATCGCGCCGACGCGGTCCGGGTAGAAGGCGAGATAGTCCTTGATGGCGCCGACCGCCTCGTACGGGTCCTCGTAGGTCCAGGCCGCATTGATCGAACGCTCGCCTCCCAAGGGAATGCTGAAGTATCCACAATCGCCTTTGTAGGGGCAGTAGGTCGCGTGGTCGGAGCGCTCGAGCAACGTCATGTCTACGTCCTTACGCGGGATATATTGCACCGGCCGGTAACCTGCTTCGCGAAGTGTCAGGGCGTGCGCGGTATCGGCGACGACGCGGCCGGCGACCGAAACCACAATCCGGTTCGGATTGGGCTCGATTGTTATCGGATGGTCAGGTCCGGGAACCTTCATTCGTGCCGGCGATGTTGGCATTACGAAACCTCCTACGGGGCCCCTCTGACATTGGCGGGCGCAAAGCTTAAGACAGGTGCCTCGCGCGTGAAGTTGCTTTCAGCGGCTAATTGGGCGAAAAGCGTCGAAGAAAGCGCTCTGAAACGGCATGAAAATCAAGCTCCATAAAGGTGATCTCCCCGACGGGTTGGAGCTGGGCCCAGCTGTGGCCGTCGATACGGAAACGCTGGGGCTTAATCCCGGCCGCGACCGGCTGTGCCTGATCCAGCTCTCGTCAGGCGACGGCAGCGCGCATCTGGTGCAGTTTGCTCGCGACCAGTACGAGGCGAAGAATCTGAAGCGCATGCTTTCGAACCCGAATGTGCTCAAGCTCTACCATTTCGCGCGCTTCGACTTGGCCATTATCAGGCGTTACCTCGGCATTCTGGCGGCGCCCGTCTATTGCACAAGGACCGCGTCCAAGATCGCCCGCACCTACACCGACAAGCACGGCCTCAAGGACCTGGTGAAGGAGCTGTTGGATGTCGACCTATCCAAGCAGCAGCAGAGCTCCGACTGGGGGGCTGCGAATTTGACCGAACAACAGCTCGCCTATGCGGCCAACGATGTCGCCTACCTGCATCGGCTGAAGGACTCGCTCGATGGCATGCTCGAGCGCGAGGGCCGGCAGAAGCTCGCTCAAGCCTGTTTCGATTTCTTACCCGCGCGCGCCGAACTCGACCTTGCCGGTTGGGCCGAAGGCGACATCTTCGCCCATTAGCCATTGGCGATCGCTTTAGCCCTGGGCCGTTCCGCCGAAATTTGATGGTTGAATCAAGGGGCTTGGGCCCGCATAATTACTGCTTCGAACTGGCACGATTTTCGCTTATTACCGCCGCTTTCGCGTTCGGGGCGCGGAGCCAAGTCGAGTTCGCGAGGCCAATGCCGGTAGCAAAAGCGAAGGAATTGACCCTAGCCGCCCGTCGGGAAGGCGACCTCAAGGCCGCCCGGCGCGTGCTCAAATTCGCCGGCGAAGCGATGTCAGCCCTTTCCGACAGTCTGGACGGCGGTTTTACGGACGCGGTGGATGTCCTCTCCGAGGTCCGCGGCCGAGTGGTCGTGAGCGGAATGGGGAAATCCGGGCATGTCGGCCGGAAGATCGCCGCGACGTTTTCTTCGACGGGTACGCCCGCCCAGTTCGTTCATCCCGCCGAGGCGAGCCATGGCGATCTTGGCATGCTGACCGCTGCCGACGCCCTCCTCATGCTGTCCAATTCGGGCGAGACGGCCGAGCTTTCCGACCTCATCACGCATGCCAAGCGCCACAAGATCCCCCTGATTGGGGTTGCCAGCAATCCAAGCTCAGCGCTGATCGCGGCCGCCGATGTGGGGCTGGTGCTGCCTAAGGCACAGGAAGCTTGCCCGATGGGCTTGGCCCCCACCACTTCGACAACGTTGATGATCGCCTTGGGCGATGCACTCGCGGTTGCCTTGATGGAGCGCAAGGGTTTTTCCGCCGATCAATATCGCGATCTTCATCCGGCAGGCGCTTTGGGACGGGCGCTCATCCGGGTCTCCGACATCATGCATGGCGAGGACAAGCTGCCGCTGGTCAAAGGCGAGACTGTCATGCGTGACGTTCTGATCGTGATGACGTCGGGCGGCTTCGGAGTTGCGGGCGTGACGGACGAGCGGGGAAACCTGGTCGGCATCATCACCGATGGCGATCTGCGTCGTCACATGGAGCGCGAGCTTTTGGACCGCACCGCGCGCCAGGTGATGACAGCAAGACCCAAGACCGTTCCGCCGGAGATGCTGGCCGCCGAAGCGCTTGCCTATATGAACGACTCGACGGCGAAGGTGACATGCCTCTTCGTCGTCAATGAGGATGAACCACAGCGGAAGGCCATCGGTATCCTCCATGTGCACGACTGCTTGCGGGCGGGACTACGCTGATGCAGGCCGAGCACAAACAAATGGAAGACGCGCGGCCCGAACGGGAACGTACGACCTTCCGCGCGCTGGACTGGACCATCGCGACGCGCTCGAGTCTCCTCTCGGCCCGGCGGTACAGCGTGTTTGTAAAGTTCATGAAGGGCGCGCTTCCTCTGGCCGCGCTTGGCCTTGGCCTCGCCGTGATCGCTTATGTGCTTCAGCCCCGCGAAAACGGGCGCATGGCTCTGACGTTCGAGAAGCTCGGCAAAGTCGAGAATGACCTCGCCATGATCAAGCCACGACTGACGGGTGTCGACGATCAAGGACTTCCCTTCGTGGTGACGGCGTTGTCCGCGAGCCAGGTGAGCCGCGGCTCGGACAGCGTGGAGCTCAACGATGTCACGGCCGACATCAGCTTGAAGGACGGGACCTCGCTCCATGTTACGGCGGGAAAAGGCATCGTCGACACCAAGAGCCATACGATGAAGCTCTCGGCCGGAATCCACTTGACCACGACGGACGGGTACGACGCTCGGACAGCATCGGCCGATGCAGACCTGAAAGCAGGAACCATTCGTGGGGCGCAGCCTATCGAGGCCGACGGGAAGTTTGGACACATCAGCGCTCAGCGTTTTGCGATGAACCGGGATAAGCGGCAGCTCCTCTTCACGGGCCGAGTGCGGATGTTGCTTCATGGAGTACCGACCGAACAATGAAATCATTTGCTCCTAGATTGCTGATCGCGTGCGCACTTGTTGCGGGCGGCTTGCTTCTTTCCAACCATGCGCTTCCCGCCGCTGGCCCCTTCAACGCGTCGGGGCTCGGTCTCGATTCCGGCAAACCCATCGCGGTGAACGCGGATTCTTTTCTTGCCGATTTGAAAGGCGAGACGGGGACCTACACGGGCAACGTCATCGTCACCCAGGGCGAAGTGAAATTGCATGCCGACGAGGTAACCGTGTTGGCGCCGGGCGGACGCGCTCAGCGCATGGAGGCCAAGGGCCACGTCATCGTGGATTCGCCCTCTGGCCAAGCCGTCGGCGACAACGGCGTCTACGATGTCGCGGCGCAGAATTTGCGCCTTACGGGTCATGTGGTGCTGACCCAGGACGCCAACGTGATGCGCGGTTCGGAGCTCCAGGTCTCGATGGCCACGGGCATCGCGACGCTATCCGCCGCCCCGCAAACGCCGGGCGAAGCGCCCGGGCGCGTGCAGGGGCTGTTCGCTCCGGCGCAGAAGCAAGATACGGCGGCGCCGCCCGCAGCGACGTCCGCTGCGCCCGCGGCTCCGGCGGCGCAGCCGCCCGCCAATCCGTAATTCACGCAATCTTAAACCCGTCACAGCAAGACTTGGGCCAGATGAGCGAAAACACCGTAGCGTTGGATTTCCGAGAGGGCGGCGAGCGACGGGTCCCTAAAGTGATCGAGGGATCGCAAGGGCTTAAGGTCGTTCGCATCGGCAAGAGCTTCAAGCGCCGCCCCGTCGTCCGCGGGGTGAGCCTCACCTTGAAGCGCGGCGAGGTCGTAGGCCTCCTCGGTCCCAATGGGGCCGGGAAGACGACCATTTTCTACCTCATCACAGGGCTTATCGGGGCCGACTACGGCACAATCGAGCTCGACGGCCATGACATCACGGCGCTTCCCATGTACCGCCGGGCGCGTCTCGGGATCGGCTATCTGCCGCAGGAAGCCTCGATCTTCAGGGGCTTGACCGCGGAGGAGAACATCCGCGCTGCGGCCGAAATCGTCGAGCCCGACACCCAGCACTGCGCGGCCCTCGTCGACAGCCTGTTGGCGGAATTCTCGATCACCCACATTGCGCATACGCCTGCGATCGCGCTGTCGGGCGGCGAGCGGCGGCGCGTCGAGATCGCTCGTTCGCTCGCGACGCACCCGGCCTACATTCTTCTCGATGAGCCCTTCGCCGGCATCGATCCCATCGCCATCAATGACATCCGCGAGCTGGTAAAGCATTTGAAAGACCGCGGCATTGGCGTCCTCATCACGGACCACAATGTGCGCGAAGCTCTCGAGATTATCGATCGTGCTTACATCATTCATGACGGCCAAGTGCTGATGGAGGGCGCGCCCGAGGACATTGTCGGCGACAAGGACGTTCGCCGCGTCTACCTCGGCGAGCGTTTCTCGCTTTAGCTCAAGATCCCGCGGGACCAAAAAGCGTGGCGCTGACCCAACGACTCGAGCTCAAGCAAGGCCAGTCACTGGTCATGACGCCGCAACTGCAACAGGCGATCAAGCTGTTGCAGCTCTCCAATCTCGAGCTCGCCGACTATGTCGAGAACGAGCTCGAGCGCAATCCTCTGCTCGAGCGCGAGGAAAGCGCGAGCGCGGAAGCAGAGGCCGCGCCCAAGGAACCGGACGGGGAAGCGGTCGCGTTGGACAATGCTCCGCTCGACCAAACCCTCTCGCGCGAGGATTTCGGCACCGCGGCCGACCTCGATGCCGGTCATGACGACCTTTATGCGGATGAAAGCCGAGCCGAGAAGCCAGCGGCCGAACCCAACGCGCCTCTCGTGGACTGGTCCAAGGCCGGCACCGGCGGGCGCGCCGACGCCGAGGAGGATTTCGAGGGAACGCTGACCGCGGAAGTGACTTTGAAGCATCATCTCGAAGCCCAGCTCGCGATCGCGGCGCTCGATCCCGCACAGCGCTTCATCGCGGTCGTGCTGATCGAGGCGGTCGACGATGCCGGTTACTTACGCGCCGATCTCGACGAGATTGCCGAGCGCCTGGGATGTTCGAAGGCCGACTGCGAGGCGGTGCTCGAGATTCTCCAGGGCTTCGAGCCCGCGGGCGTCTTCGCGCGCGATCTCGCTGAATGCTTGAGCCTGCAGCTTGAAGAGCGGGACC
>DASQHF010000152.1:0-4345 GCA_035632215.1 Micropepsaceae bacterium | reverse complement strand
TCGCTCCGCTCGGTAGTTCGACTCCCCACGTTGGGGGAGGTAGGTTTAAAACTCGCCCCGCAACGTAATTACTCCACGTACACGTACTTCCCGTTTTTCCAGACATAGAAGACGTAGCCCGGGCCGGTGATGTCGCCTTTCGCGTCGAACCCGATCCGCCCCATGACCGTATCGAACTTGTTCGCGCGCAATGCCGCACTCACCTTCGCGCCATCGGTCGAGCGCGCGATCGTGGCCGCTCCCGCCCAAGCCTGAAACGCGGCATAGGTGTAGAGCGTGTATGCCTCCGGCTCGTAGCGCTGGCTGCGGAAATACTGCACCAGCGCCGCATTCGCTGGGTTAAGCCGCGGATCGGGACCGAAGGTGAGTAACGTCCCTTCGCCCGCCGGCCCCGTGATCGCCCAGAACTCGTCGGTCACGAGCGAGTCCGCGCCCATCAGCAGCGTCTTCATGTTCTGCGCCCGCATCTGGCGCACAATGAGCCCGGCTTCGGGATGATAACCGCCGAAATAGACGAGATCGGCCCCGGCCTGCTTCAGCTTGGTGACAAGCGGCGAATAGTCCTTCTCGCCACCGGTGATCGAATCATCCAGCACCGGCTTCACGCCTTTGGTGCTAAGTGCGCGGCGGAATTCGTCCGCGACACCTTTGCCGAAGGTCGATTTGTCGTCGACGACCGCGATCCGCTTGCCCTTGAAATGATCGATCGTATAGGCGGCGGCGAGCGGCCCCTGCGCATCGTTGCGCCCGCAGACGCGGAACACATTGGTGAGCTTGCGCCCGGTGAATTCGCTCGCGGTCGAGGCGGGCGAGATCTGCACGATGCCGGATTCGGCATAGACGTCGGAGGCGGGAATGGACGAGCTTGAGCAGTAATGGCCGGCGACGAACACCGCGCGCTTGGCTGCCAGGTCGTTCGCGGCGCGCACCGCTTGCTTCGGATCGCAGGCGTCGTCGCCCATGACGAGACGGAGCTGCTGCCCCAAGACGCCGCCTTTGGCGTTCAAGTCGGCGACGGCCTTCTCGGCTCCGCGCCGGAACTGCTCGCCAAAGGCGGCATTGCTTCCCGTCATCGGCCCGGCAACGCCAACAGCGATATCCGCCCGCGCCTGCGTAGCGAATATCGCGGCGGTGACGAGCGCAAACGTGAAGCTTCTCACTCTCATTCCCAAATTGTGGCATGGCCCGGAGTTTACCCTCGGGTCGCGCTTTGCGCGAACCCGGGGGCGGGCCACCCGGGCGATCAAAGGACTCGCTAACACTATAGGATCATGGGAATGCGGCGTCATTATTCCTTCTTGGCGCGCCAGGTGAGCAGCAGGTGACGTTCATACAGCCAGGGATATTGGCGCACCATTTGCGCCGCGAGCGTCAGGTGATAGGTCAGCACCGCCGTCATCATGATGAGGTAGGTGTCGATGATGAAGCCCGGCAGCGAGAAGAGATTGCCCGCGAACAAGAGGTAAATCAGCAGCCGGTCGGCTAACGCCAGAAGAAGCGCATAGGGCACCGCGTGCCGCGCCGGGCGCCAGGATTCCGCGAGCGCGCGGCCCATCAGCTGAGCGCAGCTGCAGAAGAACAGGACGACGACAAACCAGGCGCCAAAATTGACGCCGAGCAGGAAGCGCGTCATGGCGCAGCCTCAGGGATCCCGAGGCCGCCCTCGAGATAGGCTGCCTGCACCTTGGGATCGCTCAAGAGCTCGAGCCCTGTGCCCGTTCGGGCGATGCGTCCATTGACCATGACATAAGCACGGCCGGCCAAGCGTAGCGCCTGGAAGGCGTTCTGCTCGATCAGCAGCACCGTCATGCCGCGTTCCTTATTCAAGTCGCGAATAATATCGAAGACGCGGCGGACGATGATCGGCGCCAAACCCAGCGACGGCTCGTCCAGGAGCAACAGCTTCGGGCGCGACATCAGTGCACGGCCGATGGCCAGCATCTGCTGCTCGCCGCCCGAGAGCGTGCCGCCCGATTGCTCGAGCCGGTCTTTCAAGACCGGAAACAGCTCGAGCACGAAATCAAGGTCTTCTCCGAAGCGGGCCTCCGGCGCGACAAAGGCACCGAGCTGCAAGTTCTCCTTCACCGTCATGCGCGAGAAGATGCGCCGGCCTTCGGGCACATGCGCAATACCGCGGCGGACGATTGCGGCGCTTCCGAGCTTTGCGATGTCTTCGCCTTCGAACAGGATCTCGCCCGCGCGAGCGCGAAGCTGACCGCAGATCGTCATCAGAAGCGTCGTCTTGCCGGCACCGTTGGCGCCGATCACCGCCGCGATGCCGCCCTCTTCCAGATCGAGATCGACACCGTGCAACGCCTCGATGGCGCCGTAGCCCGACTTGAGGTCTCGGATGCTCAGCATGCGAGACTCCCGGCGCTCTTGTCCGCCGCCTCCGGCGCACCGAGATAAGCGCGGATCACGGCGGGATTGGCTCGCACCTCACTGGGCGTACCACGCGCGATCGAGGCGCCGTGGTCCAGCACCACGATATGATCGGAGATTCGCATCACCACGCCCATGTCGTGCTCGATGATGAGGATGGCGATGCCATGCTCGCGCCGGATATCGAAGAGAAGCGCATTCAATGCTTCGCTCTCGCGCGCGTTCAGGCCCGCTGCGGGCTCATCGAGGCAGAGAAGCACGGGCGAGGCGCACATCGCGCGCGCGATCTCGAGCTTGCGCTGGGCGCCGTAGGCGAGCGTGCCGGCGCGATCGTCGGCGGCGGCGGTCAGTCCCATCTTGTCGAGCCAGTAGCGCGCCTTCTCGATCTGGCCGCGCATCGCGGTCGCCCTCCCGAAAAGTCCGAGCACGATTTCGGCGGCATTCGTGTCCTCATGCTGCGCGACGACGAGATTCTCGAGCACGCTCATGCCCGCAAACAGGCGGACGTTCTGGAAGGTGCGCACGACTTTCGCCTCGCGCGATATTTTGAACGCGTCCATGCGCTCGAGCAGGAAAGCTTTGCCGCCATGGGTGAGCTGCATGCGTCCGACGGGCGCGCGATAGAATCCGGTGAGACAGTTGAACACGGTCGTCTTGCCGGCACCGTTCGGCCCGATGATGGCAACGATCTCGCCCATGCTCACGCGGAAGCTCACGTCGCGGACGGCCAAGAGCCCGCCGAAGCTCATGCTCAAATGCTCGACTTCGAGGAGCACGCTCATCGGTTCTCGCCCGAAAGTTTCAAGCTCGGCGTGCGCTCGGAGAAGCCGCGGGGACGAAACACCATGATCAGCACCATCGCCGCTCCGAACACGAGCATGCGGTACTCGGCCAAGTCGCGGAACCATTCCGGCAAGCCCACGAGGAAGATCGCGGCGACGATGATGCCGATGGGGCTTCCCATCCCCCCGAGCACGACGATGGATAAGATGATCGCGGTCTCGATAAAGGTGAAAGATTCGGGACTGACGAAACCTTGGCGCGCCGCGAAAAATGCGCCCGCGAAGCCCGCCATGGAAGCCCCAAGCGCAAAAGCCGACAGCTTGATCGTAGTCGGATTGAGGCCGAGGCTCACCGCTGCGGTCTCGTCCTCGCGCAGGGCTTCCCAGGCGCGGCCTATAGGGAGCTTGCGCACGCGGCGCACGAAAAAAATCGCACCGAGCGCGAGCGCAAGGATGAGGTAGTAGAGAAAGATGATCCGCTGATCGGGAGAAAACGGCACCCCGAAATATTCGGCAAAGGGCGGTCCGGCAGTGGATGTGGCGGCGAAGGGAAGCCCGAACAGCGTCGGGCGCGGGATGCCGACAATGCCATTTGGGCCGCCGGTGACCTCCGTCCAATTGGTCAGGATCACGCGGACGATCTGACCGAAGCCGAGTGTGACGATGGCAAGATAGTCGCCGCGCAGGCGCAGAATCGGGAAACCGAGCAAGAGCCCGAAAAGGGCCGCGAGCGCGCCGGCAATCGGAAGGCACGCCCAGAACGACAGACCGAAGGCTTGCGCGAGCAGCGCGTAGGAATAAGCGCCGACCGCATAAAACGCGACGTAGCCGAGATCGAGAAGGCCCGCGAGGCCAACCGTGATGCTCAAGCCCGTGGCAAGCATCACATAGATGAGGATCAGGCTCGCCGTGTCGATCAGATTGCGGTCGACGAAAGGAAGCCAGGGCAGCCCGAACGCGATGGCGACGATGGTCGCAAACGCCAACGGCTCGGGGATCTCGCCGACTGCGCGAGCGAGTGTGCGTGCGCGAGAAATGGCTGCCCCCCACCCGATGCCGCTCCGCCGGCTGAATGCCGGCGTCGCGCCATCGACCTCCCCACATTGGGGGAGGTGGGATTGAGTCTCCGAATTCGACGATCCCGACCCGGGTCCCGCTCTCTCCTCCACCTCCCCCAATGT
>DASQHF010000151.1:0-4923 GCA_035632215.1 Micropepsaceae bacterium | reverse complement strand
TTCGGCCGAACGTGTTAATAAACCGCCACCCGATTGAGTAACATTGAAGGGCTTTTGCCGCCTGCTCTTCTTTGACAAGCTCAGAACAAGCGATCTTACGACGAGCCGCCATGCAACACCGCAAAGTTGGACCATTCGAAGTTTCCGCCCTTGGGCTCGGGTGCATGAGTCTTTCGCACGCCTATGGCCATCCGCCCGACAAGGCGACAGCCGGCCGGCTGCTCATCAAATGCCTCGATCTCGGGATCAATTTCTTCGACACCGCCGCGCAGTACGGCTTCGGCGCGAACGAGGAGCTGTTGGGCGAGGTCTTGAAACCTCACCGGCAAGAGATCGTGCTCGCCAGCAAGGCGGGGATGTTCAGGAACGCGGCCGGCGTGCGGGAAGTCGATGCGCGGCCGGAGCTTTTGAAGAAGACTTGCGAGGATGCGCTCAAGCGCCTTCAGACCGACGTGATCGACCTCTATTACCTGCACCGCTGGGACAAGCGCGTCGCGATCGAGGACAGCATGGGCGCCATGGCCGATCTCGTGCGCGAGGGGAAGGTCAAGACGCTCGGCATCTCGGAGGTCTCCGCCGCGACGCTGAAAAAAGCCCATGCCGTGCATCCGATCGTGGCGCTTCAGACGGAATATTCGCTGTGGACACGCGACGCCGAAGTCGCGGTGTTGAGCGCAGCCAAGGAGATGGGCATCGCCTTCGTCGCCTTCTCACCAATCGCGCGCGGATTCTTGGCAGGCGCCGTGCGCGACGTGACGAAGCTCCCCGAGAAGGACATCCGCCTCGCCATGCCGCGCTTTCAGGGCGAGAATTTTAAGAAGAACCTCAAGCTCCTCGACGAATATTCCGCGATCGCGCGCGAGAACGACTGCTCGATGGCTCAGCTCGCGCTCGCGTGGTTGCTGGCCAAGGGCGAGCACATCGTGCCCATTCCAGGCACGACACGGCTCGATCATCTGGAAGACGACGCCGGCGCGGTCGAGGTGCGCCTGAGCGCGGAGACGATCGCGCGGCTCGATCGCCTCATCAACACCAAAACCGTCGCCGGTCCGCGCTACAATGAGGCGACATTCCGCGAGATCGACACCGAGAGAGCTTGAGATGGACGTATCGCGACTGAAGGCCTTCGTGAACGGGCTGTGGGACGACGCCGTCGTGCCCTCGATCACGGAGTACATCCGTATCCCGAACAAGTCGCCCGCCTTCGACAAGGATTGGGCCAAGCACGGCTACATGGACGATGCGGTGAAGCTCTTGGAGCGCTGGGCGCGCGACAAGATCGCTGCCGTCTCCGGTGCGAAGCTCGAAGTCGTGCGGCTGCCCGGGCGGACACCGGTGATCTTCATCGAAATCCCGGGCGAGGGCACGGAACCCGTGCTTCTCTACGGCCATCTCGACAAACAACCGGAGTTTACAGGCTGGGCGGAAGGCTTGGGGCCGTGGACCCCTGTCATGAAGGGCGACCGGCTTTACGGCCGCGGCGGCGCGGATGACGGCTACTCCATGTACGGCGCGCTGTCGGCGATTCTGGCGCTGCACGATCAAAAGGTCCCGCATGCGCGCTGCGTCGTGTTGATCGAGGCCTGCGAAGAATCGGGAAGTTTCGATCTTCCCTATTACGTCGACCACTTGAGCGCACGCATCGGCAAGCCGGGGCTCGTGGTGTGCCTCGATTCCGGCTGCGGCGATTATGATCGGCTGTGGCTCACGACATCCTTGCGCGGCACCGCGATCGGGACCCTGACCATCAAGGTGCTGACCGAGGGTGTGCACTCGGGCGATGCGTCGGGCATCGTGCCTTCGAGCTTCCGCATCGCGCGCATGCTGTTGTCGCGGCTCGAGGATGAAACCTCGGGCAAGATCAAGCCCGCGGGGTTCTATGTCGACATTCCGCCCGCGCGCGCCGAGCAGGCGAAAGCCGCGGCGGCGATCTTGGGGAAGGACGTCTACGCGAAATTCCCCTTCGCTGCTGGAACCAAGCCGATGGCAGAAGATCCGGCCGAGCTGATCTTGAATCGCACTTGGCAGCCGCAGCTAGCGGTGATCGGCGCCGACGGCCTGCCGGTGCCGGGCAATGCGGGCGCGGTGCTGCTTCCCTCGACGACGCTCAAGATCTCGCTCCGCTTGCCCCCGATGCTGGAGAGCGATCGCGCCATGGCGCTGTTGAAGAAGATGCTCATCGACGATCCGCCTTATGGCGCGCAAATCACCTTCGAGCCGCTCCTTCCCAACAACACCGGCTGGAACGCGCCCTCGCTCGCGCCGTGGCTGGAAACATCGGTCAAACGCGCCGGGGAGGCGGCCTGGGGCAAGCCCATGGCGTTCATGGGCGAGGGCGGCACGATCCCCTTCATGGCGATGCTGGGCGAGAAATTCCCCTCGACCCAGTTCGTGATCACGGGCGTGCTCGGGCCCGCCTCCAACGCGCACGGGCCGAACGAATTCCTGCACATCCCGACGGGAAAGCGCGTGTCGCAGGCGGTGGCGATGGTGCTCGCGGATCATCACGCGCGAGCGAAGTGATGGGCTCACCAGTTCGCTCCAGCACTTCGCTAGAATTTTTTTCTGTACCGGCCGGACGAGCACGTTTGGATTTCTGCACTCTCAAATAGGCGCGCGCGATTGCGATGGACTGACGGCAGCGGCGCAGAGCTAGCCTGAACGCGCGGAATTCCTCCTGGGTCTTGCGGGTGTAGAGGCCGTGCTTGAGCGCGTTCTGGGCGCTTTTTGCTTTGCCTTCTGTCGTTTTCGGGCCCTTGGTTTTGCGCCAAGGCTGCCATTGCTGGATCAGCGACCGCTGGCGTGCACGCCGCTCCGGCGGCCAGCCGCGCGTCACGGGCTGGCGGCAAGCCGCTGTTTTGGCTGGCATTTCGAGCCTCCAATATTTCGTTCTTGAGATTTTTGGGGTTTGCGAATCCCCTCGCCCCAGTTAGGGGGAAGGGTTAGGGAGAGGGGTGCGCAAATGAAAAACGCCCGCGAGCGAAAACGCTCCGGGCGCAGATTTGAGACCTAACGAAAGTGTAGCTGTGTTTTCGAAGGTGTCAAGTAATTGCATAATGCAATTACCGATGGCCACTACTCCCCGAGCCCTCTCGCTCTTACGGGGGCGAGGGGATTCGAACTGCAATTTCTCATCGCCGTCGCAAAGGATATGATGAGCCATCAGCATTGGAGATTGTGATGACGAATGTTTCGCGTGCGGGAATCGTGGCGTTGCTGTGTGGCGCGGCGGTGTGGCCGGTTTCAGGCTTCGGCGCCAAGGACGAAGCGTTCCGTGCCCGGTTCTCGGCCGATGTTGCCACTGCCTGGCAGGTGAACCATGCGGACGGAGACGACTACATCGCGCCTCAAAGCGGCCCGGGGCCGGTCGTCTACGATCCCAAGCACCCCTTCGTGCCGACCCAGCCGGCCACCAACATCCAGCCGACCTATCGGGTCGCCGATCTCTCGAACCCTATTCTGAAACCCTGGGCGGTCGAACAGATGCGAAAGGCAAACGATGAGGTGCTGAAGGGCAAGGTCCCCTTCGTGCCGCGCGAGCGCTGCGTGCCCGCGGGCACGCCGGCTTATGTGTTGGAGCCGCCGTTCAACATCACCATCTTCATCGAGACGCCCAAAGAGATCCTGATGATCCATCAGAACGACCATCAGATCCGGCACATCTTCATGAACGTTCCGCATACGGCGCATCCCAAACCCTCGTACACAGGGGAATCGGTCGGGCATTGGGAGGGCGATGAGCTCGTCGTCGACACGATCGCGATCGACACGCGCACTTTCGTCGACAATTACCGCACGCCCCATACCGACAAGCTGCATGTGATCGAGCGCTTCGGGATGATCGATGGCGGCAAGCAGCTTCAGGACACGATCAAAGTCGAGGACGACGGCGCCTACAACATGCCCTGGACCGCGGTGCAACGCTGGAACCGCACGAACCGCGGGCCGATCGAGGAAGATAGCTGCTCTGAGAACAACGAGCACATCTTCAATTTCGACGTCCGCCCAATGCCGACGGCTACGCGTTCGGATTTTTGAAAGGGAGCACGAAGCGAGTGAGAGGTCATTGGCTCATCGGAGCGTTGCTGTTCGCTGCGATGGCGCCTGCGGGACACTCGGCGACGCCCATCCCGGACTTTTCCGCGAATTTCGTCGCGTGGAATTCTAATGCGACCGATTTCATCCCGCCGCCCACAGGCCCGCGGCCCGTCACCTTCGACAAGACGCACCCCTATGTGCCCAACGGGGTGGGCGGGCAGCCGACCTTCCGCATTGCCGATCCCTCCAATCCTATTCTGAAACCCTGGGCCATCGAGAAGATGCGCCAGGCAAACGCGGAAGTGCTCTCGGGCAAGGCCGCGTTCACAGCGAAATCGGCATGCTGGCCGGGCGGGGTTCCGGGCGTGCTGCTCAGGCGCTTCGAGCCTGTCTACTTCATCCAGACGCCGAAAGAGGTCTGGATCGTCTGGCAGTTCGACCATCAGGTACGCCGCGTCTACATGGACCGGCCACATTCGGCGCGCGTGACGCCGTCCTGGTACGGCGAATCGGTCGGGCGCTATGAAGGCGACGCGCTCGTTGTCGACACGATCGGCTTGAGCGACAAGTCCTACGTCGACAATTACCGCACGCCGCATACGGCGAAACTTCATGTCGTGGAGCGTTTCCACGTGATCGACGGCGGCAAGACTTTGGAAGCGAGCGTGACGGTCGATGATCCCGACACGTTCAACATGTCATGGTCTGGGATTCAGCACTGGCGCCGCGTCGAGCCCGGTCCGCTCTCCGAAGAGATCTGCGCCGAGAACAACACCAGCTATTTCAGCCACGATGTCGCGCCGATTCCGGTGGCGGTGAGGCCGGATTTTTGAAGTCACAAACAAATGTGTCATCCTCCGCGAAAGCGGAGGACCCAGTACGCGC
>DASQHF010000150.1:0-4766 GCA_035632215.1 Micropepsaceae bacterium | reverse complement strand
TATTCGTAGAAGAAGTAGAGGTCGCCGGCGACCTGCCTCACGATCGCACCGCTGTCGGCCGCGGCCGCCGGGACTGCGCGCGCCAAGGGCGTGAGCGCGATGGATGCGAGTGTTCGCAGAACCATTCGGCGCGAAGCCGAGTGCACACTCGAATAGCCAACTTGCACCCTGTGCTCCTCGTCCGCCTTGAACCCACTTTGCTTTCAGACCGCGAGCGTAGCCGCCGTCACCTTATTGTACAGCATGGAAATGTGGTTAGAAAAGGCGTGAGCACGCAGCCGCGTTTTGGCTTTTTCAATTGGTTCGCGCGCGCGCGCCGAAGTCCGGCGGCACAAAGTTGGGACTCTCGGCCTGATACGCTCTTGCGGCCTGTCTCTCCTTCCTCTTAGTTCATTCTTCCGTTCGTCTCCTCCCGAGGTCCTCCATGCTCCGCTGGTTCCAGGCGCTCATGCCGCGCGAAGAACGGTTTTTCGAGCTGTACAACCGGCATGCCGCGACGCTCGTTCAGGGCGCAGCCGCGCTGCGCGAGCTCTTGAGGGGCGGGCCCGGAGTTGCGGACGCTGCTCATAAGATCTTTGCCTTCGAGGAAGAGGCCGACGTCATCGCCCACAACGTGCTGCTACTCGTCCGGCGAACCTTCATCACGCCGTTCGACCGCGGCGATATCAAGGACCTCATCAACGCGCTCGACGACACGATCGATCAAATGAAGAAGACGGCCAAGGCGGTCCTGCTCTTCGAAGTGAGGGAGCTCGAGCCCGAGATGGCAGAGATGGGCGAGCGCATCTTCAAGGCAGCCGAGCTCACCGTGGAGGCGGTCGCACTGATGGGCTCGCTGCGCGATAATGCCGCGCGCTTGAACAACATTACGGAGCAAATCATCCGGCTAGAGGACGATGCCGATACCTTGAACGACACCGGGATCAAGGCGCTGTTCAAGCGGCATCAGAACGGCAACGCGATGAGCTACATCGTCGGAATCGAGATCTACAATCACCTTGAGCGGGTGATGGACCGGTTCGAGGACGTGGCCAATCGCATCAGCGGCATCGTCATCGAGCAGGTCTGAGGCTGCCTATGATCCTCCTCGCCGACCTCATCCTTGTCGCGCTCACTTTCGATTTCCTGAACGGCCGGAATGATGCGGCGAATTCCATCGCCACCATCGTCTCCACGCGCGTGCTCTCGCCCCGGTACGCGGTCGCCTGGGCGGCCTTCTTCAACTTCATCGCATTCTTGGTCTTCGGCTTGAATGTCGCCAGCACGATCGGCACAGGTATCATCGCGCCGACGGCTATCTCCGATCAGGTGATCTTCGGCGCGCTAATGGGGGCTATCTGCTGGAACATCACCACGGGCTATCTCGGAATTCCGGCCAGCAGCTCGCATGCGCTCATTGGCGGGCTTGTCGGCGCGGGTGTCGCCCATGTCGGGATCGGCGCCGTGGTCTGGAACGGACTCGGCAAGACCGCGGGCGCAATCGTGCTCTCGCCTTTGACCGGCCTATCGCTCGCGCTCTTGCTGGTGCTCATCGTCTCGTGGACTTTCGTGCGCGCCGTCCCCGCTCGTGTCGATGGTCTCTTCCGCAAGGTCCAGTTCGTCTCGGCGTCCCTCTATTCGCTCGGCCATGGCGGCAACGACGCTCAAAAGACGATGGGGATCATTTCCGCGCTCCTGTTTGCCCACGGGGAACTAACAGGAGGCTTCCGCGTGCCCTTCTGGGTCGTGGTCACATGCAATGGTGCGATGGCGCTCGGCACCCTTATTGGCGGCTGGCGCATCGTGCGCACCATGGGCTCTAGGATCACGCGGCTCACGCCTGTGCAAGGCGTCTGCGCCGAGACGGCAGGATCGATCACCTTGTTCATGGCGACGGGCCTAGGCATTCCCGTTTCGACCACCCACACTATCACAGGCGCAATCATGGGCGTGGGCGCAGCCCGGCGCGCATCCGCAGTCCGCTGGAACGTGGCACAGCGGATCGTCATCGCTTGGGTTATAACGATGCCTGCCGCCGCTCTGGTTGCAGCAACATTCTACGCTCTCGCGAGTCTCGTTTGAGTGGCGTTGAGTAAACCCGCCGAGCGCCACGGACACGTATGTTTCTCGATTGGGACAATTTCTACCTTCTCGTCGGCGGTGCGGCGGGCGCGCTGATCGGCCTCATGTTCGTAGTCGCGACCTTGACTTCGGAGATGAATATTGAGTCGAAGCGGCTGGTGCAGGGCTCGCGCATCTACATTACCCCGATCGTGTTCCATTTCGGGGTTGTGTTCGTCGTGAGTGCGATGACCGCGGTCCCGGAGCTCTCGTCCGTCGCCGTCGCGGTGGTTCTCGCGTTCTTGAGCGCATCTGGTCTCTTCTACAGCGCGTGGACAACCATCCGGCTGTTCCACTGGAAAGACCCGCCGCCCGATCTCTCGGACAAGGTCTTTTACGGTATTGTTCCCGTCATCGTTTATCTCGCGCTTGCGGTAACGGCGGGCGCGGTCTGGATCGCGCCGGCAAACGCGCCGTACCCGGTCGGCGCCATCATGCTCGTTCTACTCTTGATCGGCATCCGCAACGCCTGGGACCTGGCGACGTTCTTTAGTCAAGAAGCGCCGAAAAAAGGGGAATAGAATCGCGGCCAGCGAACTGTGCTAGTTATCGGCAGCGCTTGCCTAATGGGAGAGCTAGATGTCCAAGGCCCAATTCATGGTCCGCGTTGTCCCCTTGTGCATTTTTGCTGCCGGCGCAATGGGCGCGAACGCCGAGACGCCACCCGCCTATCACGTGACGAAGACGGTGACCTTGGGCGCTCCCGAACGCTGGGATTATCTGGTCTACAGCCCCGCGACGCACGACGTCTATGTCTCGCATGGCGACCGCGTCAGTGTGGTGGACGGCAAGACAGGCGCGGTCGTGGGAACGGTCGAGGGGCTTCCCGGCGGACCGCATGGCTTCGGCATTTCGGCCGCGGCGGGGAAGGGCTACACGCCCGACCGCGAAGCGAAGGTCGCGGCCGCGTTCGACTTGAAAACGCTTAAAGTGGTGAAGCGCATCCCGGTGGACGAGGATGCCGACGCGGTCGTTTTCGATCCAAGCTCCGGCCATGTGTTCGTCGTTGACGGCGATCCCAGCAAGATCACCGTCATCGATCCCAAGTCCGATGCGGCTGTCGCGACCATCGATGTCGGCATCGGCAAGCTCGAATACGCAGCCGCCGGAGGGAACGGAAAGGTTTACGTCAATGGCGCGGACAAGAAGGAGGTCCTGCGCATCGACACCAAGACGAATGCGGTCGACGCCCATTGGCCGGTGCCGGATTGTACCAGCCCGCATGGGGCAGCGTTTGATCCAGCGACGCATCGCCTGTTCACGAGCTGCACGAACCGTCTTCTGGTCGTGCTCGATACCGATAGCGGCAAAGAGGTCGCTAGCGTTCCGATCGGTCGCGGCAGCGATGCGGTGGGCTTCGATCCCAAGCGCAAGCTCATCTTCAGCTCGAACGGCGTCGACGGCACGCTTTCCGTGATCGAAGAGAAGGACGCAAAGACCTTCGTGTCGCTGGGCGAGGTGAAAACGGTGCCCACGGCGCGGACCATGGCAGTCGATCCCGATACGGGGCGCATTTACCTCGCAGCGGCCGATCTCGATCCGTCCGCGCCGCCGCCGACGAACGGCCGGAATCTCAAAGCCGTTCCGGGCTCGTTCAAGCTGATCTTTCTCGATCCGCCGTGAGGGGACGTCTTTGCCGCTAGGCCGGCAGCTCTTTTCCTTGAGCGCCGGCGACAATCATGTCCATCACGCGCTTTGCCTTCGGATCGAGTAAACGCGCATCCCTCATCTTGGCGACGTGCTTGAAGACGTCCTCGCCCTTGAGCCAGCGCACTTCCGCATCCGGCATCTCGAGCGCGACGCAGACCGCGTGATTGAGCTCATAAGCGTCGGCCGGGAGCTCCGCCGCGATCAAGGCCGCCCACAGCGCCTGGAGATGCACCGAGCGCAGCGTCCCCCACAGGTGAGGCGTGATGATCTGGACGTTCTCGCCATTGAAGCCGCGTTCGCAGGTCTGGGCCGAGATGGAGGTGACGCCGCGGCAGGCGCCCGGCCGGACGTCATAGACCGAACACACGGAGCCATCGAGAAGGATGCAGGGAAGCTTGCGCAGCATCCGCTCATAGGCGCTGCCGCCGCGCGTTCTCGACTCGGACGCGCGCAGACGCTCGAGATAGCTCTGAAGATCGTGCTTGTGCGTTTCCCGGATGCGATTTGCAATTAGGAATATCTCGGGCGCGGTTGCCGCGACGCCCAAGTGGCAGCAGAACGCGCAGCCCTTCGCACAAGCGACTCTGGGATCCGGCGGATTGTTTTTCAGCGAATTCTCGAAGAGCTCATGCGCCCATTTCGCCGCTTGGCTGGCGCGCGTAGGTCCGTGCCCTTTCAGGATATCGAGGATCATCCTCGTCGCGGCCATCATCGCCCAGGTCTGATTGGACTCGGTCGCGCGCGTGTCGTAGCCGCGGCGCGCAACGCCGTCCATCGCGTTCTTCAGCTCTCGTCGTCGCTCGCTCCGGGACGCCATGGCTCATCTTCGTCCGAAAACCGGCCCAAATGAAAGCGGCTGGAGCGCCTAAAGAGTTGCTGCCGCTTCCGAAACTGCCGATTGATGGCGCCGTGTTGCCATAGCGGTCAGCAATCTGAACGGCAAGCGCGATTAAGGATACGGTTTTCACTTAAAGTCCCCCGGGGAAATGCGATTCCTCAGGAGGGCAGCCTGACTG
>DASQHF010000149.1:0-12271 GCA_035632215.1 Micropepsaceae bacterium | reverse complement strand
AAGCGGGTGATCGTGTTCACCCGCACCAAGCATCACGCCAACAGGGTCGCGGAAACGCTGGGCAAGGCCGGGCATCGGGCGGACGCCATTCACGGCAACAAGTCGCAAAATGCACGCCAGCGCGCGCTCGAAGGCTTTCGTTCCGGCCGTTCGCGGGTCCTCGTCGCGACCGACATCGCCGCGCGCGGCATCGATATCGACGATGTATCGCACGTCATCAATCTGGACATTCCCGACGTTGCCGAGAATTACATCCACCGGATCGGCAGGACCGCCCGCGCCGGGAGCGGCGGTATCGCGATCTCGTTCTGCGACGCTTCCGAGCGCAGTTCGCTTCGGGCCATCGAACAGCTCGTCAAACGTCCCCTGACGGTTGCAGGCGATGCGCGCAGGCCACCCGTGCGGCAGACGGAATCCGGAAACGAAGCCAGACCGCCCCGGAAATGGTTTCCACGGCCGCAAGTCCACGGCGATTGTCTGCCGTTTCGGTTGGACGAGTGGGTAGGCTCTCGCATTAATTACAAAGATTGCACCGCCAAGCGATCTGAGAATATATCTGGATACAGATCAAACAAAGCGGCTGAAATTCAGAACTTGAACGCACGTAAATCAGTGTACAGATGATATCGCTGCAGCGCACTCCGGGCAACAAAAATTCTGATTCCATCGTGTCGGATCGCCGCTCGGATGATTGTGCACCAGGATGAGAGCGGACGCGTTCAGCTCGAGCGCGCGCTTCACCACTTCCCGCGGGTAAACCGGCGTGTGGTCGACGGTCCCCTGCTGATGCACTTCCTCGTGCAGGAGCGCGTTCTTGCGGTCGAGGAAGAGCACGCGGAACTCTTCCCGCTCGGCGCGGCCCATCGCGGCGGAGCAATAGTCGAGCACCGCCTCCCATGAGGAAAGCGCCGGGCGGTCGAGCACCTTCACGCGTGCGAGTCTCAAGGCCGCGGCCTCGACCACTTTCATTGCGGCGACCGCGTTGTCGGTCAGCCCGAATTTTTTGAGCTCCTCGGCCGGCGCCGCGATGACGTCGCCGAAATTCTTGTTGAAGTGGTCGTAAAGCTGCTTGGCCAAGGGCTTCGTGTCTCGGCGCGGAATTGCCATGAAGAGAAGCAATTCCAATAGCTCGTAATCGGGGAGCGCGTCCGCGCCCCCGTCCAAGAACCGCTCCCGCAAACGTTCGCGATGACCGACATAATGCGGCTCGAAGGCTTCACCGTCGGCGAGCCCCGAAGCCCGGCGCGAAAGTTTGGGAGGAACGAGTGTCACGGCTGACCTAGCGTCAGGGCGGACTGTCTCCCAACAATGTGGTGGAATTTTGAGCTCCGCCCTCTCCCTAGCCCTCTCCCCCTACGGGGGCGAGGGGATTCGAGCTCAATTCCCCTCGCCCCCGTGAGGGGGAGAGGGCGTGAGGGATTTGAGCGAAGCGAAATCCCGAGCGGGAGAGGGGGTGTTACACGCGTCCTCAACTATACGGTGGCGCGTGCCAGCCTTTGGGCGAGAGCGTGAAGATCTCGTAGCCCTCGTTCGTCATCCCGATCGAGTGCTCGAACTGCGCCGATAAGGAACGGTCGCGCGTCACCGCCGTCCAGCCGTCGCTCAACACCTTCACCGCATAGCCGCCCAAATTGATCATCGGCTCGACGGTGAAGAACATGCCGGGCTTCAACACGACGCCCTGACCGGGCCTTCCGTAATGCACGATGTTGGGAAGCGCGTGGAAGATGCGCCCCAAACCGTGGCCGCAGAAATCGCGCACCACCGCGCAGCGCTCTTCGTCCTCGGCATAAGCCTGAATGGCGTGACCGATATCGCCCGTGGTTGCGCCCGGCTTCGCCACCGCGATGCCGCGCATCATGGATTCGTAGGTGATCTCGACGAGGCGCTGGGCTTTGCGCTTCACCTCGCCGACGTAGTACATGCGGCTGGTGTCGCCGTGCCAGCCGTCGAGCACAACCGTCACGTCGATGTTCAAGATGTCGCCGTCCTTCAAGGGCCGGTCGCTCGGGATGCCGTGACAGACGACGTGATTGATGGACGTGCAGAGCGTGTGGCGATAGCCACGATAGCCGAGGCAAGCGGGTAATGCGCCGTTCGCGGTCGTGTAGTCGTACGCGATCTTGTCGAGCGCGGCCGTCGTGACGCCGGGCTTAACTTCGGGCACCAGAAGATCGAGCACCTCGGCGGCCAAGCGGCCCGCCCTGCGCATGCCCTCGAAATCCTCCCGCCGGTGGGTCTGGACGGCAAACGCCGAGCGCCGCGCGACTTCGATCGCCTCGCGATCAAGTCCGAGGTCCGATGCGACTTCCAATACGGTTTCGTTCATTTCGCTCTTCTACGCTCAACTTGCTGGGCTGCACCGGCCCATGCTCTTTCAAAGATGAAAGCTACCACGAATGCTTTAGATTCGCTTTTACACGTGGGGGCGAGGGCACGCCAGCTTCAAGACCGGGTACGGGGAATTCATGGCCGAAAATGCCGCTATGAGCGCCGGAATCGTCGTCATCGGCGACGAGATCCTGTCCGGCCGCACCCAAGACGTGAATGTCGCGGCGATCGCCAAGTTCCTTAACCCCTTCGGGATCGACCTTTTGGAAGTCCGCATCGTGCCCGACATCGAGCTTGAGATCGTCGCTGCGGTGAACGCGCTTCGCGCCCGCTATACCTATGTTTTTACCACCGGCGGCATCGGGCCGACTCACGACGACATCACTGCCGACGCAATCGGCCGCGCCTTCGGTCTTCCCGTCGAGCATCATCCGCAAGCCATGGCGATGCTCGAGAAACGCTACGCGCCTGGCGAGTTCAACGAGCGCCGCCAGCGCATGGCCCGCACGCCTTCAGGCGCAACGCTCATCGAGAATCCGATCTCTGTCGCGCCCGGGTTTCAGATCGAGAATGTCTTTGTCTTGGCCGGGGTGCCCAAAATCATGCAGGCAATGCTGGACGATGTCGCGTCCAGACTTGAGCGTGGCGTTCCCGTCATCACGCGGAGCATGCGGATCAAATTGCCGGAAGGAGCGATTGCGGCCGAGCTTCAAGCGATCCAGGAGAACTTCCCGGAGCTTGCCATCGGCAGCTATCCGTTCTTCGCCGATCTTGGCGCCGCCACCCAGCGTCCGGGAAGCGCCGGCACGACGCTCGTTATTCGCGGCCGCAACCTCACGAAAGTTAACCAAGCTGCCGTTGCGATCGTTGCGATGGGCCGCGCGCACGGCGTCGAGGCCGAAGCCGATCCGCCCGCGACTGGTTAACGTGTCTGCGCTTTAATCAATTCACCCAAAAATTATCGAGAAATTCCCGAGGGATAATGTGATGGGGGGACGAAAATTAAGGGTTGCCGCCAAGCTTGACCTATGGCAGTTTTACTACAGCCGACAAATATTTCGTCGACCGAGGGGATTCTCATGATCGTGAAGCGGGTGCTCATCGCAGCCATCGGCGGGGTTCTGTTCGCAGCTGCGGGAGTGGCCGCGGCCGGCAACTTCTCCTCCGACCGCCAAGTCGACTTCTTTACCAAGGGCACGCACCAATTCTATGTCTGGTGCTCGGCCGGCGGCGACTATATCGCCACCGCCCAAGGGGCGAATGCCGAGGACGCCCAGATGCGGCTCTACAACGCCACCAAGGCCTCGGGTAAGACCAGCTGCTGGCCGGTCTGGCAAGGTCGCGT
The DNA here is from genome assembly GCA_035632215.1 of Micropepsaceae bacterium. Lineage (GTDB taxonomy): Bacteria > Pseudomonadota > Alphaproteobacteria > Micropepsales > Micropepsaceae > CAIYRG01. The sequence continues at coordinate 8,595 of DASQHF010000149.1, read as the reverse complement.
CGCCGGTTAAGCCTTTTCAATTACAGCGAAATTCTGGAACGGCGGCTCCAGCCGCCGTTGCTGTTTTAGAATCAGCCCCCTCTCCCCAGCCCTCTCCCCCTCACGGGGGCGAGGGGGATTGAACCTAATTACCCCTCGCCCCCGAAGGGGGAGAGGTCGTGAGGGATGGAGCAAAGCGACATCCCGAGCGGGAGAGGGGGGATTAGACTCGCCGGATCAATCCAGCGCGATTTCCTTGGCTTCTTGCGAAAGTGCCGTCTGCGCGTCGGCCTGGTTGGCGAACACGTCGCGCGCCTTGGCGAGCGCTTCCTTTGCCTTGTCCACTTGTCCCAGCACCTTGTAGGCGCGGATCAGCATCAGCCAGCCGTTCAGATCGTTCGGACTGCTCTCGAGCCGGCTCGCGAGCTGCGCCACCATTGCCATCGGATTGGGCGCGCCGCCGCCCGATTGTGCGGTCAGCGCCGCCATCTCGTTCACGAGATCGCCCCGCCACGGCGCGTTCGGCGGCGCCTCGGCCAACACGGCCTGCCAGGTTTTCAACGCCCCGTCCTTGTCGCCGCGGTCTTTCAGGGCGAGCCCGATGAAATAGCGCGAGATGAGATCGTTCGGATTCTCCTCCACCGCCTCGCGGAAGGCGGCTTCGGCTTCCTTGGTCACGCCGCCGTTTTCTTCCGTCAGCGCCTGGGCGTATTCCGAAAGCAGATCGGGCGGTGCGCGGCCGTCCTGCGCCTTGGCGACATCGATCGCGCGCGCGAGCGCTTTCTCGGCCTGCGCCGCGTTTCCGAGCGTCGCATAGCCGCGCCCGAGCAATGTCCAGCCCTGAAGGTCGCCCGGGCGGTTCGGCATCTGGCGCGCGAGCGTCGCGATGAGCGCGGGATAGTCGGTTTGCGACGGCCCGGTCAGCGAGACGAGCGCGATCTTCGGCTGCCCGAGTATGGCGTAGATGCCGAGCCCCAAAGCCATGACGCCCAAGCCTGAGCCGACGGCGAGCCAGGCGGTCGCCTTCTCGCGCTTGCCCCTAAAAAGCGGCAGCACGACGAAGCCCGCGGCAGCGAGCCCGACGAGCGCGAAAATGAGGATCAGGACGACGATCATGGGCCGCGACTTAGCACGGGCAAGGGGCCGAAGTCATATCGCAAACCCGTGGCTGGTGGCCCCGGCCGGACTTGAACCGGCACGCCCCTTTCGGAGCTACGGATTTTAAGTCCGTTGCGTCTACCATTCCGCCACGGGGCCTCGCGAGAAGCTCAACCGCAGCGCCAGTTAACCGTCAAGTGATGCCGACAAAGACGCAGTCTACGGCACGCGGTGATATTGCGGCGGGAGGACGGACCTGTAGTTCGTCAGCCCCAGAGCTTTCGCCGCGTGGAACGGCCAGTGCGGATCATCGAGCATCGCGCGCGCGAGCAAGACGAGATCCATCCTTCCGTCGCGAATGACCGCGTCGGCTTGCGCGGGCTCGGTGATCTGCCAGCTCGCCGCCGAGGGTATTCCGACTTCGTGCTTCACGCGTTCCGCGATCGGCACCATGAATCCTGGACCATAGGGCACGCCTGAGACATCGGGCGAGTTGCCGCCCAGGCTCGTGTCGATGAGGTCGAGCCCCGCTGACTTCAGTCGGCGCACGAGCTCGATCGACTCCTCGAGCGGAAGACCGTCCTTCAAGAAATCCGTCATGCCGAGGCGGGCGGTCAGCGGCAGGTTCTCCGGCCACACTCCGCGCACGGCAGCGAAGGTCTCGCGGATGAAGCGCGAGCGGCCTTCGAAGTCGCCGCCATACTCGTCGGTTCGCTTGTTCGCGATGGGAGAAAGGAAACTCTGCCCGAGATAGCCATGCGCGAAATGAAGCTCCAGCCATTCGAAGCCCGCGGTCCGCGCCCGCTTGGCCGCGGCCACGAATTCGCTCTGCACGCGCGCAATATCAGCCTTCGTCATCTCGCGCGGCACGCGCGGCAACAAAGCGCCGAACGCGAGCGGCGAGGGCCCGATCGGCTCCCAGGCGCGCGGATCGTCGAGCGCGAGGCCTTTGCCGCCGAGCCAGGGCACTTCCGCGCTCGCCTTGCGGCCGGCATGCGCGAGCTGGATTCCGGGCACCGCGCCCATGCTCTTGATGAAGCGCGCGATCGGCGCAAAGCGCTCCGCGTGCGCGTCCGACCAGATGCCGGTGCAGCCCGGCGTGATCCGACCCTCCGGCGAGACAGCCGTCGCTTCGGCGATGACGAGCGCGGCGCCACCGACGGCGCGCGCGCCCAAATGCACGAAGTGCCAATCGGTCGGCAATCCATCGATCGCCGAATACTGGCACATCGGCGAAACGCCGATGCGGTTCCTTAAGCTGACGTCCTTGAGGCGAAATTCACTGAACAGCGATGGCATGGGTACCCACGGTCGGGGCAGCGGAACAAACTTCTGCCGAAATATCCTGGCACAAATCAAGTCTCTCTAACGGCGCCCGCTCCACTTGACCGAACGTAGTTTATAAACTACAACCCAATGCTTGAACTGAGACGGACGGATACCTTCCGTAAGTGGCACGCGCGACTGAAGGACGAACGAGCCCGAGGTATCATTGCCGCGCGATTGGAACGTCTAGCCTATGGCTTGATGGGTGATGTGGCATCGGTCGGTGGAGGAATTAGCGAATTGCGGATTCACTATGGCCCGGGGTATCGCGTTTACTTCTGCAAGCGCGCCAAGACGGTAATCCTTCTGCTCTGTGCTGGCGACAAGAGCTCGCAGGACGAGGACATCAAGACCGCGGCGCGGCTAGCAGCTACATGGATTGAGTGACATGAAGAAGAAGAAAGCGATCCCGTTCGACACGGCCGAGTTACTGACCTCTGACGAGGCGATTGCTGCGTTCATTGAAGATGCCTTTACATCCGAAGATGCAGGTTACATCGCTCACGCCCTTGGAGTCGTGGCTCGTGCCAAAGGCATGGCGAAGATTGCCAACAAAACCGGACTCTCGCGCGAACAGCTTTATCGTTCCTTCAGTCCGAAGGGCAATCCGACACTGAAGACGACGATCGCCGTAATGAAGGCTCTCGGTATCGAGCTGACAACCAAAGTTCACGCCTAGCTTAAACGGCTAAACCGCTATCCAATCCAGCGTCTTCTCGTTCTCCAGCGTCTGCAACCGGTCGAACATGCGTTCCATCGCGGGCTTGGGGAAACGCTTGGCGAGCAGCAGGAATTTCTCCTTCAAGCCGTCGCGATCGAAAGGCCGCGCCGGGGTGCCTAGGAAATCGACGACCTCGCGCGAAACCGTGCGGCCGCCTTTCAGCGTCACCGCGACGACGGATTTCAAGTTCTCGCGCGATTGCCCTTGCGCGACCAGCATCTTCACCCGCTTCGACATGGCAAGGATCTGCGCATCCTTATGCACATTCTCGTCGAACGAATCCGGATCGATCGGATTGCGATACATCGTGAGCGCAACCGAGAACGGGATGCTGTATTGCGCGAGCAGAACGTCGGGCGGCGCGGGGATATTGTTCACCGTCGCCATGCGCTGATTGCCGGTGATCGCGATCGCTTCGATGTCGTTCGGCCCGAACTTGTATTCGTTCTTCAAATCCATCATCGCCTCGACGGGGCGGTGGGCCGTGATGTGGCAGGCGAAGCGCTTCATCATGATGTCCATCGACGCATAGGTCCGGCCGAGTTCTTTGGTCAGCTCCGTGTTATCGGACTCGTTGCAGAAAGCGTGCAGATAGCCGGCCTCGCCTTCGAGCACCGTCTCGGGTCCGGTGAATCCATCCGAAGCGAGGCTCGCCGCGAGCACGCCCGATTCTGCTGCGCGCCCCAGATGCAGCTTCTTCACCATCGCGCCGGTGTTCGAATGCGCGAATTCCAAAAGCCCGCCCGAAAGCGAGCCCGCGACCCCCAACGCGCTCGTCATCTTCTCTGGATCGAGCTGCAATAACTTCCCCGCCGCGACCGCGCCACCGAAGGGTCCGGTCGTGCCGGGCGCATGGAAGCCGCGCGGCTCGAGCGTGCCTTTGGCGGCGCGCCCGACGCGGATCATCACTTCGGCGCCCGCCGCCATCGCTGCGATGAGATCGCGTCCGGAGGCGCCTCTATCCTGTCCGATGGCTAGCCCGGCCGAGAACATGCTCGCGCCCGGATGCGAGCCGGAATCGGGATCCGTCAAATTGTCGAGCTCGAACGCGTGCGCCATCGCGCCATGCGAAAGTGCTGCTGAGGGCGCCTGCACGCGGACATTCGCGCCTAAGATGGCGCTTTTTCCGCCCGGCCCGGTGCGTTTGGCGTGGGCGATGATCTTCTGGCTCCAGGGGAGCTGGCCGCCATAGAGGATCGTCGCCACCGTGTCGGTGATGCAGTCCTTGATCCGCTGGCGAACGTCCGATGGCGCGTCCTCATAACGGAACTTCGACGCATAGTCCGCGAGCCTGATGGTGTAGCCGGTCTCGGGCCTCTTCGTTTCGGCAGCTTTTGCTTCCACGGCAACCGCGCCTGTACCCGCGGCGACGAGGGTGGGCGCCAAGCGCGCCGCGCTCGCAGCCAATGCCATATGGTTCAAGAAGCTGCGCCGTCCTAAGCGTTCGGACATGGATTCCTCCCGGGGTTCTTGACCGCCAGGATAGCCGAAATCGGCAGCCGATGCCGTAGGCACTTGCATTGCCTGTGCTGAAGCCTGCCGCGAGATGACGTAGTCTCAACTTATGAGCGCTGTCGTCGACCCAATCCGGACCCAAGTCTGCATCGTCGGCGGCGGTCCGGCCGGCATGGTGCTGGGGCTGCTCCTCGCTCGCTCGGGCCTCGACGTGGTCGTCCTCGAGAAGCACGAGGATTTCCTGCGCGATTTCCGCGGCGACACGGTGCATCCCTCGACGCTGGAAGTCATGTACGAGCTCGGCCTGCTCGACGAATTCTTAAAGCGCCCGCATCAGGAGGTGCGGGAGCTCGGCGGCTCCATCGGCGGGGTCAAGGTGAAGATCGCCGACTTCTCGCATGTGCCGGGGCACTGCAAATGCATGGTGCTGATGCCGCAATGGGACTTCCTCGACTTCCTCGCCGGCGAGGCCAAGCGCTATGCGAATTTCCGTCTCTTCATGGAAACCGAAGCGACGGATATCTTGAGTGAGGGCAGCCGTATGACGGGCGTTGCGGCACGTACGCCTCAAGGTACCCTCGACATCCAGGCCGCTCTCGTCGTCGGCGCCGATGGCCGCCATTCGATCATCCGCGAGAAGGCGGCGCTGCCCTTGGACGAGTACGGCGTTCCCATCGACGTGCTGTGGATGAAGCTCTCGCGCCGTCCGGGCGATTCGACGACGACCTTCGGCCGCATCGCCGCCGGCGCCATCCTCGTTTCGCTCGATCGTGGCGACTATTGGCAGTGCGCCTTCGTCATCGCCAAGGGCGGCGCGGAAAAGCTGCACGCACAAGGCTTGGAATCCTTCCGCAACGCCATTGCTCGTGTGGCACCCGACCTCGCCGACCGGACGGCTGAGCTAAAAGACTGGGACCAAGTGAAGCTCTTGACCGTGAAAGTCGATCGCTTGCGCGAATGGTGCCGCGAGGGGCTTGTCTGCATCGGCGATTCCGCGCATGCGATGTCGCCGATTGGCGGCGTCGGCATCAATCTCGCGGTTCAGGACGCAGTCGCGGCGGCAAATATCCTTGTGCCGGCATTCAGGAGCGGACGGCCTACGCTCGAAACTTTGCGACGCATCCAGAAACGGCGCGAGTTCCCGACGCGCCTGACGCAAGCCATGCAACGCGCGGTTCAGAACAACGTCATGACGCGTGTGTTGAAGCTCGAACGCGATCCGCGCCCGCCATTTCTGGTGAAGCTGCTCGACCGGTACGCGTTGTTGCGGCGAATCCCCGCGCGTCTGATCGGCATGGGCTTTCGCCCGGAGCACGTCAAAACGCCGGCAAAAGCGAATGCCACGATTTGACCACATTGCTTACCGGTAAACCCTCTTCACACTCGTCTCTCCCCCAGGAACCCTCGTTTTCACGGGACGTTTTATTTCACGGTAGGAGCGCAGGTTGCGCTCCTCATGCCTACCCGTTTGAGCGGGAAACATCAGGAGGCAACGATGAAGAAGAGATTCGGCTTGACCCTCGGTGCGGCTCTGTTAGCGGCAGGAAGCATGCTTGCGGCGCCCGCGCACGCGGCGGGCGTAAAGGTCGGCGTTCTTACCTGTAACGTCTCGAGCGGCTGGGGCTATATCCTCGGCTCGTCCAAGGACGTCCGCTGCAACTTTGTGCCGACCAATGGTAGGCCCGAACATTATGACGGCGACATCACCAAGGTGGGCGTCGACATCGGCTTCACGAATGGTGGCGTCCTGATCTGGGACGTGATCGCTCCGTCGTCGAATATGAAGCCGGGCGCGCTTGAAGGCGGCTATGGCGGCGCCACCGCCAGTGCCACCGTCGGTGTCGGGGTCGGCGCGAACGTGCTCTTGGGCGGCTTCGACCGCTCGATCGCGCTGCAGCCCGTCAGCATCGAAGGCAATACGGGCTTGAACGTCGCGGCCGGTATCGGAGCGATCAATCTGAAGCACGCGCAAGGCTAACCTCGACAAGAAGCGTTAGTCTCGTACCAAGAAGCCCCGCGGGCCAACACCCGCGGGGCTTTTTTCATTGCTTGCCCTCACATCTGCATGGTCCAGCCGTCGACCGCCATCGCGGCCTGGCGCACGGCTTCGGTCAGTGTGGGGTGCGCGTGGCTGGTGCGCGCGATGTCTTCGGCCGATGCCGAGAACTCGATCGCGAGCGACGCCTCGCCGATCATGTTGCCGACATCGGGTCCGATCATGTGTACGCCCAGCACGCGATCGGTCTTCGCGTCGGCGACGATCTTGACGAATCCCTCGGTGCTCAAATTCGTCTTCGCACGCGCGTTAGCGGTGAAGGGGAATTTGCCGACCTTGTACGCGACGCCAGCGGCTTTGAGCTCGTCCTCGGTTTTGCCGACGGTGGCCACTTCCGGATAGGTGTAGATCACCGACGGGATCGCGTCGTAATTCACGTGGCCTGCTCGTCCGGCGATATTCTCGGCCACCGCAACCGCCTCGTCCTCGGCCTTGTGCGCGAGCATCGCGCCTTCGCGCACGTCGCCGATCGCCCAGATGCCCGAGACATTGGTACGGAAATGGCTGTCCGTGATCACGCGGCCTTTGCCGTCGCGCTTCACGCCAACTTCGTCCAATCCAAGATTATCGGTGTATGGGCGACGCCCAATGGCGACGAGGATGGCGTCGGCCTCGATCATCTCCCGTTGGCCGCCGGCCGCGAGCTCGATCGCCGCGATCAGGGTCTCAGCTTTTTGTTCCACGCCCACGACCTTGCTCGCAAGCTTGAACTTCATTCCCTGGCGCTCGAGATAGCGTTGGAACTGGCGCGCCACTTCCGAATCGACCCCCGGCACGATGCGGTCGAAGAATTCGACGACCAGCACGTCCGAGCCCAAGCGCCGCCACACGGAGCCGAGTTCGAGCCCGATCACGCCCGCGCCCACGACGAGCAAGCGCTTGGGCACGGCAGGAAACGACAATGCGCCGGTGGAGGAGACAATCTTCTGTTCATCGATGTCGACGCCTGGAAGCGGCGTCACGTCGGAGCCGGTGGCGATCACGATGTTCTTCGCATCGAGCTCGCGGACGCCGTCCTTAGTCTTGACCGAGACTTTCCCGGGCGCGGTGATCTTGCCCTCGCCGACAATGCCCTCGACCTTGTTCTTCTTGAACAGGAATTCGACGCCCTTGGTCAGCTCGCCGACGACCTTGGTCTTGTATTTCATCATGGTCTGGAGATCGAAGCTCGGAGTCGCAGAGATTCCGAATTCGGGTAAATCCTGCCGCGCCATCGTGTAGAGATCGCTCGCGTTCAGCAGCGCCTTCGACGGGATGCAGCCGATGTTGAGACAGGTGCCGCCGAACGAGCCGCGCTTGTCCACGCAGGCGGCTTTCAAGCCAAGCTGTGCGGCGCGGATGGCGCAATTGTATCCACCGGGCCCGCCCCCGATGACGACGACGTCGAAGCTATCAGCCATGATTACAAATCCAGCAGCAGGCGCTGCGGGTCTTCGAGGTTTTCCTTGACGCGCACGAGGAAGGTCACCGCCTCGCGTCCGTCCACGAGCCGATGATCATAGGAGAGCGCCAGATACATCATCGGCCGAATCTCGATCTTGTCACCCACCGCGACAGGCCGATTCTGGATCTTGTGCATGCCCAAGATACCCGATTGCGGCATGTTCAAAATCGGCGTCGACATCAGCGACCCGAACACCCCGCCATTCGAGATGGTGAAGGTGCCGCCCAACAGCTCTTCGAGTTTCAGCTTGTTGTCACGCGCGCGGGCGCCGAACTCCGCGATCTGCTTCTCGATCTCGGCGAGGCTCAGCGCATCCGCATCCCGCACAACGGGTACGACCAACCCGCGCTCGGTCGAGACCGCGACGCCGATGTCGTAATAGTTCTTGTAGACGATGTCGTCGCCGTCGATCTCGGCGTTGACCGCCGGGATTTCCTTTAAGGCCGCGATAGAGGCTTTGACGAAGAAGCTCATGAAGCCGAGCTTTACGGCGTGCTTCTTCTCGAACGCATCCTT
>DASQHF010000148.1:0-9740 GCA_035632215.1 Micropepsaceae bacterium | reverse complement strand
GAAGTGGTTATCACCGGCGACGATCTGAAGCGGCCGGGTGGCGGACTCGCGGCGCTTCCCGTTCCGGTCTCGACGCCGGGATTCGATTCCGCGCCCTACTTGACCGCGACCCTGTGCGTAACGCGCGATCTCGAGAACGGCGTCCAGAACATGGGCACTTATCGCGCGGGGCTCAAAGCCACCGACCGCTTGGGCGTGCGCATGGTGGCGCGGCCGGGCGGCGCCGGCGGCTATCTCCATTGGCTGAAATACCGCGATCGGAAGCAGCCGATGCCGATTGCGATCGTGATCGGCTGCGCGCCGATCGTCTGCTTCACCGGTCCGCAGAAGCTCGCCATCGACATGGACGAGATGGGCGTCGCCGGAGGTCTTGCCGGCGCGCCGATCCCGGTCGTGAAATGCGCGACCATCGATCTCGACGTGCCGGCGGATTCCGAGATCGTGATCGAGGGCGTGATCGAGCCCGACTTGCTCGAGCCCGAAGCGCCCTTCGGCGAGAGCAACGGCTATGTCGCGCTCGAAGCCTTCAACATGCCGATGAGGGTGACCGCGATCACGATGAAGCGCGCGCCGGTGTTCACATCCATTATTAGTCAGGTGACGCCGTCGGAATCCTCCGTCATCAAGAAGGTGGCCTACGAGCCGACCTTCCTCGCGCACCTCCGCGACCAGCTTTCGGTCAAAGGCGTCAAGCGTGTCGTCATGCACGAGCGGCTGACGAATCTTCGCCCCGTCATCTTCGTGCAATACGCGCAAGGGACACCGCGCACGGAAGTCTGGCGCGGGCTCTATGGCGCGGCGAATCTCCAGGCCGGATGCGGCAAGGTCGTGATCGGAGTGAGCGAAGACATCGATCCCGAGTCGGTCGATGCGATCTTATGGTCGATCGCGTATCGCTCGAACCCAATCGAGGATGTGCACATCGCGCCCTACCATACGAGCTTGCAGGGCTCGCAATACGGGCCGGCGAAGCAGGATTCGACGATGCTGATCGATGCGACGCTCAAGCACCCGATGCCGCCGCTCGCGCTGCCGAAGCGCGAATTCATGGAGAAGGCACGCGCGATCTGGGAGGAGCTTGGTTTGCCGGCGCTGTCGCCCGTTTCGCCGTGGCACGGCTATACGCTCGGCGAATGGGCCGACAGCTGGGAGACTTTCGCCAAGCGCACGGCCGCTGGCGATTGGGAGCTGAACGGAATCGAGACGGAGAAGCGTTCGCGTCGCGGATTGAAACCGGAAACGCCAGTGAAGAGCGTAGAGAAAGACCTCAAGTAGATAGCGCCGCACACACGGGGGTAACGGATGGCGGAAATCGCGGTAGGACAAGCGTCCGTGCCCGAACACGAGGCGGCGGCCGTGCGCGCCTTCGACGTCGGCGTCGACGAGCCGCTCCCCTTCACCCAAGCGCTCGTCCTCGGTTTCCAGCACATCTTCGGCATGGTCGGGATGTTCGTCTTCCCAGGCGTCATGGGACAGGCGCTGCATCTTTCCTTTGACCAGACCGCGCATCTCTACGGCATGACGTTCCTGGTTTCGGGTTTCGTTACCGCTTGCCAAGCGCTCCTCATTCTCAAGCTCCCCATGGTGCACGGGCCATATGTCGGGGCCTTCACCGCGCTGATGGCACTGGGCGCGCTTCCCGATGCAGGATTGGGTCTCGCCTTCGGTTCGTGCTTCGTCGCCTGCTGGATCTGGTTTCTCTTGACCGTTCCCATCCGCGGCTGGAGTTTCGCCGGCCTCTTCGCGCGTTACTTAAGGAGCCCGATGATCTCCGGCATCATGGTGCTCTTGGCCATGGTGCAGATCGCCAACACCTCCCTTCCCGCCTGGATCGGAGATAAAGCGAGCCCGGGCTTTCCCGGCGTCAATCTTTTTGCCGGGCTTATCGCCGTCATCGTGCTCGTCTTCGTGACACTCAAAGGAAAAGAATTCCGCCGCGTGGCGATGCTGGTGGGCCTCATTCTCGGCACCCTCGCCTATGCGATGTTCATCCCGATCTCGCCCGCGCGTGTGATCGCCTCGCCCTGGCTCGTCACGCCGCAATGGTTTCCGTTCGGCTTCGAGGTGCGCGCCGACATCGTGGCTCTATTTGTGCTCGTGCTGGTGCCCGCGAATATCGCCTCGATGGCGCTCTATACGGTCGTCGGCAATTGGGCAGGCGAGACTCTGAGCCCCGCGCGCATGTCGGGCGGGCTGATGAGTGTCGCCCTTGGCGGCGTGATCGCTTCCGTGCTCGGCACCTACGCGACGCATATCTATCCCGACAATATGGGTCTCTTGCGCTATACGCGCGTCGGCTCGCGCTATGCGACGCTTACCTGCGGCATTCTCCTGATGCTCCTCGGCTCCTGCATCAAGTTCGACATGATGCTGGTGCTGGTGCCCACCCCCGTCCTTGCCGCGATCGCGACCGTTCTCTTCGGCGTCGTCATGATCCACGCGATCCAGCATCTTGCACCCGTCGAGTGGGACGAGCGCAATCTGATCGTCGCCGGGTTCTCGCTGCTCTTAGGGATCGGTGGCCTGTTCGTCGCGGGCGAAGCCTACCAAGCGCTCCCGCTCGCGATCCGGATCTTGCTCAAGCAGGCTGTGGTGACGGGCGGCGTGCCGCTGATTTCGCTCCATGCGCTCTTAAGCCGCAACAAGCTCGCGCGGGGCGAAGGAACAGCGCATGCAAGATGATCTGTATAAAGAGTATATGCTGGCGTTTCGCGACCGCGGATTTGTTGGTCCGGTCCGCTTGATGAGTCCCGAAACAGCGCAAACGCTGGGCCAGCAGCTCCTCGCGGTCTCGGATCAATGCCCGATCTGGGAAAAGGCACTGGCAACGGTCGATGCGGAGGCGCTTCGCGCGGCGGCGAATCCCGAACTCCTGCGAATCATGCGGGCGCTCATTGGCGATGACGTTATCCTGTGGGGCGCCTCGATCGTCATGCGCAGACCCGGCGATATTCATCCCTGGCATTGCGACATCGAATCGGCCGGGTTGAGCGGATTTGTTTCCGCCTGGATCGGCTTGATCAATATCGGGCCGCAAAGTTCGCTCAAGCTCGTTCCTGGGTCTCATCGCGGGGCCACTCTCCAGGAACTCGCGGCGCGCGAGGGCATCTCGCGCGGGATGCGGACGGACGAGGCGATCTTGCGTCTTGCAGGCTCACAGGACGGAAAGCCCGAAATCGTCCGCGCCGCTCCCGGCGACGGCGAAGCCATCCTGTTCGATGGCCGGCTGTGGCACGGTTCGGAGAACCCGGGCGGCACGCAGCGCCTGTCCTTGCTGCTGCAATATGCCCGCGCCGACATTCCGGTGCGAATCCCCGATTACCAGGATTTCGAGTGGCCGTTCCGGTTCCGTGACGACGTCCGCCCCCCCGTGATCGCGATTTCGGGAGCCGCAGATTCGAGCGCGAACCACGTCGTGCCCGCGCCGACGGCCATCATCGAGCGCGATGTTCGTCCAAGCGCGTATCGGATCGATCCAAACTTAAGCTGCCGGGACGGTGTCGCCTACGAATCCGTCCCTTGTTTTTGCGGCCGTACCGGCTCGGTCGAGTTCATGGAGTGCCACTACACGGTGCTGATGCCGGGACACTCACCGCATCTGCCGCACGCCCATGTCGACGAGGAGATTCTCGTGGTCATGAATGGCCAAGCCGAACTCGTCGTGCCCAAGTCTAATCGCGACGAAACTCCGGACATTTTTTCCGCGTCCGTAGGGAGTGCAATCTATTACCCGTCCTACCAGTTCCACACCATCAGAAACGTGAGCGAAGCACCGGTCAGCTACGCGATGATCAAGTGGCGATCGATGGCCGCGCCAGCAGGGACGAAACTCAATCCCCAGTTCCTAAAGGCGAGCTGGGTCGAGAACGAGCGTCCTCGAGGGCGGGTGGCGATGACGGGCATATACGAAGGCGCGACGGGTTTCCTGGCCAAGCTCCATGCGCATATCTCGCGAATCAAGCCGGGCGCGGGCTACACTGCCCATCGCGATGACCATGATGTGGCGATATTTCTGATCCGCGGCGAGATAGCGATCATGGGCAAGAAAATCATCGCACCGACCATCGTGTTCCTGCCTGCGGGCAGCCTGCACGATCTCCAATCGGTCGGCCCTGACACCGCGAAATACCTCGTTTGGGAATTTCACCGGACGGTGGAAGGTCTCGCTCCGAGTGCGTTGCTCATTGATGCCGCTGCTCGTTCGGGTGCCGCGCTCCCGGGCGGCAACTAGCTCGGTCGCGCCTGAGATCGCCTTTTCAAGGAGCAAAATCTCGTTTCCGGATTTCGAACACGACGTGCGCGCAGGGCTTGCCGTCGAGAAGCCGTGTCTTGAGGCCTGGACGGCGCTCGCCGCCGATCTTCTCCATTGCACGTTGCGAACGCAGATTTGCTTCGCCAACCCAGAACACGACCGTATCCACGAACGTGAAGGCGTGCGCCAGCATCAAGCGCTTGATCTCGAGATTGTAGCTCCCACCCCAATAGGAGCGTGCGAGGAACGTCCATCCGATCTCGATCTCGCTCAAGGCCGCATCGTAGCCGTGATAACGGCTCGACCCGATGATCTTGCCGGTTTTTCGATCCACGAAGGCGAACGCCGAACCGGATGCGATGGCGCTATCGAAGAAGGCGCGAAAAACCGGCTCGGTGTAGCGATCGCGCGCGGGGTGAAGCGCCCAGATTTCCGGATCGCTTGCAGCTGCGAACGTTTCCGGCCAGTCGGCGGGCTGCACGGGTCGTACGATCACGCGCGGACCGACAAGCGTGGGCTGCAGGTCGGGAATTGCCATCACCGCGCCGGACGGATGGCGTCGGCGGCGAGCTTCACCACATCGGCGGGATAGGCGTAGATCTCTTTCACCGTCTGCTCGACCTTCGCGCCCGATTGCCGGGCTTCGCCCGCGGCCTCGGGGCTGAGCACGCGAATGGGCGATATGAAGCCGCCTCGGCCGTAACCCGTGATCTCCTCGTGGCTCAGGACTTTCGACACAGCTCGTTCCGGCGACATTCGCGTTCCACTGTAACAGAAATGCGTCCGCCTTGACTCTTAAGCGGCGCAACCTAGGCTCGCGTTGAGCACGTTAGAACCGCGTGTCAGATGGGGAAGTCGGCAAGGAGCAAGACGATGGCTGAGCCAGTCAAGAAAGTGAACAATGGCGTCAATGTCGAAGCGCTCTTAGGCGCTCGCGCGGCGCTCACCGACGCGCCCGAAGGCGCCAAGTTCAAATGGAAGGCAACCTGCAACTGGGTGAACGGCACCCACAGCCGCTCGAAGATCCGCGAATTCTTCGGGCTCGGCGACACGCAGAAGCACCGGACGGAATTCTCCTTCGAGGCCGACCACCCGGACATCTTCGCGTCCGAAGACAATGGCATCACGCCGGTCGAATATGTGCTCGTCGGCTTGGCGAGCTGTCTCACCGCCGGCATAGCGGCGGTGGCTCAGAACCGCGGCATTCAGCTCCGCTCGGTTGCGGCAACGCTCGAGGGCTCGATGGACATTCAGGGCATCCTCGGGATCGATTCCGATGTCCGCAACGGCTTCGACGACATCAAGGTCAAATACAAGATCGACGCCGACGCGACGCCAGAGCAGATCAGAGCGCTCGTCGCGCAGTCGCAGAAGCGTTCCGCCGTCTACGACATCATCACCAACCCCACGAACGTCTCGGTGGAAGTGAACTGACACTTGACCGCTAAAGAGGTCGCGACCGTCGTCATCGGCGCCGGGCACGCCGGCTTGGCGATGAGCCGGTGCTTGTCCGAACGAAGGATCGAGCACGTCGTGCTCGAGCGAGGGCTAATCGCGAATTCCTGGCGGAAGGAACGCTGGGATTCGCTGCGCCTGCTCACTCCCAATTGGCAAAGCCGCCTTCCGGGATTTGGGTATGAGGGTAACGATCCCGACGGCTACCGAACGATGCCGGAGATCATCGCCTTCCTGGACCGTTATGCGCGCGTGATCGACGCGCCGGTGGAGACGCAGACGCGTGTGACCTCGCTCGCGCGCGATGGCGACGCGTATGCGGTTAAGACCGATCGCGGCGACCGGCGGGCGAAAACCGTTGTTATCGCGACGGGCGCCTGCAACATCGCGCGCGTGCCGGCTTTGGCCGCGAACTTACCATCGCAGGTCGCGAGCTTGAGCTCGATGGACTACAAGAATCCGGATCAGCTGGACGAAGGCGGCGTGCTCGTTGTCGGCGCCTCGGCGACGGGAACGCAGCTCGCGGACGAGATCCACCGTTCGGGGCGGCCGGTGACGATCTCTATCGGCGAGCACATCCGCATGCCGCGCGTCTATCGCGGCAAGGACATCGCGTGGTGGATGGATGTGGCCGGCGTCTGGGACGAGCGCTACGACCAGGTCGAGGACATAACACGAGCGCGCCGCGTGCCCTCGCTCCAGCTCACCGGCTCGGATGAGCGCAAGACGCTGGATTTGAACGCGCTGACGGCCGAAGGCGTAAAGCTCGTCGGAAAATTGGCAGCGATCAGCAACGGCAAGGCGCTATTCTCGGGCTCGCTCAAGAACCAGTGCGCACTTTCCGATCTCAAAATGGGCCGGCTTTTGGACGCGATCGACCTTTGGGCGAAGGAGCACGACTTAGACCGCGAGGTCGCGCTGCCGGAACGTCTGCCGCCGACGCGGGTCGAAGAATCGCCGACGCTCACCCTCGATTTCGCGCGCGACGGCATCCGGACGATTCTGTGGGCGACGGGTTACACGCCCGACTATTCGTGGCTGAACCTTCCCGTGCTCGACCGCAAGGGCCACATCCGCCACGACGGCGGCGTGGTGAGCACATCGCCCGGCCTCTATCTCATGGGCATGCAGTTCCTGCGCCGGCGCAAGTCCGCTCTCATCGACGGTGCGGGCGATGACGCGCGCGACTTGAGCGAACATTTGGCGGCGTATTTGGAGGGGAAGACCCTGACGCTTCCCCGCGCAGAAAGAAGCGCGTCCATTCGCGAGCCGATTTAGCCCCCTCGCGAACTACTTCGCGCAGGCGCCTTTGCGGGCGGCGTCAAACTGGTCGAACAGGCGCTTGGCGCCCGCACCCGTCAGTGTACGGATGACGTGGGGCTGCCCCTTCTCGAGCGAATAGGTGACGTTGTAGCCGGCGGCTTTGAGCTTATCGGCCTCAGCCCTCATCTCCTCGGGCCAACCGGAATCGAGCTCGCCCGCGAACATATGGATGCACATCTTGCCTAACGCGGCCAGGCCTTGCGGACTCGCATCGTCGAGCAGACCCGGGAAGCCCGTTACTGAGACAGCGTATTGCGGATATTTCGACGCGATCAGGAACGCGCTCAAGCCGCCGTTCGAATTTCCAGCGATGTTGAACTTGTTGTTCTCAATCTTGTAGTCGGCGAGGATCTTGGTGATGAAGGCGGGGAAGATCTTCTCGCCGCCTTCGAAGAAGAGCGTGCCGTTGGGCGCCTCGGGCTCGACCACGATATAGCCCCTCTGCTCGGCCTGAGCGCGGTAATTGCCGTTGATGCCGACATCCACCATCTGCATGTCCTGTCCGCCGGGCGGGAAGGCGAGCACGGCCGGATAGGCTTTGGCCGGATCGAAATTGTTCGGCAGCACGACTTTGTAGTTCACCTTCATGCCATTCAGCGTCGCCGATTTCAGCTGCACCTCGGCGAAAGCCGTGGAGCTAAGCAGAAGCGACGAAATCGCGATCGCAGACAGGCCAAGAACGCTGCGCGCCATGTGGGTGTTCCTCTTCGTGGCAGCCAGGAGTGTAATCCCGCGCTCGACGAAGCGCAGCCCCCTATCCTCCGCTCAACGCCTGGACGATCTGGATGGAATCGGAGGAGACGAGCGGGCGCGCCATGTCGAAGACCTGCTCGCCGTTGACGAAGAAGCGCATATGCGCCCGCATGTTGTCCTGCTCGTCGATCATCCGGAACCGGATGCCGGGATAGCGCCGCTCGAGGTCGGCGAGGAGCTCGGCAACTGTTGCGCCTTCCGCGTCGACTTCGCGCGCGACTGTGTAGGAGCGCAGCGGCGTCGGAATGAGGACCTTCATCGGCCCATCACAGCTCCGCGGTTTCCACGGCGTAGATTTCGGGGAGATGGCCCGCGATCAGGTTCCATTTCTTCCCTTCATCGCGGCTCGCCCACAGCTCACCACTGGTGGTGCCGAAATAGAGTCCCACCGGATCCTGCGCGTCCGCGGTCATCGCTTGGCGCTTCACCGTCCACCACGCCGCGCCTTCCGGGAGACCCGAACTTAAGCGCCGCCAGCTTTTGCCGCCGTCACGCGTGCCGAATGCCGCGGGCTTTCCTTCGGGACTCGTGCGCGGCCAGACCGTCTGACCGTCCATCGGGAACACCCAGACGGTTCTGTCGTCACGCGGATGCACCACCATGGGGAAACCGATGTCTCCGACCTTGCCGGGCATCTTCTTGCCGATGCGCACCCATTCCGTCCCCGGCCGGTCCAGTCGGTAAATCCCGCAATGGTTCTGCTGATAAAGACGGTCGGGATTGCTCGGACACAGCCGCACGCAATGGGGATCGTGGAACATGATGTTCTTGGGATCGAAGCCCTCGACGACCTCCATGCCGCTGACGAGCGGCGTCCAGGTCGTTCCCCTGTCGAGGCTCTCGTGCACGCCCCCGCCAGACATCCCGAAATAGAGGTGCTTGGGATCGCGCGGGTCGATGATGATGGAATGCATCTTCGGGCCGTCGGGCGTCCCGTCCTGCACGGTTCCCATCCAGATGCGGTATTGCGGATCTTCGTTCACGGTCGAGAACGGCTCCCAGGTCACGCCACCATCTTCGGAACGGAACAGCCCCTGGGGCGAAGTTCCGGCGTACCAGACGTTCGGCTCGTTCGGATGCGCGGGCGTGAGCCAAAAGGTATGGTCGACGGTACGGCCCTTTGTGCCCTCTGGGGCTTTCGGGAAGGCAGGCGGCTTCGCTGCTTCTTTCCAGGTCTTCCCCATATCGGTCGAGCGGAAGACGGTCGGGCCCAGATGTCCAGTCTTGGCCGCGGCCAGGAGCGTTCTTTTATCCCGCGGGTCGAGCACCAGATGGTTGATGATGTGGCCCAGGAAATGGGGGCCATCCGCGCGCCAGTTCTTACGCCCGGCGTCGCCCTTGTAGAGCCAGGCGCCCTTGCGCGTCGCCACGAGCACGAGCACTTGGCGGGCTTTGGCTGGCCGTTTTGCCTTCGCGTTTGCCGGCTTCTTCGCGGACTTCTTCTTGGCCTTGGCCATGAAACTGCTCCCTTCGACCCGTGGTTTGCTCAATCGACGAACGGTGCTCCCCTAAATCGACAAATCCATGATGGCAAGACGAGGAATTTTGCCCCGCCACTTCGCCCACACGTTGATCGCTTACGCTCAGGCGCGCCCTAGGGTATAGGTGTCGCGCCAACCAAGGCTTTTAGGGGAGATTCATGCGCATCACAGCCATCGCCATGCTCGGCGTCAGTTTCGCGGCTCTCACCAGTGCAGCACAAGCCCAACAATTGCGCGTCGCGGCTGACGACATCGGCGGCGTCGTGACGAGCGCCAAGGGGCCCGAAGCCGGGGTCTGGGTGATCGCGCAGACCAAGGACCTCCCCACCGGATATGTGAAGATCGTCGTCACCGACGATCAGGGCCGTTATCTGATCCCCGATCTTCCCAAGGGCACCTATGACGTTTGGGTGCGCGGTTATGGCCTCGTCGACTCGCCGAAAGTAAAGGCGCAGCCCGGCAAGAACCTCGATCTT